>CAYFTI010000103.1:0-8160 GCA_964346065.1 uncultured Hyphomicrobiaceae bacterium
ATGGCTCGTCCAGCACGTAGAGCACGCCGGTCAGCCCCGAGCCGATCTGGCTGGCAAGCCGTATGCGCTGGCTTTCCCCGCCTGACAGCGTGCCCGCGCCGCGGCTGAGCGTCAGATATTCCAGCCCGACATCATTCAGGAAATTCAGCCGGTCGCGGATCTCCTTGAGGATGCGTGCCGCGATTTCCTGACGCTGCGGGGTCAGCATGTCGGGTGCTTCGGCGAACCACTTGCTCGCATCGCGGATCGACATCTGAGCAACGTGCCCGATATGCTTGTCGCCGATCCTGATGGCCAGCGCCTGTGGCTTCAGCCTGTGCCCGCCGCAGGTGTCGCACGGGTGGTCCGATTGATAACGGCTCAGTTCGTCGCGGACCCAGCCGCTGTCGGTCTCCAGCCAGCGCCGCTTTATGTTCGGGATAACACCCTCGAACGGTTTTGTGGTCTGGTAGGATCGCAGTCCGTCGTCATAGACGAACGTGATCTTCTCCTTGCCCGAGCCGAACAGGATAACATCGCGCACATTTTCGGGAAGGTCGCTCCACGGCGTTTTCATGCTCACCTTGTAGTGCCGCGCGATGGCCTGAAGCGTCTGCGTATAAAACGGCGTGGTGTTGCCTGTGCGCGCCCACGGGTAGATCGCGCCCTGCTGGAGGCTGAGAGACGGGTCCGGCACGACCAGCGCGGGCTCGAATTTCAGCTCGGTGCCCAGCCCGTCGCAGTCCGGGCAGGCACCGTAGGGGTTGTTGAACGAGAACAGCCGCGGCTCGATTTCCTCGATGGTGAAGCCGGAAACCGGGCAGGCGAACCGCTCGGAGAACATGATGCGTTCGGCCTCGCCCTTGTCGTCGGTCTTGTCGGCGAATTCCGCGATGGCCAGTCCGTCCGCCAGGCTGAGCGCGGTCTCGAAGCTGTCGGCCAGCCGGTTGCCGAGATCCTCGCGCACGACGATGCGGTCCACGACGACGTCGATGTCGTGCTTGAGCTTCTTGTCGAGCGCGGGCGCCTCGGTGATCTCGTAGAACTGGCCGTCGATCTTGACGCGCTGGAAGCCCTTTTTCTGCAGGTCCGCCAGTTCCCTGCGGTATTCGCCCTTGCGCCCGCGCACGATCGGTGCGAGCAGGTAAAGCCGCGTGCCCTCGGGCAGCGCCATGACCCGGTCGACCATCTGCGTGACCGTCTGGCTTTCGATCGGCAGGCCGGTCGCCGGGGAGTACGGGGTGCCCACCCGCGCGAACAGCAGGCGCATGTAGTCATAGATTTCGGTGACGGTGCCGACCGTGGAGCGCGGATTGCGGCTCGTCGTCTTCTGCTCGATGGAGATCGCCGGCGACAGCCCCTCGATACTGTCGACATCCGGCTTCTGCATCATCTGCAGGAATTGCCGCGCATAAGCCGACAGGCTCTCGACATAGCGGCGCTGGCCCTCGGCGTATATCGTGTCGAATGCCAGGCTCGACTTGCCGGAGCCGGACAACCCGGTCATCACGATAAGCTCCTCGCGCGGCAGCTCGAGCGAGACGTCGGCCAGGTTGTGCTCGCGCGCGCCGCGCACGGATAGCGTCTTTTGCGATGTCATCCCCGTACTCTCAACTTGCTGGCGCCGCTGACCGCCTGCGCCTCGTGTCTGCCGATCACCACCTTGCACATTTCACACCGCCGCCTGGCGATCCGCATTGCGAGGCGGGTGAACAGCGGGTATCAGCATGGCGTGTTCCATATCCGCCCCCAGACGGCGGCGAAGTGCGCTCACCCGCCCGCTCCCGGAGTTGCCAATGAGCCACGTCTCAGCCCGCGACGTCATCAGCGATTCTGACGCGCAGAACGCTTTCCTGCTGGACCATGTCAACGCGGCAAGCAGCTCCGCGCGCAACGGCTGGATCGTGTTCATCGCTCTGCTGGCCTATCTCTTCATCACCTTGGCGGGCATACGGCACACAGACCTTCTGCTGAATACCCCTGTGACGCTTCCCGTTCTCCAGATAGACGTAAGCCTTCGCGCGTTCTTCATAGTCGGCCCTGCCGTCGTGTTGCTGGTTCATATCAATCTGCTGCTCCAGCATGTCTCGTTATCTCGCAAGGTGCGAGATTTCCACGAGCGCGTCGCCAGGCAGGAAGGCCATGCCTTTCGTCGTACGCATCGGATGCGGATTCAGCTTCATTCCTATTTCTATGTGCAGGCGATCGCCGGGCCAAGCCGGAGCTGGCTGTTTTCCGCATTCCTCCATGCCATGACGGCGGTTTCCCTCTGGATCCTGCCGCTGGCCCTTCTGATCTCGTTTCAGATCGTCTTCCTGCCGCACCACGATCCCGGTGTCACCACCGCGCAGCGCGCCTTCGTCCTTGTCGATTTCCTGATCTTCGCGATTTTCTGGATACTGCTGCACTATCCCGCGTCCGGCTACATTCGCGGTCTTGGACAAAGCATCATCTCGTATCCGTTGAGCTTCCTCGCAATGCTCGTTGTGTGGATCGCAGCGATGTTCTTCTCCTTCGCCGTGGCGACGATCCCGGGCGAAGGGGCGGATCGGGTCATGGCCTCGATCGAGCGGTTTCGCACGCCGGTCCCCTACGGCGCATCGCGCAGCGAGGCAGACCGCTTTGCTTTTTTGCCGACGGCCTATCTGTTCGAGGGCCGGGTAGACATGGTTTCAGGCGATGCAGAGAGCTGGTTTGCGCGCAATCTGATCGTGACGGACACGGACGTTGTCGCGATCGACGGAGGCCCGGACAGCCAGCGCAGCCTCAGATTGCGCGGGCGCGACTTTCGCTATGCCGTCCTCGACCGGTCGAATCTGAGCCGTGCCGATCTAAGCGGCACCGATCTGCGGGGCGCCAGCCTCCGCGGCACCGATATGGAAAAGACGCGGCTTCGAGGCGCCCGGCTTTCGCGTGCCGATCTGTCCGGCGCGACTCTTGTCGGCGCGGACCTGCAAGGTGCCGAACTGCGCGCTGTAGAGGGTGAGTATCAACGCTGAAACGGCTTGGAGCATTTCGACCGTCCTTACACGACGGCCGCAAAGGGCCAGCAGCTACAGCAATGACCCGGCTGAACTGTCGCCCGTGTTGCCCTGCGAGGTGCAACATGCCAGACTTCTTCCTGGTCTCCGAGGTACCCGGCACCTGTTAAACGAATGGGCGGTTTCCATGAAAGTTTTCATCGCTTACGGGACGACGGAAGGGCAAACTCGGCACATCGCCGAGCAGCTTGCGGCGCATGTCAAAAACGCCGGGCATGACGTGACGGTCTACGACACGGTCTCAACAAAGCCGGATCTGGATCTTGGCTCATTCGATGCGATCTTCGTCGCCGCATCCGTACATCACGGGCAGCATCACGAGGCGGTTACCAACTTCGCGATCGCTCATCAGACTCAACTCCAGGAAAAGCCATCCGCATTCATCTCGGTGAGCCTGTCATTGGCACTGAACGAAGAACAGGAAGCGCGAGGCTATGTGGATCACTTTGTCAGCGAAACTGGCTGGCAGCCGGACGATGTCCTGTTGGCATCCGGAGCGCTACGCTATTCCGAATATGATTACTTCAAACAACAGATCGTAAAGTTTATTGTAGCAAGCAAAAGTGACTCGACCGATGTCATGCAGGATCACGAGTTCACTGATTGGGACAGGGTTTTCAGCTTCGCCGACCAGTTCCTCGAAAAATCCGAGAAGCATTAAATGCCTGCTTCACACTCTCGGTTTGAGGTCTGCCACTACTTTTGCTCACTGGCGTAAACGCAGCAGGCATTCTTTATCTCGTGGCGAGTTTGCGGGCGAGGTTTGCATCAGTTCGAGCAATATGATCGGTCCTGCGATCACGTCAGCGGGGATAATCCAAGGCGCCTTCACAGACATCGGAATCAGTGGCCGCACGCTAACTCATTGATTTATTTGATTTTCGTCGCATTCGCGCCGGCCGTCGGCTTCGCAGGCAAAACCGGCTTCCACTTTTGCTGAAAATGCTCTAGCGCATGAGCACCTCGATCTTGCGCGTGCCGCTGCCGGCCAGCTCAAACTGGCGCGTATAGCTTTGGTCGTCATGCTGTGCCCGCACCCTGTACTTCCCGGCGCTGAGAATATGCGTTGGAAAAGCTCCGGCGGTGCGCTTGACGACCTGACCATCCTCCGTGGAAATCGTCCATCGGGTATCGGCAATAGCTTCGCCGCCGCGCCGCTCCGCCAGCCGGAAGGTGACTTTCGACGCATCGTGGATGAGGTTGACCTCGCTCAGCTTTCCGGGCTTCACGTCGACTTTCGCTTCAACGACCGCGTTGCTGTCGCCGTACCGGCTGACAACGAAATACGTGCCCGCATTCAGCCGTATTCCCGGCCCGGCTGGCGCATCCGCGATGATGCGCTCACGATTACCGAACTGGTCGGTTTTGTCCGTAAAGATCTCGAAGCGCGCATCATCCATGTCGAGCGAAGCGCCATTGGACTGCCGCGCCTTCAGCTTGATTGCTCCGGCCTTCAGGATGATCTGCTCATGCGCTGGCTGTCCCGGCGTGATGTTCAGCCGCTTGGTCGTCTGCGCCATGCCCCAGGACGCATTGACGAAATACGAGCCAGGCTGGAGCTCCAGGGTCGGCTCGACCTTGCGCACCTCCTTAAGCATCTTGTAGCGGCCGTCATCTCCCGCGCGGCCGGCGAAAATACGCCAGATAATGTCACGCTTGACGCGTCCGTCGGCGCCGGAGAGGTAGGCTGTCAGCTTGATCGGCACCGGCGCATTCGGATCGACGTTCTCCGGGAGCGCCGCGGTTTGCTCGGGCCGGGGCGGGGCGGTTATACGCGACGCGACGGCGGACAACGCCGAATCCAGAGCTTCGCGGTTATCTGCAAACTTGAAAACCCCGCCGGAGGGCTCCGCCAAGCAGGCGAGTTGTTCAAGCTTTTCCTTCTTGGATCCCTTGTCGAAGGCGATGGCATGAAGGGTCATGTCCGGCGCGGACTTACCGAGTCGCGAAGCAAGCGCGCATGGATCGCCCTTGCAGTTGTCCAGTCCGTCGCTCAACAACACGATGTGCTTGCGTCCGCTCTCGCGCGCCATCGTGTCGACAGCGGCGTCAAGGGCTGCGGCGATCGGCGTCGAGCCTTTCGGCGCAATGTTGTTGACCGCGCTGGCATAGGCCCCCGGGTCGATGGAGCCGATGTTTTTCAGGACCTCGAAATCCTCGCAGCTCGCTTTTTGCTGATGCCCGTATGCCATTACGCCGAGCCGAAACGATTCTTTCTGCTGCTTGAAGAAGCCCTCCAGCGCCTTGCGGGCATGGACGACCTTGTTCACGCCGTCGATATGGCCCCACATGCTTCGCGACGAGTCGATGATCAGCATGACCTTGTCGCCTTGCGCCGCCGCGGTAGCCGCGAAGAGCGATATCGCCGCCAACGCAATCGCGCCGGCGACGACGCGTTGAATGCTCCGATGCCGGTTTCTCATCATCCGCCCCGTTTCGCTATTGCGCCACGATTTCCACCACGGTCTTGCGGTTCGGCGATACCGTGAACGCCTCACGCACCGTCTGTCCTTGGCGCTCAGCTATGGCAACATATTGACCGGCGCGCAGATGCGGCTCCGGAATACTCTCGGTCGAACTGAAGATCTCCTCGCCCTCGCTGTCCCGGATCGACCAGTTGACCTGGCCGAGCGTCAGCCCGCCTTTCGCCTTCACGACGCCGAGCTGCACGCGCCCGGCTTCGTGCGTGAAGGTCAGGCTGTGGCTCTGGCCCGCGTCGATCGCGATTTCCTGGCTCTGGACCGCATTGCCCAGGCCGTAGGCACTGACAACACGATACCGGCCCGCTGGCAGGAAACCGTCATACCGAGCTTGCGCAGACGTCTCGATCAGCTCGTCGCTGCCGTCATCGAGACGGAACATGCGATAAACCACTTCGGACTCGACCGGACCGGACTTGTCAGCCAGCCGCGTTTCGATCCGGAGCCGACCAGCGGGAAGTCTCAGGGTTCGCTCGGACTGTTCGCCCGCAGTGATCTCCACCATGTCTCGAGCCTGTACGCTATCCAGCCGGGCCTCGACGCGGTACGCCCCCGCCGGAAGGTCGAAGGATGGTTCGCGCTGCGCTGATCGGGCGATCTCGCGCCAGCCATCGCCGTCACGTTCGTGCACGAAGAACACCGTCCCGCGCGGGACGGCTTCGCCATCCGCAACGATGGGTTTCACGCGTAAGGTCCCGGCGTTCAGAGACAGGTTGCGGCCGAGAATCGCGCCGGCCTCCAGGTCGACCGTTTCGGCAGCCTCGGCGAGACCATGGCGGGCGATCACGCGATATGTCCCGGCAGGCAGGTAGAAGCTCGGCTGCGGCTGGCTGGAGCGGGCAAAGAGCTTGCCGGGCGCGGAGCCGCCCTGGCCAAGCTGATGAACGTAGTAGAAAATGTCCGTGACGGGCTGGCCGCCCGCCCGGGCCGCGCCAGAGAGCTTCAGAACGCCTGCCTCCAAATTCACCGTGATCGTCTGGCCGCGGCGTGGCTTGACCTCGATTTCGCGACTGGCATCGACTGTGCCGTAGGAGACGCTAACCCGATAGCTGCCCGGCGGCAGGTTCAGTTCCGGCTGCGGATCAGCGCCGCGCCAGACCTCCGGCGCATCTCCGGTCGCTTCAAGCACGCGCCAGGCAAGCCCCTGCTCGATCGGATCCCGGCCTTCAGCGAGAACCGCACGTAACGTCACGACCGGCGACTGGCCGGGCCGGAACGGGTTGACGGCTGGTAGCGGCGGTGTCTTCTCCTGCGTTGCCACTTCAGGGCGCGGCTCCTGCGCGGCAGGGGCGGCCCCGCCTGTCAGCGCCTGCCTGACGAACGCGGCGACCTCCGCTCGCGTACCGGCATCCTTGTAAGTACCGCCCGTCGCGTCGGTAATGCATTGCAGGCCCCGCCGCGTCACGGCGTCGCCATTCAGCGACACGGCATCAATGGCCAGGCCGCCAGTGCGCCCCTTCAATCCTCGCGCCACCGCGCAGGTATCGGGCACGCAGGTTCCCGCGCCGTCGCCGATCACCAGAATGCGGCCCTCGCCACCGGCGCCCTGGAGGGCCTTCACGGCGCGCTCGATCGCGGGGAACAGGGGCATCCGTCCCCGATCCGGAATTGCATTTTCGAGAGCCGTATCGAGCGCGTCACGGTCCAGCGGCACAAGAGGAATGGCCTCGGTAATGGCTTCGCATCCCGCGCCGGGCTGATTTCCGATGACGTACAGCCCTAGCCGCGCGTCAGAGCTGAGGCGGGAGGCCGCACCGGCAATCGCGTCGCGCGCGATCACGTATTTTCGGCCACCTTCGATCGGGCCCCACATGCTGTTGGTCGCGTCGAGAACGATCACACGGTCTTGCGCCCATACCGGGCCGCCATGCACACCGGTCGCCGCCAGCGCGATGAATCCGGTCAAAATGGCAAAAAGCTTGAAGACAATGCTTTTCATGGCGCAAACATTCTCCCGATCTTGCCTGATGTCCAGCCCCGTCGTGATTGCCGCGCGAGTTGAGCGGAGAAATTGGAGAATCGCATGACGAACCCCGTGATTGAGCATCTCGAAAGCCGCAGGTCCGTGAAGGCCGACAACCTTTGCGAGCCCGGCCCGAGCGAACCCCAGATCAACACAATGCTGCGTATCGCAGCACGGGTGCCGGATCACAAGAAACTCGTTCCGTGGCGGTTCGTCGTCATTGCCGGAGAGGAACGCGCCGCGCTCGGCGAGCGCCTGGCCACCATCCTCGCGCGGCAGGAGCCTGACGCCTCCGACATGCGGCTGGACATTGAACGCAATCGCTTCCTCAGGTCTCCAGTCGTGATAGCGGTCGTTTCGCACACGATCTATCACCCCGCTGCGCCAGAGTGGGAGCAGATTCTTTCGGCGGGCGCAGCCTGCATGAACCTGGTGCACGCCGCGCACGCGCTCGGCTTTGCCACGCATTGGCTGACAGAGTGGTACGCCTACGACGAGAGCGCGCGCGCCGCCGTGGGGCTGAATCCGAAAGAGCGGATCGCCGGCTTTGTCCATATCGGCACGCCAGCCGAGGCGCCGACAGAGCGCGACCGTCCGGACCTTGACGCCATTGTCAGCTATTATGACAGCACGGCTCAATGATGCTGGCTGCGCGCAATCTATCTGAAAAACCGGTTCCCGCTTTTCGGAATGCGCT
>CAYFTI010000104.1:0-8126 GCA_964346065.1 uncultured Hyphomicrobiaceae bacterium
GTAGGAAATTTCCTACAAGAATCCGGGGCGTTTTCCGATTGTTATGACAGCCAGCTCCACGTAGCCTGTCTTCAGGCTATTCAGGGGTTTCGGCATGCCACAGACTCGGCAGAACCAGATTTCGCTTGGCGCGACCTCTACATATGGTGTCTCCGTGGTGTTGCCGTGGTGTTGTGGTGTTGCGTGGTGTTGAAATCTGTCGAATCGGGAAAATGTTGGTCAATTGGAATCCAAACATGCGTCGACCCGGTATGCCTAGCGGCTCAGTGCGAGAGTAGTGCGCAGGATTTGCACGACCTCTCAGGATATGGGTGTCTTCGTTGTCCGCCACCGAAAGGTCGCAGAGCCAGGCAATCACGCCGATCAACACTGACTCAACGTCGAGCAATTCGTTTTTCAGTGCCAACCCTACGTCGAGCCACCCTGCAGCTGAAAAGTCACAATCACATCGTAGTCAGCGATATCGTTCCCTACCGGGTCGCTGATATTGTCCGGAATTGGAACTTCCATTTCGCCAATATCGACGTTCTCATATTCGGCCCGATATTCCGCAGTGGCGGATTGGTTAGTACCATGCAGCGGCTTCTCGAAAAGCTCGATGCTAACGATCTTCACCCCGCGCTTGGCCGGCAAATAGCCGAAATGCTCGGCGCCAAACGACAGGCGCACCGGGCCGGCGTCCCCGGCCGCCAGACGCGCCCATTCGGCTGGGAAGTCATAGCGCAGGCTAAGTAATTGGCGGAACTGCGGCGACGGTAACGTTCCGCTCTCATCATCGGCTGTTTCGACCAGGATGGTATCGAAAGCGCCAAGTGCTTGCGATAGATCCGCTTCAACCGTCTGACGGCGACTGGCGTCATATCGTGACGTATAGCGCATATGCATGACCACGTCGGCGATGGTGTTGTAATTGAATTGCGCGATGTCGGGATGCGGAAGTTGCAGCTTCCACCTGGATATGACGCCTGCCCCTTCGAACGGCAGATAGCGCTCATCACGAAAATCGAGCTGGAATAGCCCCGCATCGTCCTGCGCCGAAGAAGTGGAAATCCCCGTGCGGATGGATTGCGGCTCGACGTTCACGTCACCCGCACCGGAAAGCTTCTCTACATAGCTGTCCAGCAATTCCAGCCGGGCGCCCACACTCGCATGCGGCCCGGCCACAGCCATGATGGTCAGCGAGACCGATTTGATCCGGCGCCGATAATGTCCTGGCTGGTCGAGATCGAAAAGCACTGCAGGCAGGTCGAATATACAGCTGCCTGTCCTGCGCAAATCCAGCAGCTTGTCGGGTGACAGTCGGACGAGCGAAATGCTCTTGCTCAGTTCGGCTGCACGTGAATTGCGCGCCAGATAATGCGCTTCCATCCGGCGTAAATCCTGTGATAGAGCATGTCCGGCACTAAGGCCTTTGCGCGCGCTGTTCCAGTGCCCGGCCCCGACGAAGGTCTCCTCGACCTCCTCATCCAGCTCGAACCGCATGCAAGCCTCCGCTTGGCGGGCCAGATCCTGCGCAAGTTTGAAGCTCTGGTAATGAAGCTGCGACAATTGACCCGTCATCCAGCCGTATAGGTCGGCATTGCTGAACTTGCTGCTGAGGAAGCGAGCGGTTTCCTGCGACTCCTCGATCTGCCGTTCCAGGTTTTCGAGCTCTCGCTCGGCCATGGCTAGCCGAATTTCGGCGGACAGCTTTTCCTTGTCCAACCGCTTGAGCTCGTGTTCTGCAGCATCGCGTTGGTACGACCACTCGATATGACGGCGCATATCGACGGCGTTGCGGGCGGCCTTCCCGGCCAGGCGATTAAACCCCCCGGCGCGGGAGCTGTGGTAAGCGCCTAATGCCAGGAGCATCTGGCCAGCATTGACGCCGCCCCAATCGAATTTAGGCAGCGGGCCATTCCAGCCAATCTGTGGAATCGCCGCAAGGACACTGCCTGTCACATTTGCCCAATCTGCCTTTTGGCTCTGAGCGTCCGCCTCGTCAAGCATCCGCTGCTCATCCTTCTCCGGTTGAAGCTTTCCGACGCTGATCTGCGCTTCCCAGTGATTGTACGTGTTGGCTGCGCTATCGATGGCACGCTCGATAGCCGCGAACGAGGCCTCTGCTTCCGCAATCTGGCTCTTGCGGATGTCGCGCATGCGTTGCCGCATGGCGACCTCGTGATCCGCCCGAAGCACGCCCAGCTCCTCCGCGTCGCCTTTTTCAATCGCGCCAAGCAACGCGGTTCCAAGCTCCCTGACCGATGCGGCGAACTGGCGTGCTTTTTCCAGCATGTAGGTGAAGCGATAGATCGGGCGCGGTGCAGAGAGTCCCGTCATCGCGGCGCCGATATCGATCCCCGCCGCGGCGGCCCGTACCAGCATCGCGGGGTCGATCGGCGGCTGGAACAGCGCCAGAATGCGCTCGACGCCGTCAATATTGCGGCAGTGCCGGATCTTGAATAGACGATCGGAAATCGTATTCCAATACTCATGCAACCGGTCATTCCCAGGCACGCAGAAAGCCTCGAAATCGTCCCCCAACCCGTCATCCGCGCCCAGAGCGAAGATCTCGTTGCGCTTGATATCGACGCCGGGATCAGTCGGCATCACGCCCGATGTCAGCAGCGGCTGCGGGCCGAGCAGACCGAGCAAATGCTCCTCGAGCGAATTGGACGCTGGTTGCGGAACGAGATGGCCCAGATCGACCGGCTGGCGCCCCAACATGCTTGCCGCTTCGCTATACAGTTGAGCCGCCTCATTGACCGACTCCATGCTGTCACGCCGGAACAGATCATCCGCCCATTCGATCAGATTTTCGACATAGGCGAAAAAGGTTGCGCGCATGTAGGACACCGGGCGCAGGCGGGCGATGCCGTGGGGGTTGAACGGGTTGGACGCCCATGTTTCCACCTCACCTTCGAACGCCGCTGGATTGTCCTGCGCCCATTCGAAGACCGATTTATCGGACTCGTCTTCCGCCTTTGAGAAGCTGCCAAGCCACCAGGCACTGATTTTTCCCCCGGCCCCGCGTCTGGTGGGATCGAAGATGTAGCGCAGCCAGGTCTGAGCCTCCTCGTATTGGCGGTTGCGTGTCAGATGCCGCGCAATAGCGAAAGGCGCATGGAAGAACAGCTCCCAATTGTAGATCGCGTAAGGCTGCGTGCGATCGAACTCGAATTGCTCCATAGGACGCGGATTTGCGACTGCCGGCGTTGGATTGAGCCGCTGGGTAAAGGTGTCGCGCGATCCGCTCTGGCGGAACAGCTGGTTTGCCCCGCTGCGACCGGAAGTCGGATCGGGCCGGAACAGTCCGTCGAGACCCTGGAAATACAATTCCGTCACTACCGTATCCGCAAACGGATGGTAGAAATTGACCACTCTCCAGCTTTGCCTTGAGCCGATATCAGTTGTGACGGGCCCGATAACCGCGCCTGTAGCCGTGTCCAGCACACTATCGATCACGCGCCAGTCCCCGGCAGTCACCGGCTGCGTCAGTGCCGGCTTTGGCGTAACCGCCATGGAACGGGCCGCACCCGCTGGATCAAGGTTGGGCGTGCGGATAGCACTGCTTGATGCCGTCATGGCGAGCTGCGCGTCGACAGATGCAACAAGCGCCGTAGTGATTGGTCGCGGCGCCGGCTTGGGCAATGGCTTGAGCGTCCGTTGCGCAGGCGCTACCTTCTCGACGGGCTCCACGAGGAAAGCGCGGTCCTCGCTGGTAAAAATGAACGGAGACTGGCCCGGATCATAGCCGGCAATTTCCTCCTGTCGTACCGATGTAATGTCGAACCCGTCCCAGGCCATGAGCTCGGCTTGTCGTCCTTCCGTGCTGACTTCCAGCCGAGGCAGAGCATGGAGGAAGCCCAACTTCTGATGCTTTCGCATACCGGTTGGGAAATGATTCACATAGACCATCGGATCGCCGGTCGTGTTGTCGGTAAAACGCATGGCTTCGCGCAGCGGGTCGAATTCGAACTTGCCAATCCGCAGGTCCTCTCGCCCGTCGGGCGTGTGGCGGTCGCGCGCTCGCAGCTCGATCGCCAGCACCTCGTCCTGATGCCTGGCGCGAAGCCAGACACGGTCGACGAAACGTTCGTGCATCAGCTCGCCCTCGTCATCATAGAAGATGGTGTCGACTTCTTCGGCTGAGCGGCGGGTCGGTGCCCACTGTCCCGTGGCGAGCAGCTCGGACCAGTTCAGCGCAAGGCGGTGATACGTGAAATCGAGTGTCAGCCGCGATTTGGCCGCCTTGGCGCTCTCCAGACGCAGGATCGCGTCCTGGTAGTTGGTCTCGGCCGTTTCGATCAGTTCCTCGAATAGCTCGGCCAGATTACGCCAATGTATTGCCAGTAAATCGCCTGAGCCACCGAGTTCGTCATACTCTTGTTTCTTTTCGGTAAAGTCATCGACTTGGCGGGAGTACTTATTGATATCCTCACGCGCCATTTCCTCGTCGACATCGAGGTCAGTGAGTGTCTGGCGATAAACATTGTTCTCCGTATCCACATGCTCCGTTGCCGAGGCCCAGAATAGAAACAACCTGCCCGCAAACTTGACCGGCAGGATATGGTCGCTGTCGATTTCGAGATCGACTTCACGCCACCCGCTCCACAAGGTATTCGCTCCGCGATCACACATGAAGTACCGCGCTGGCACGTCTCCCGTGCGGGCGAAGACATATTGGGTGGTTGTTTCCTCGTCATCGAGCGTCGCCACAAGCTCCATGCGCGAAATGGCGAACAGGCCGCGGGCGTAATTCATCAGCGCGGTTCTGGCGCGTTCGCCGGTGACTTCACCCTGCAACAATTCAGCCTCCAGCGCTTCGAAAAGCTGCGTCTTGTTGTCGCGTAGTTCCGGTTCGATCCAGTTTTCGGGAAACAGGAATACCTTTCGGTTGGCTTCCCAAACGCGATAATTCTTGCGCCAGCCCCACTGCTCGCGTTCATCAGGCGAAAATGAGTATCCCGGTTCCAAACCCTGGTTGATCCGCTGGACCAACTGCTGTGCTGCAGAGCAAGCCTGGACAATCCGCGATGTTTCGAAACATGGCGCGACGGCCGGATCGAACAAGTAATGCGCGTAGATATCGGCCCCATCGCTGAACTGGCGTTTCTCTCCCCGTGTAACAGTATCGATGACGCAGGCCAGCAGGGCATCGCGCTGCTGTTCGCGCAGCGGGTCATTGCACTGTTTGAGCACATCGAAGGCCTCGTCATCGCCCAAGGCGGAGTGCAACAGATTGCGTGCCGCGTCGCCATCGCCATCCTCGACAATAGTGATGATCGCGGCGGCATCGGTTCGGGCAGTGCTTGCCAGTACACTGATGGCATCCATTCGGGTCAGGTGATTTTTCGACAGAAGGTCGACAAGCGACAGACCCTCAAGGCGGGCTCGGTCGTTTTCGCTCCAGCCGAGCGCGGCAGCAATCTCTGAAATATCGCCAGCCTCATCCGCCAGTATCTCGAACACCGAGGCGCCGCTGCCGGCTGCTTTCAAGTGAAGCTGCTGGTGATCAAGCAGATCGAGCAGGCGAGCCGGATCGATTGCGGGATCGGTCGCCGTGGCCGGAAGTGACGTGATGTCCGGCCAACCCGCCGGTGTAAGGAGTTCTGTGAGCGCCGGTATATCTGCAGCGGC
This sequence comes from uncultured Hyphomicrobiaceae bacterium, assembly GCA_964346065.1. Taxonomy (GTDB): domain Bacteria; phylum Pseudomonadota; class Alphaproteobacteria; order Rhizobiales; family Rhodomicrobiaceae; genus Dichotomicrobium. The sequence goes on from CAYFTI010000104.1 coordinate 5,620, forward strand.
GATTTCGCCTGCAATCATTACTCGCAACTGTTTTTCCAGCCGCGTGAGGTCGGCTTCAGAGAGGCTCGCGTCGACTTCCGGAACCGGCCCGATCTCGAGCGCGGCAAGATCCAAGCCGGCGGTAACAGCGGCCCGCCGCACGAATTCGTAATCATCGAACGCGAGAACCGCCGCAAAGTCCTCCGGCACGACAGTGAAGTGCTCCGCCAACGCCAATTCCGCCGCTTCGGCCAGCAGCGCCAGGGCGATCTCGGGAGCGGGGATCTTCTCTTCGAACGCTCCGCCGGAGAAATCGACCGCCAACAGCGCAGCAGACAGCGCCGCGAGCGCCTCCGCGGCCAGCGTCGTTTCATCGTCAGACGCCACCCAGTCAGCCCGGGTCAGTGCAAGCAGATCCTCTGCCGCTATGCCATGAAAACCCGCACGCTCGATCGACCGCGCCGCGAGCAACGCGTGCGAAGGCAGGAACGGCTCGGCATCAGCCGCAAGCGCTGCAAAAGCTTCGCCATCCACGCCCAGCGCCGTGCCGACGGCAACAGGATCACCTCCGGCCGCTCCAGCGAACAGTGCGGTGGTTGTTTCGGCTTTCTGCCCGATCCGATCCGCGAGCTCGCGCACCGCCGCCAACTCGCGCAACCAAAGGCCGTTTACATTCTGCGCGACCACCGGGAGGGTGAGGAACTGGTCGAGGAGCGAAACCTCCAGCCCGGTCTGCACCGCGAGCCGCCCGAGGAATTGCAGCTTCGCCAATTGCGGATTGTCGATCGCTTCCCAGTCGATTGCCCCGGTGGATTGGAGCGGGACCGACTTGCCGCCGAGGAAAAACGCGCTCTGCATCATTTGCGCGAGCGAGTCGGCATCGATGACCAGCCACAACGCCAATTCGTCGAGCGTGGCATTGCGTGCCAGCTTCGGCTTGCCCTGGACGCCGAAATTCTGAGCAAATTTCGGCTGTGCGCCGAGCGAAATGGCGGCGTGGCCGTCGATTCCCAGCAGCGCAGCCGCTTCCTCGGCACCCAGCGCATCTGGATCCCGCCCCGCAAGCTGACGGCGGACTTGCGCGGGTGGAATTCCCAATTGACCGAGGTAGGAACGAGTCCGGCGCGCCTGTCGATTGAACGGCAGGGACCACGGGAATGTCCGTGACATCAAAGAATCGTAAGCGCCGGTGAACACATGCTCCGGCTCCGCCGCAAGCTCGGCTGCGGTCTGGCCGGTCTGCAAGTAGCTGTCCAGCGCCGGGCTGCCGTCGCCCTCGTCCACCGGCACCAGGCGCTCCAGCCGTTCGAGCACCAGATCGATATACGGCAGCGGCGTGTCGGCATTGGCGCAATTGATCTGCAGGTCCGCCAGATGCGGCTGCCTTTCAAGGAGAAGTGATTGCCCGGTCTTGTCGGCGGACGAACGATGGGTGGCCGATTTAAGATACGTCACCAGGTCAACCAGATAGGCGCCCGGTCCAAGAACCGAACGGCAATGCTCACAGGCCGAATCCTCTGGCCTTCCGAACAGCTTGACGGCCCAGACATCGCTTGAAGGATCCGGTTTTGCCTGCTTGTCGAGCTCGGCCACGCGGCCGACCGATTCGAGGTGCAGGGCGCGGTTGTAGATCCGGTTCGGTTCGCCCATCGGCAGCAGCGCCTCAACCGTACCGCGAAACCGCAGCCGTTCGTCGGAGACAATATCGCGCGAGGAGGAATAGCCTGCGTCCAACAGCTTGATGGCGGCTTCGGCGCGGCCAAGTGCAGGACATATCTGATATAAAGAAGCCAGTTCTGCCAGCTCACGGTCGTTCTCACTGGTACGCAGCGGAGCAAGTGTTTCCGGCTTGTCCAGACGCAATTCCTCGCGTTCGAGAAAGGCGTTCACGCGGCCGGCCGTTTCATTGCCGGCATCGCGCTTCAGCCGCTGCAGAAAATGCTCATGCGGCAGCTTGAGTTCGATCTTTTCAATCAGGAAATCGGCATAGACCCGCCTGCGCGCTTGCGGTGTTGCGCCACCGATATTGCCTGGGATCACGCCGACCTTGCTGATCAGCGCTTCCAGGTCTGCCTTTTCCAGCAGTACAAGACCCGCCTTATCGGTTGCTGTTCCGCTATCGAACATTTGAGCAACCAGCGCGTAGTCACCTTCGACAATGCTCGCCATTTCGATGGCCAGTTCGAGTCGATCGGCCTTTGCTCTGGCGACAATCTCGTGAATTCTGGTCCACTTGTCTTTTTCGGCCAGTTCGCCAAGGATCACCGCCTCGACCCGACCCGCATCGGAGTCAATGCCCACTGCGCGGATCAGTTGCCCAAGTGGTGTGAGCGCCCCGCCAGCCGGCGTTTCGCGCAGTATCGACAGCAACTGGGTCACGACCTCGTTGGAGATTGCAGGCACAAGGTTGCGTTCACGCGCCTCGCGATAGAGCCGTTTGAGGCTGCCGTCGTCCCTTGCGAGGATGCCCGACATCGATGCCGGCAGCCCGCTGCTGAGCCAACCGAAAAACGCCGCCGCCCCGGTGA
>CAYFTI010000105.1:0-8045 GCA_964346065.1 uncultured Hyphomicrobiaceae bacterium
TCGCCGGTTCGCCCCTTGGCGATGCCATCGCGTCGCTCCTCACGACGCTCGTCGTGGCGCTCGTTATCGCGGGCGGCGGCCTGTCCGGACGGGTCCGGCAAACACTGCAACCGTAAGGCCGATCGGCTCAACCGCTATTCCGCAGCCCGGCCGCGATACCGTTGATCGTCAGCTGGATGCCGCGCAGGATCTTCGGGTCGTCGCCGCCCGCGCGGTGTTTGCGCAGGAGGTCGATCTGCAGGTAGTTGAGCGGATCGATGTAGGGGAACCGGTTGCGGATCGACCGTTCCAGAAGCGGGTTCTGCGCGAGCAGGCGATCATGGCCGGTTATCGACAGGATCGCATCGACCGCCCGGGCGTGCTCGGCCTCGATTTGCGCGAAGATACGCTCGCGCAGGGACTCATCCCCGACAAGCTCTGCATAACTCCGGGCAATCGTCATATCGACCTTCGCGAGCACCATATCGATGTTCGAGATCTGCGTCCGGAAGAACGGCGTGGTTTGATAGAGATCCCGCAGGATCGCCATGCCGTTTTCCGGTTCCTGAGCGCACCATTCGGCCACGGCCGTCCCGAACCCGTACCAGCCGGGCAGCATCACGCGGCTTTGCGACCAGCTGAACACCCACGGGATCGCGCGAAGGTCCTCGATGCGCCCCAGTTTCTTCCGCGAGGCCGGGCGCGAGCCGATGTTCAGCGTCGCAATCTCGTTGATGACCGTCGAATGCCAGAAATACTCCGCAAAACCCGGCGTCTCGTAAACCAGCGCGCGGTAGGCGTGATAGGCCGCTTGCGACAGGCTCTCCATCACGTCGCGGGCCTGTGCTAGCGATTGTGCCTCGCGGGATATGCTGTTGGCCGCGGGCGTGCTCGGGAGCGACGCTTCCATTGTCGCCGCGACGAGGATTTCGAGGTTGCGCCGTCCCAGCGACGGGTTGGTGTATTTGCTTGATATGATCTCGCCCTGCTCGGTCATCCGGAACTGGCCGTTCACCGCGCCTTCGGGCTGCGCGAGGATCGCCTCGTAGCTCGGGCCGCCGCCGCGCCCGACGGCGCCGCCGCGCCCGTGGAACAGCCGCAGGCGAACGCCCCGCGCCTTGAACAGGTCGATCAGTCTCTGCTCGGCCTTGTGCAGTTCCCAGCCCGAGGTGAAGTAGCCGCCATCCTTGTTGCTGTCCGAATAGCCGAGCATCACCTCCTGCAGGTTGCCCTGCATGGTCAGGAGAAGGCGATAGGCTGGCAGCGCCAGAAGCCGGTCCATGATGGCGGTGCAGTTGCGCAGATCATTGATGGTTTCGAACAGTGGAACGATCTGCACGCCCCGGTCGTCCGCCGTGGCGAGAAGTCCGACCTCCTTGAGCAGCACTGCAAGTTCCAGGATGTCGGAGACGGACTCGGTGTTCGAGATGATCGAGGTCGTGATGGCGTCGGCGCCCAAACGCTGGCGCCCCCCGGCGGCGCATTCGAGGATCGCCAGTTCGCGCGTCGTGGCCTCGGAATACTGCCAGTGCTTTCGCACCAACGGGCGTGGTTCCTGAAGTTCGCGGCAAAGCAGATCGATCCGCGCGTCTTCGTCAAGCGCGCTATAGTCCGGCTCCGAATCGACAGCCGCGAACAGCTCCGCGATCACCTCCTCGTGGACGGACGAATTCTGCCGCAGATCCAGGCTGGCAAGGTGGAAGCCGAAACAGCTCACGGCGCGGCGCAAATACCGCAGGCGCCCGCGCGTGAGACGTCCCGAGCCATTCTCCAGCAGCGATGCGTGAATGATATCGAGATCGGCTGCGAATTCCTCGGCGGAGTTATAAGCCGGCAAGCCGGGCGTGGCATCGCGTTCCTGATCGAGCAGCCGCGCCTCGGTCGCTGACAGCCGCTCGCGCATTCCCATGATCGCGCGGCGATAGGGCTCAACCTGTAAATGCACAGCGTTCTCGCCGTAGTGGTCTGCGAGCGCCATCAGCTCGGACGACACGCTCACCAGCCGGCTGGACAGGGACAGCTCGCCCTCGAGCTTCTCCAGTTCCGAGTGATAGTAACCGATAACCTTGCGCGCATGCCTGTCCAGCGTTTCACGCAGGATTTCGTCGCTGACATAAGGGTTGCCGTCGCGGTCACCACCGATCCAGCTTCCCACGCGCAGAAAGCAGTCGAGCGCGGGCGCACCGGGTTTCGGCGGCAGACCTGTCTCGCGGTGCGTTTCCTGTATGTCCACGCCCCGGCGGATCGCATCGAGATGATCCTTCAGCGACTCATGAACGCGCGGAACTTCCTTGAAGAAGGTGTAGTCGTAGTAGGCCAGACCGTTATCGACCTCGTCCAGCACGGTCAGTTTTGTCTGGCGCAGCAGGTTGGTCTGCCACAGACCGAGCACGGCCCGGCGAAGCTTGTCGTGGATTTCCTGCTGTTCCTCTTCGGTCCAGCCGCCGCGCTCCAGCTTGTCGAGCAGTTCCGCCATCTGAAGTTCGCGGCGCATCGTCGACTGCCGCCGCACCTCGGTCGGGTGGGCGGTGAGTACTGGGCTGATGAGCGCATCGTTCAGAAACGCCTCCAGATCCTGCGCGCTCCAGCCGGCTTCGAGGATACGGTTCAGCGCGTGCGCCACGGAGCCGGGACGCGGCGGCGAGCCCGCGATCGCGTGTGCCCGGGTGCGGCGGATATGGTGCTCATCTTCCGCCATGTTGGCGAAATGCGAGAAGTAGCTGAAGGCGCGCGTGACCACGATCGCCTGATGCGGCGTGAGCGTGCTCACCAGATTGGTCATTTCCGCTCGGCCGCTCGGGTCGTCGCGGCGGTAGAAACGCACCGCGGCACGGCGGATGTTCTCAATCAGGCCGAACAGTTTCTCGCCTTCTTGCTCACGCACTGTGTCGCCGAGCAGCTTGCCAAGCAGGCGAATATCGTTCTCAAGCGGCTGATCCTTCTCCGGGTCGATGATGAGCGGGCTCACCGGATCGTGGACTGCTGCAGCGGTTGTCATGTCACCTCCCGTGACTTCGCGTATAGTCGCGTCGCTGGTGCCTGTCCGACAGGCCTCGTCTTGCCGTGATCGGGTTGGGTGGAACCTCGCGATGTCAAAGCCGCGCCCCAGCCTGGCATCGCTCGCCGGTGATACGGCCAGCGGGAGCGAAAATCGCATGGTGAGGCGCGAGGTTCAAACACCTCGCACGGGCCACGGCGGCGCCGCGGCCCTGCCTTGTCTGACCTAGGCCGCCTGGGCCAGCACGTCGCCGACGGTCTGGCCGATATCGGACGGATGCTCGACGATGGTGACGCCGACCTCGCGGAGAATCTCGACCTTCTCGCTGGCGCTTTCGCCGAAAGCGGAGATGATCGCGCCGGCATGGCCCATGCGTTTGCCCTTGGGCGCGCTGAGGCCCGCGACGTAGGCCACGACCGGCTTGGTCATGTGATCACAGATGAAGCGCGCGGCGTCGGCCTCCTGCGGCCCGCCGATCTCGCCGATCATCATCACGGCGTGCGTGTCGGGGTCTTCCTCGAACAGCTGGAGGATGTCGCGGAACGAGCTGCCATTGATCGGGTCACCGCCGATGCCCACGCTCGTTGAGACGCCGATGCCAAGCTCGTTCATCTGCGCGGCCGCCTCGTAGCCGAGCGTGCCGGAGCGCCCGACGATACCAACATGGCCGGGCTGGTAGATGTGGCCCGGCATGATGCCCATGAGCGCCTTGCCGGGGCTGATGACGCCGGCGCAGTTCGGCCCGATCAGCCGCATCTTCCGGTCCTGGCGATAGCGGCGCATGAAGCGCTTCACCTGCATCATGTCCTGCGCGGCGATGCCGTCGGTGATCGCCACGCATAGCGAAATGCTGGCGTCGGCTGCTTCCTGGATGCTGTCCGCCGCGAAGGGTGGGGGCACGATCACGATACTGGCCGTGGCGCCCGTTGCCGAGACGGCGTCCTTGGCGGTGTCGAAGACCGGAACGCCTTGGACCTCGGTTCCGCCCTTCCCGGGCACCACGCCGCCGACCACATTCGTTCCGTAGGCGATCATCTCCTCGGTGTGGAAACCGGCGATGCGCCCTGTTATCCCCTGCACGATCACGGGCGTGTTGCGGTCGATCAGAATGCTCATGAGGCCACTCCCGCTTCCTGGTTCTCAGCCTTGTGGTTCTTCCAGGCGGTCACGACCCGATCAGCCGCCTCGGCCAGCGTTCCCGCGCGGATGATGGGCAAACCGCTGCGCGCCAGGATTTGCCGGCCCTCCTTGACGTTCGTACCGGCGAGGCGCACCACCACCGGTATCTCGATCGGGGCGGCCTCCAGCGCCTGAACCACGCCTTCGGCTACCCAGTCGCAACGGTTTATGCCGGCAAAAATGTTGACCAGCACGGCCTCCACATTGTGATCGGAGCGCACCAACCTGAACGCCTTGGCGACCCGGTCGGGCGATGCGCCCCCGCCAATATCGAGGAAGTTGGCGGGCTGGCCGCCTGCGAGTTGCACCATGTCCATCGTGGCCATCGCGAGGCCCGCGCCGTTGACGATACAGCCAATGTTTCCGTCGAGCCCGACATAGCTCAGCCCGCGGTCCGCCGCCTGCATCTCGCGGGTATCTTCCTGGGTCTTGTCGCGCAGCTCGCCGATTTCCGGACGGCGATAAATCGCGTTGTCGTCAAATGCCAGCTTGGCGTCCAGCGCGACGATGCTGCCATCAGCAAGTTCGCAGAGCGGATTGATCTCCACCATCGTCGCGTCCATGTCGCGGAAGGCCTGATAGCAGCCGCGGAGAACGCGCACCGCGTCCTGAATCTGCGACCAGGAGAATTTCAGCGCGAACGCGATCTCGCGGGCCTGGAAGTCGAGCAGGCCGATGGCCGGATCGATTGTCGTGCGAATGATGGAGCCGGGCTCTTTCTCGGCGATCTCTTCGACCTCCATGCCGCCCTCGCGCGAGGCAACAAGCATGATCCGCTCCGAGACCCTGTCGAGAACGAGCGCCAGATAGAGTTCACGCTGGACGTCGAGGGCTTCCTCGACATAGACGCGATAGACGACCTTTCCCGCAGCCCCGGTCTGTTCGGTCACGAGGCGCTGCCCGAACATCTCGTTGGCGGCATCGAAGACCGCGCTTTCACTCTCGCACAGCTTGACGCCGCCGGCCTTACCACGGCCGCCGGAATGGATCTGCGCTTTCACGACCCATCTGGTCCCGCCGATTTCGTGGGCGTGGTAGGCAGCCTGTTCCGGGCTGTAGGCCAGCCCGCCCTTGGGCGACTTGACCCCGAACCGGGCCAGAATCTCTTTCGTCTGATATTCGTGGATATCCAAAGCGATGTCCCTCGACGTTTCCGCGATGGCACGCCGTCCGAACCCCAAGGCAGGTCTGCGAGACCTTAGCCGTGCGACGGCTGTGCGCAGTCGCCTGCCGCAGGCGGGTCTCTCGCCCGGGGTGGATCCTTGTGCTTGTTTCCTCCGGTGGGTGTGCCGGCGATGAGCGCAACAGCGCCACCCAACCCCAAATCTATGCCATATCCCCGTGGTGGCACCACACCCAAAAACCGCCATTAGAGGAACTGAAAGGGTAGGTTTTGACCAACCCTTTCGTGCAGTCTACGCTGCTTGTCGCGTCGAAAACCACCTGAATGGGTAGCCAGGGGCCGCAATGGTCACGTATGCCAACCGTCCGGGGCAATCCGCACCCGTCCCCGATGTGGTGCTCGCGGATCCCAACTCGCTCATGCTGGGGGCGCTTTCGGAGTATTTCGAGAACGATCCACGCTTCAGGCTGGTGGCCACGACGCGAACGGCCGAGGGGCTGATCGAAGTCGTGCTCCAGACGCATGTCAGCGTCGTCGTGATGGATTGGGCGCTTCCCCAGATGGGCGGCGCGAAGGTGATGGATATCCTCCGCTCGCGGTCTTCGGCGCCGCGTGTCGTGGTCTACGGCGTGCAACAAGGCACGAGCGTGGCGCGGCAGGCCATGAGCGCGGGAGCAGCCGGCTTCTGCTCGCGCGATGAGCCGCCGGAACGGCTGCTGGACGTCGTGCACGAGGTTGCGCATGGGCGGATGGTCTTTCCGTTCCTCGACGTGCGCGAGTTGGGGCGGAATCCACTCGACACCCTGACGGATCGGGAGCGGCGATTGGTTGGCCTGGTTGCCCAGGGCCTTAGCAACAAGGAATTGGCGCGGGAACTCGACGTCTCGCTCAACACTGTGAAGTTTCACCTGCGCAACGTGTTCGAGAAGCTCTCCGTGCGCAGCCGCACCCAGGTCGTCGCGCTTTATTACGCCTCGGGCGAAGCGCCGCCGGCTTCCGGCTCCGCCTAAGGGCGGCTATTCCTTGTTGCCGTATCAAGATTCGCTTGACACAAAGACGCTTCGCCAGTCCCTTTCTTCGCAGAGAGAAGACGCCGTTCGTCAGGGAGATGCGCATGAGTTTCACGTCGCTTGAGCAGGCCCCCGCTCGTCTGAACCGCAGCGAACTGGCCGTGCCGGGGAGCCAGCCGCAACTTTTCGAGAAGGCCGCCACTTCGGCCGCTGATGTGGTCTTTCTCGACCTGGAAGACGCCGTTGCTCCGCCCGACAAGGAACAGGCCCGCAAGAACATCATTCAGGCGCTGCATGACATCGACTGGTCCGGCAAGACCATGTCCGTGCGCATCAACGGGCTGGATACGCATTACATGTATCGCGATGTCGTCGACGTCGTGGAGCAGGCCGGCGACAAGCTCGATCTCATCATGATCCCAAAGGTCGGCACGGCGGCGGATGTCTACGCGGTCGATATGATGGTCACGCAGATCGAACAGGCGAAGGGCTTTCCGGGGCGGATCGGCTTCGAGCACATCATCGAGACCGCGCTGGGGATGCAGAACGTCTCGGAGATCGCCGGGGCCAGCAAGCGCAATGAGTCGCTGCATTTCGGCGTGGCCGACTACGCCGCGTCCACACGGGCGCGCACGACGAACATCGGCGGCGCCAACCCGGATTACGCTGTGCTGACCGATGCGACGGATGGCGGTGCGCGTGAAAGCCATTGGGGCGACATGTGGCATTACGCGATCGCACGGATGGTAGTTGCGGCGCGGGCGAACGGCTTGCGCCCGATTGACGGACCGTTCGGCGATTTCTCCGACCCGGACGGCTACCTGGCGGCGGCCCGGCGCGCTGCGGTGCTCGGCTGTGAGGGCAAGTGGGCGATCCACCCATCCCAGATCGATTTGGCGAACCAGGTGATGAGCCCGGGCGCGGAAGAGGTCGAGCGCGCGCAGCGCATCCTCGACGCCATGCGTGACGCCGAAGCGCAGGGCAAGGGCGCAGTGTCACTGGATGGCAGGCTGATCGACTATGCCTCGATCCGGCAGGCCGAGGTGCTGGTCGAGAAGGCGCGCGCGATCGAAGGCCGCTCGGGTTAGGCCCCGTCTTGCGCCGGCGCACCAACACGGTGGCGGCAGCCATTTCAGACGCAAGCGGCACCTTGGCACTGATCAGCGCGGCACGGGCGCCTCACCTGCGATCGCTGGATAGTGCGGCCCCGCTGGAGAGGAGAGAGTCGATCTCCTCCCCGCGATAGCCCAGTTCGGTCAGAACTTCGCGCGTGTGCATCCCCAGCGTGGGGGCGTGGCGCTGCACGCCGCCGGACGTTTCGGAAAATTTCACCGGCAGCCCGATGGTCTCGACCTCACCAGCGACCGGATGTTCCGTGGCCACGACCATGTCGCGCGCACGGGCTTGCGGGTCGGCATGCATCTCGGTGATCGACAGGACCGGCCCAGCCGGCACGCCCGCTTCGTCCAATAGTCTCAGCCATTCGTCGGTCGTGCGCGCGCGGAAGATTTTGTTGAGGGTTTCGGACAGTTCGTCAAGATGGGCCATCCGCGCGGCGTTCGAGGCAAAGCGCGGATCGTCGTTCAGTTCGGGCGCACCGAGCACGGCGATCAGCCGCTCCCAGTTGGCCTGGTTGGCTGCCCCTATGTTGATCCAGCCATCCGCCGTCTCGAACGCCTGGTAGGGCGCGTTGAGCGGGTGGGCCGAGCCCATCGGGCCGGGCGAAACGCCGGTCGCCAGCGCAATCGCCGATTGC
>CAYFTI010000106.1:0-7993 GCA_964346065.1 uncultured Hyphomicrobiaceae bacterium
CTCGCGCGCGGCCCTCGCGCCGCCTCGATGCGCTCCGGTGGCGCGCCCACGGCCCTCGCGGCCACAAGCGCGCTTCAACCTGACACGGAGGCTCAACCGGAAAAGCAAGGAGTGCACGCCCATGGCGCTGCCCACATTCTCAATGCGCGAACTGCTCGAAGCCGGCGCGCATTTCGGCCATCAGACGCACCGCTGGAACCCCAAGATGGAGCCGTTCATCTTCGGCCAGCGCAATGGCATCCACATCGTCGACCTGTCGCAGACCGTCCCGCTTCTGCATCAGGCGCTGGTCAAGGTCAGCGAAACGGTCGCGGGCGGCGGGCGCGTGCTGTTCGTCGGCACCAAGCGCCAGGCCTCCGATCTCGTGGCGGATTCCGCTCGGCGCTCGGCGCAGTATTACATCAATCACCGCTGGTATGGCGGCACGCTGACCAACTGGCAGACGATCACCAATTCGATCAAGCGCCTGCGCTATCTGGAGGAACTGCTGGAAGGCGACGTCCACGGCTTCACCAAGCGCGAACTTCTGGGCCTCACGCGCGAGCGCGACAAGCTGCAACAGGCGATCGGCGGCATCAAGGACATGGGCGGCATCCCCGACCTGCTGTTCGTCATCGACACCAACAAGGAATCGATCGCCGTCGCCGAGGCGCGCAAGCTGAATATTCCGGTCATCGCCGTTCTGGACAGCAACTCCGACCCCGATGGCATCGCGTTCCCCGTGCCGGGCAACGACGACGCGGGCCGCGCGATCGCGCTTTACTGCGACCTTATGGCACGCGCGGCGCTCGACGGTATCGAGAAGGCCACCGCGATGGCCGGTGGCGACATGGGTGCTGCGGTCGAGCCATCGGTCGAGACGTTGCCGGAGACGCCGGAGGTGCAGCCTGCACCGGTGGCCGAGGCAACGCCTGAAGCCGGCCCGGTCGTGCAGGAAGAAGCGGCCAAAGCCGACGTTGAGGCGGCCGAGATGGCGCCGCCGGACACCGCCAGTGCGCCGGGCGCCGCGGGCGGCTTTCACCGGCTTGATGCGCCCCAGGGCGAGGCCGACGATCTGCAGAAGATCACCGGCGTGGGCAAGGTCATGGCCGAGCGGTTGAACGCGCACGGGATTTATCATTTCTGGCAGATCGCCAATATGAGTGCTGAGGATCTGGCCAAGGTGGACGAGGAACTCGGGCTGCAAGGCCGGCCGCAACGCGATGGCTGGATTGATCAGGCCGCGAAACTGATGCAGGAAGAAGCTGCCTGAACGCCGCTGCGGCATCCCGGGCGAGGACGGCACGAGAGTTTCAAGAGGCGAGAATGGCTGAAGTTACGGCACAGATGGTGAAAGACCTGCGCGAGAAGACCGGCGCGGGCATGATGGATTGCAAGACCGCACTAAAGGAAACCGATGGCGACATGGAAGCCGCCATCGACTGGCTCCGCGCGAAAGGGTTTGCCAAGGCCGCGAAGAAAGCGGGGCGCACGGCGGCGGACGGCTTGGTCGGCATGGCGACCGAGGACCGCAAGGGCGCGCTCGTGGAGCTCAACGCGGAGACCGACTTCGTCGCGCGCAACGAACAGTTCCAGAGCATGGTCAACGAGATCTCCAAACTCGCGCTGAAGGTTGCGGGGGATATCGATGCGCTGGCCGCCGAGACCTATCCGGGCACCGAGAAATCGGTGGCGGATTACATTTCGGAGATGATCGCCACGATCGGCGAGAACATGCGCCTGCGCCGCACGGCTTTCGTCGAGGTGTCTGACGGCGTGGTGTCGAGCTACATGCACAACGCCGCCGCCCCGGGAATGGGCAAGATCGGTGTTATCGTCGGATTGGAATCCTCCGGGGACAAGGACAAGCTTCAGGCGCTGGGCAAGCAGATCGCGATGCATGTGGCCGCCACAAGCCCGCTGGCCGTCGATATCGACCGCCTCGATCCGGCCATTGTGGATCGGGAGCGCGCGATCCTGGTCGAGCAGGCGCGCGACTCCGGCAAGCCGGAGAACATCATCGAAAAGATGGTGGAAGGGCGGCTGAACAAGTATTATCAGGAAGTCGTCCTGATGAAGCAGGCGCTGGTAACCGATCCCGACAATACGGTCGAAAACGCGATCAAGAACGCCGAGGACGATGTGGGCGCGCCGATCAAGGTCGTCGGTTTCGAACGTTATGCCCTGGGCGAAGGCATCGAGAAGGAAGAAGAGGACTTCGCCGCCGAAGTGGCCGCCGCGACATCCGGCTCCTGATCGGATCCGCGGCCGTGCGCGCCCGGCCGTTCGCGCAGAGCGGTCGCCGGGTGCCGGAGGCGCAGGGAAGCCATGTCCGGCGAGCAAATCAAACACCGCCGCGTTCTCATGAAGCTCTCGGGCGAGGCGCTTCTGGGCAGCCAATCGTTTGGCACGGACAGAAGCGTCGTGGAGCGTCTTGCCGGTGAAATCGCGGCCGCGGTCTCGCAGGGCGTGCAGATGGCGCTGGTCATCGGCGGCGGCAACATTTTCCGCGGCATTGCGGGCGCGGCGCAGGGCATGGACCGGGCAAAGGCCGACGATGTGGGGATGCTGGCCACGGTCATGAATGCGCTTGCGCTGGAGAACGGCCTCCGCCTTGCGGGCCTGGACACCGTCACGTTCAGCGCCATCCGGATGCCGACCATCTGCCGCCCGTTTCAGCGGGAGGAGGCGCGCGCCGCGCTCGATTCCGGACAGACGGTCATTTTCGCCGGCGGAACGGGCAGCCCCTTTTTCACGACCGATACCACCGCGGCGCTGCGTGCCGCCGAGATGCAATGCGATGCGATCCTCAAGGGAACGTCGGTGGACGGCGTGTATTCGGCGGATCCCGCTGTCGATCCCGGCGCCGTCCATTACGAGCGGATCAGCTATGATGATGTGCTGAATCGCAATCTGCGGGTTATGGATGGCGCGGCGATCGCGCTGGCCCGGGACAATGAGATCCCCATAATCGTTTTCTCGATGCAAGAGCCCGGCAGTCTCGTGAATGTCTTGACCGGGCAGACACGTTGCACGACCGTGGCGAGTTGAGCCGTATGATCCGGCGCGGGGGTGCGAGCCGCCTGCACGCCGCGGCGCACCGCGCCGGACCGCGTGGATGCCTACAAGGAGAAAAGCATGTCGGACGAGGCAGAGGATTTTGACAAGAAGGCGCTTGAAAAACGCATGCAGGGAGCGCTCAACGTGCTGAAGCAGGAATTCAGCGGTATGCGCACGGGCCGCGCCAGCGCAAGCCTGCTGGAGCCAATCAGCGTCAACGCCTATGGAACCCGTATGCCGATCAACCAGGTCGCCACGATCAGCGTGCCGGAGCCGCGGATGCTAAGCGTGCAGGTCTGGGATAAATCGAATGTCAGCGCCGTGGACAAGGCGATCCGCGAATCGGACCTCGGGCTCAACCCGATCGTCGATGGTACGAGCCTGCGGTTACCCATTCCGGAAATGAACGAGGAGCGGCGCAACGATTTGGCGAAGGTCTGCGCCAAGTATGCCGAGCAGGCGCGGGTGGCTGTGCGCAATGTGCGGCGTGACGGAATGGACCAGCTCAAGAAGCAGGAGAAAGAGGGGATCATAAGTGAGGATGAGCACCATGCTCTGGCCGAAGACGTGCAGGCCCTGACAAACAAGTATATCGGGGAAATCGACGCCGCGCTCGCCGAGAAAGAAAAGGAAATCATGCAAGTCTAGCTTGTAAACATCGGCGAACGTGAAATCGAGCGAAAGCGGCCGCGAGAAATATGTACCATCAAGACGATGATCAGGCGGAGACACCTCTCGTCGCACCCGCTCATCTTGCCATCATCATGGACGGTAATGGCCGCTGGGCGCAGCAGCGGGGGCTGCCGCGTATCGAGGGCCATCGCAAGGGCGTCGAGCGGGTCAAGGACTGCGTGCGCACGGCTGCGGAAATCGGCGTTGAGTACCTGACGTTGTTCAGCTTCTCATCGGAGAACTGGCGCCGGCCGCAGGACGAGGTCGATGCGTTGATGGCGCTTATAAAGAGGTTTATCCGCCAGGAACTTGCTGAACTCCATGAAAACAACGTCCGGGTTCGCGTGATCGGCACTAATGAGCGCATCGACCCCGAGATCACGGCGATGATCGCGGAATCTCATGCCCTGACAGCGGAAAACACCGGTCTCCAGTTGACGGTTGCCTTCAACTACGGGGCGCGTGACGAGATTGCCCGCGCGGCCCGCCGCCTCGCCGAAGAAGTCGCAAACGGGCGCGTCCGGCCGGAAGACGTCGACATCAGCGCGATCGAGCAGCGGCTGGATACCTTCGGCCTGCCTGACCCGGATTTGCTGATCCGCACGAGCGGAGAAGTGCGCCTGAGCAATTTCCTCCTCTGGCAGCTAGCTTACGCGGAGTTGATGTTCGTGGAGGATTATTGGCCGGACTTCGACCGCGAGGCATTGATCCGCACGATCAGCGCCTTCCAGAATCGCGAACGCCGCTTCGGCGGGCTCTCGGCTCGTCGAAGCGCCTGATGATGGCAGCGTGGCGCGAGCCCGGCCCGCAGACAAGACGGCTTTTGCGGGTTTAACCCGCTTGCGCACGCGTCCATGAGCATGTGGGCGGCAACAGCGAGCTTGCCGCCCCATCTGGAACTCCTGGCGTCGAGGCCACATATCCGTCGTGAGCGAAGGTGTGCGGAAGTCCGGCCCCGAACGCTTGTGAAACATCAATGTACGGCGCAAACCGTGGCTCGGTCATGCAGCTTGCGCCCACCATGTCGTCCTCTCGAAGGAAAGAGGTTGGGCTAGCGAGCCATGCGCCAGTCGCCACGACGCACCAAGCCGCTCAACCCGGAAAACGATCCGAGGCTGCCTTTCGCAAGCAATAAGCTCACCGTGCGCATCGTTTCCGCCCTTGCCATGAGCGTGGTCGCGCTGGCGCTGACCTATGCGGGACCGTTGCCTTTTGCGTTTCTGGTGACAGCCTTCGTAGCGGTGATGGCGTGGGAATGGGGCCGGCTGGTCTGCGCGAGCGGCCTGGATGCGGCGTGGGCGGTTCAGGTCGGCGCAACGGCCGTCGCCAGCGTATTGGCGGCGACCGACTGCCCCGGATGCGGTCTGCTCGCCATCATCGCGGGCACCTTGGCGGTCTTTGTCATGCGCCGAATGGACATGGGCACGGCGCAGTCATGGTGGGCGGCCACCGGCGTCTATTATGTCGGGCTGCCGAGTATCGCGTTGGTTTGGATACGCTCTGATCCGGAATTTGGCTGGTACGCGGTCTTGTTCATCTTTATCATTGTCTGGACGACCGATACGGCAGCCTATATCTTCGGAAAAATGATTGGCGGGCCGTTGCTTGCGCCAGATATTTCGCCGAAGAAAACCTGGGCCGGTTTCATGGGCGGGCTGATTTGCGCCGTGGCGCTCGGGACCGCCGTATTGATAGGCGTGGCCGGAGCACAGGCCGTGTTGCCGGTGATGGCGCTGAGCGCCGTGCTGTCGCTGGTCTCGCAGATTGGCGATCTTAGCGAGTCCTCGATAAAGCGCCTGTTCGGGCGCAAGGATTCGAGCGGAATCATTCCGGGCCATGGTGGGGTTCTGGACCGGGTCGACGGGCTGGTGTTCGCGGCGCTGACCTGCGCGGTGCTTGCGCTGCTTCGCGCGCCGGACGCGCCGGGCTATGCGTTGGCTGTTTGGGGCTAACAGGAACGAGTGAGACGAGATTGAGAATTTCGCACAATGATGCCCCGGCCGGCTCGGAAGTGGCATCCGGGACAGCGGCAGAGGAGGGTGCTTCGCCGGCTCAGCCGCAATGCAAGCGTGTCAGTGTACTCGGCGCGACCGGGTCCATCGGTGAGAATACGCTTGATCTGATCGGGCGAAACCCCGGCTGCGCCGACGTCGTCGCGCTCACGGCGCATACCAACGCCGCCCGCCTGAGCGAACTTGCCATTCACCATCGCGCAGAACTGGCGGTTATCGGCGATACGCGCCAGTATCAGGCGCTCAAGGACGCGCTCGCGGGTACGGGCATTGAGGTGGCGGCCGGTGAGGACGCGGTGGCCCAGGCCGCGCGCGCACCAGCGGATTGGGTCATGGCGGCAATCGTGGGGGCAGCTGGCCTGCGCCCGGCTTTTGCTGCTGCCGAGCAGGCTCTTTGCCTCGCGCTGGCGAACAAGGAATGTCTGGTTTCGGCAGGGCAGGCTTTCCTGCAAGCCGTCGAGCGCGGTGGCAGCACGCTGTTGCCGGTCGACTCCGAGCACTCGGCGGCGCAGCAGGCCATGCAGGGTCATCCGCGCGGCGCGATCGAGCGGATCCTGTTGACGGCCTCTGGCGGGCCTTTCCGGGAATGGAGCCTGGAAGCGCTCAGGGATGCGCGCCCCGATCAGGCGCTGAAACACCCGAACTGGGAGATGGGCCAGAAAATCACGATCGACAGCGCCACCCTCATGAACAAGGGACTGGAACTGATCGAGGCCTATCATCTGTTCCCGGTCGCGACAGATCAGCTCGGCGTGGTCGTCCATCCGCAATCGATTGTACATTGCCTTGTCGAGTACTGCGATGGCTCGGTGCTGGCACAGATGGGCGCGCCCGACATGCGCACGCCGATCGCCTATGCGCTGTCGTGGCCCGAGCGCATGCCGGCGCCAACCGAACGGCTCGACCTTGCGCATATCGGTCAGCTGACTTTCGAGGCGCCGGATGAAACGCGGTTTCCAGCCCTGCGGATTGCGCGAGAAGCTCTTGAGGCAGGCGGCAGTGCACCGACCGTGTTGAACGCGGCGAACGAGATTGCCGTTGCAGCGTTTCTGGAAAAGCGGCTGGGCTTCATGGCGATTCCGGAGCTTATCGCGCGCACGCTGGACCGTGCTGTCGCCGAGATCGGCACCGCTGCGCCGGAGACCCTGCAGCAGGTTCTGGACACGGACCAGCAAGGCCGGCGTCTGGCGCACGGCCTTCTTGACGAGATTGCGCGCGCCGATCACTAACGCTTAGCAGCGGCGCGCTCACAGGCCATTTAGGAGTTGGCAGCTTATGGACATTCTAGACCCCTTGATTGCATTCGGGACGACCGTTCTGTCCTGGGTGATTCCGTTTCTGATCGTGCTTGGCCTTGTGGTCTTCATTCACGAAATGGGGCACTTTCTGGTCGCGCGCATGCACGGCGTGGCGATCGAGGCCTTCTCGATCGGCTTCGGCCCCGAGATTGCGGGCTTTCACGACAAGCACGGCACGCGCTGGCGTATCGCGTGGATCCCGCTGGGCGGTTACGTGAAGTTCCTCGGCGATGAAAACGCCGCGAGCATGCCCAGCCAGGAAGCCGCGGCCAATGTCTCGCCGGAAGACTATGCGCGCATGTTCCAGTTCAAGCCGGTTGGCGCGCGCGCGATGGTGGTTGCGGCCGGGCCGATTGCCAACTTCGTGTTGGCGCTCGTGATTTTCGCTGGCCTGTTCATGGCCTACGGCAAGACGGTGATCGAGCCGCGCGTCGATGAGGTCGTTGCCGGAAGCCCCGCCGCGGAGGCGGGGTTCCAGCCGGGCGACATGATCCAGAGCATCGATGGGCAGGAGATCGAGAGCTTTCAGGAGATGGTGCGCATCGTCGGCCTGAGCGCCGAACAGACGCTCGATGTCGTGGTGCGCCGCGGGGGCGAAACGCTGACGCTCGCGGTTACGCCCGAACTGGTCGAAACTGAAAGCCAATTCGGCAAGACCAAGATCGCGCGAATCGGCATTCGCGGGGCCGCTGACCGCAGCGATGTGATTACCAAGACCTATGGACCGGCAGAAGCCGTCGGCAAGAGCTTCGAGGAAACGTATTTCTGGATGAAGCAGCCGATCATCTTCATCGGCGAACTGATTGGCGGGCGCGCTTCGGCGGATCAGCTTGGCGGACCGGTGCGAATCGCGCAAATGTCAAAGGAAGTGGCGTCGCTCGGGATTTCCGAACTGCTGCGATGGACCGCGATCATCTCGATCAGCATCGGGCTCATCAATCTCTTCCCGATCCCGGTGCTCGACGGTGGCCA
>CAYFTI010000107.1:0-7877 GCA_964346065.1 uncultured Hyphomicrobiaceae bacterium
CTAGTCTGCTGCGAAATACAGGCGCTTTGATAGAGCCAGTGTGCTCGGCAAGGTGTGCGGATCACGAGGTTTTTAAAGAGCGTCCAACCCTGAGTGCAGCTTGGTGGAGGTGAGAGGAGCATTCTCGAACCGGAACAAGGCCGCGACTGCGGCCCGGGCTTTGGCCCGCCCCCGCGGAGCCGGCGAGCCCAGCGAGTTCGGCGCGAGCGAAAAAGTGGTGGAGCCAGGCGGAATCGAACCGCCGACCTCGTGAATGCCATTCACGCGCTCTCCCGACTGAGCTATGGCCCCGAATTATCCTTACACCGCTCTGGATAAGACCTCGCGAGCGGCGGATCAAGAGGAACATGCGCACCGGCGACCCACGCCGCCGCGATCAGGTCTCGTCGTCCTTGTTCTCTGAAATGGACCCGCCGATAAACCCCGAGACGTCATCATCTTCGGCATCATCATCCGGCATCAGAGCACTTTCGTCGCTGCGCAAGTCGTTATCGGCGTCGAGATCATCAAGATCGCCGCCTTCGATATCCGGGATATCATCATCGTCGCCGTCGCTTCCCTCGGCTTCCTCGAGGGAAACCACTTCGACCTCTTCGGTCTCCGCGGGGACGCTCGTGTCTTCCTCCTCCGCCTGCTGCTCGCGAGCTTCCGCGGCCCGCTGCGCATGCGCTTGTGCCGCCTCGCCGGTCAAGCGGTATTCCGCGCCGCAGACGGGGCACACGATTGGGTCGCGGTTGAGATCATAAAAGCGCGCGCCGCAACTCTGGCAGGTTCTCTTGGTTCCTCGCGCAGCTTTGCTCGACATGTCGAATCCCTGTGGTTACGTCGTTGCCCGGAAGGTTGAGTCGTGTAGCCACGCAAATTGGGCTTGTCAAAGGCGAATGAAAAGGAAACTCGCGCCATCCGCCCGGCCTGATTGACAGGTTCGTGCGCCCTCTGCTCTATACCGCGATTACGATATCCGAGTCCGGCTGCGCAAGGGTTGCGCGCTTGGTCATCCGACAAACGTTTTGCGAGATCCCAGCATCATGCCCCGCCCCCTGATCGCCCGTAAGACAAGCGCCTTGAGCGGTGCGCTGCGGGTGCCTGGCGACAAGTCCATATCTCACCGCGCATTGATCTTCGGTGCGCTGGCGATCGGCGAAACCGGTGTCTCCGGGCTCCTCGAATCGGCAGACGTCATGGCCACCGCGCGCGCGCTGAGGCAGATGGGTGTGCAGATGAGCCGCGAAGGCGACAGGTGGCGTATCGTGGGCGTCGGCTGCGGCGGGCTTGCCGCTCCCAGCGGTCCGCTGGATTTCGGCAATGCCGGTACGGGCGTGCGGCTGATGATGGGCGTGATCGCCGGTCACGACTTCGAAGCCGAGTTGACCGGCGACGAGTCCCTTCAGCGCCGGCCCATGGGGCGCGTGCTTGACCCTCTGATGCAGATGGGCGCGGAAGTGCGCGGCGGCGACCGGCTCCCGCTGACGCTGGTCGGGTCGGATAATCTCACGCCGTTTACCTACCGCCTTCCGGTCGCGTCGGCACAGGTGAAATCCGCGATCCTGCTGGCCGGGCTGATGACACAGGGCGAAACGACCGTGATCGAGCCGGAGGCCACGCGCGATCACACAGAGACAATGATGCGGCATTTCGGCGCCGAGGTGCGCACCGAGCAAGGTGTGGCGGAACGCAGCATAACGGTGAGCGGTGAGGCGGTCCTGCAGGGGCGCGAGGTCGAGGTGCCCGGTGATCCCAGTTCGGCGGCGTTCCCCACAGCGGCGGCGCTGCTGTGCGCCGGCTCGGACGTGACGATCGAGAACGTGCTGGTGAACCCGACCCGAACCGGTTTTTACGACACACTTGCGGAGATGGGCGCGGACTTGCGCTTCGAGAATGAAAGGCTGAGCGGTGGTGAGCCCGTGGCGGATCTGCGCGTGCGCGCCAGCGGGCTGAAAGCCGTACGCGTGCCGCCCGAGCGCGCGCCGCGAATGATCGACGAATACCCGGTCCTGGCCGTTGTCGCCGCGACAGCCGACGGCGAGACCCGCATGGAAGGGCTGGCAGAGTTGCGCGTGAAGGAAAGCGACAGGTTCGCGGCGACGATTGCCGGGCTGACGGCTTGCGGCGTCACAGCCTGGGCAGAGGGCGACACGCTCGTCGTACGAGGCGCAAAGCGTATTGGCGGGGACAGTACGGTTGAAACGCATATGGACCACCGGATTGCCATGGCGTTTTCGGTACTGGGCCTTGCCGCGGATCAGCCGGTACGCATCGACGACACGGCCATGATCGACACGAGCTTTCCCGGCTTCGCCGAGAGGATGCGGGCACTCGGCGCGGACATGGATGATCCGGGCGGGGCGTGATGATCATCGCGGTTGACGGGCCTTCGGCGTCAGGCAAGGGTAGCGTTTCGCGCAGGCTGGCCGCGCATTTCGGTCTGGCCTATCTCGATACGGGCCTGCTGTACCGCGCGGTCGCGCGCGACATGCTCGATCAGGGGCTCTCACTCGACGATGAAGAGTCAGCCGTACGGGTAGCGAAATCGCTCGACCTGCAAGGTCTCGATGACCCGCGCTTGCGCGAGCGGCGCATGGGTGATGCGGCGTCGCGGATTGCGGCGTGTGCGGGGGTCCGGCAAGCGTTGCTGGAGCTTCAGCAGGATTTTGCGAGCCGGCCCGGCGGCGCGGTGCTGGATGGCCGTGATATCGGCACGGTCGTTTGCCCGGACGCGGACGTGAAACTATATGTAACTGCAAGCCCGGAGGAACGCGCGCATCGCCGCTACCTGGAGTTATGCGAACGCGGCGAGAGCTTCGATGAGGGCGAAATTTATCAAGATATCCTGAAGCGTGACCGAAGGGATCAGGAAAGGACGGCGGCGCCTCTGAGAAAAGCCGACGACGCCCACTTGCTCGATACCACAAATTTGGATATAGAGCAGGCATTCAAGGCTGCTTTGGGATTGATCAACGCGGCACACACGCCGAAACGGTCCTGATTTGGGGTCGTCCGCGCCTGTGCCGCGTCTGCTATTTGCCCCTCGTAGGTAATGGGAGGGGCGGACGAAGCCGCCGCCGATGTCCGGCGACGATGTTTTCTCCCGGCAGTAAACGGACAAGCCTTCCGGCGGATGGAGTGGCCGTGACGCCATCGTTCGCCGAAGTGATCGCAACACAACAGAACCGGTGTCCCGACGGGCCGGTTCCCGAACCGCTACTAAGGGTTTTTAAGGAGACTAGATGAACCCGGCACAGAGCCACGAAACACAAACCGCCGATATGAATCCGGCGCGCGAGGATTTTGCCTCGCTCCTCGAAGAATCATTTTCCGAAAGTGGACCGCAGGAAGGCTCTGTCGTCAAGGGCACCGTCGTTGCGATCGAGAAGGATCTCGCCGTCATCGATGTCGGCCTGAAGACTGAAGGCCGGGTTCCCCTCAAGGAATTCTCCGTCGCCGGACAGGACCCCGACATCAATATCGGTGACGAGGTCGAGGTCTACCTGGAGCGCATCGAGAACGCGCTCGGTGAGGCCGTCCTCAGCCGCGAGAAGGCGCGCCGCGAGGAAAGCTGGGGCAAGCTTGAGAAGAGCTTCGAGAAAGGCGAGAAGGTCGAGGGCGTCATCTTCAACCGCGTCAAGGGCGGCTTCACGGTCGATCTCAACGGCGCAGTGGCGTTCCTGCCGGGCAGCCAGGTCGACATTCGGCCCGTGCGCGACGCCAGCAACCTGATGCACACGCCGCAACCCTTCCAGATCCTCAAGATGGATCGCCGTCGCGGCAACATCGTCGTCTCCCGCCGCGCCGTGCTGGAGGAAACGCGCGCCGAACAGCGCAGCGAGATCGTCGCCAACCTCGCCGAAGGCCAGGTGGTCGAGGGCATCGTCAAGAACATTACCGATTATGGCGCCTTCATCGATCTTGGCGGCATCGATGGCCTGCTGCATGTGACCGACATGGCCTGGCGCCGGGTCAACCACCCGAGCGAGATCGTCAATGTCGGCGATACTGTGAAGGTGCAGATCATCCGCATCAACCTGGAAACCCAGCGCATCAGCCTGGGCATGAAGCAGCTTCAGGCCGACCCGTGGGAAGGCATCGAGGCGAAATACCCGGTCGGCGCGAAATTCTCCGGGCGCGTCACCAACATCACCGACTATGGCGCATTCGTCGAGCTGGAGCCCGGCGTCGAGGGGCTGATCCACGTCTCCGAGATGAGCTGGGTCAAGAAGAACGTGCACCCCGGCAAGATCCTCTCCACGAGCGAAGAGGTCGAGGTGCAGGTTCTGGAGGTCGACCCGAACAAGCGGCGCATCTCGCTGGGCCTCAAGCAGACGCAGGAGAACCCGTGGGAAGCGTTCGCGGCCAGCCATCCGAAGGGCACCGAGATCGAAGGCACCGTGCGCAACATTACCGAGTTCGGCCTGTTCGTCGGGCTGGAAGGTGGCATCGACGGGATGGTGCATCTCTCCGACCTCGACTGGAACAAGCCTGGCGAAGAGGCGATCAAGGAATACAACAAGGGTGACACGGTCCGTGCCGTCGTGCTGGAAACCGATCCGGAAAAGGAACGCATCAGCCTCGGCATCAAGCAGGTGAGCGGCGATCCGTTCGAGAGCCTTGCCGGCCTCAAGAAGGGCTCCACCGTGACTTGCGAGGTCGAGGAGGTGAAGGATTCCGGATTGCAGGTCCGCCTGGCCGACAGTGACATCAGCACCTTCATTCGCCGCGCCGACCTGTCGCGTGACCGCTCCGAGCAGCGGCCGGAACGCTTCGCGCCCGGCGACAAGATCGATGCGGCCGTCACGCAGATCGACAAGAACAACCGCAAGATCTCGCTATCCATCAAGGCGCTTGAAATCGCCGAGGAGAAGAAAGCCGTCGAGCAATTCGGCTCGACCGACAGTGGTGCTTCGCTTGGCGACATTCTCGGCGCCGCGCTCAACAAGGCGCAGACGGAAGACGAGGATGCCGGTTCGAGCGGCAGCAAGGAATAAACGGGTTGGCGCCCGTGGCGGCCGGCTTTCTGCCGGCCAAGCTGTTCGTGTCAACGGCATGGCCTCATTCTGAAGGAGCAGTCTCGTGACGCTAGATGCCGATGCTGTCGTGGAGCGCCGCCGGCTCAAACGCCGCGTCACCGTTTGGCGCGTGGTGGCGGTGTTGGCGATTGCGGCGGTCGCGACAGTCATCTTCGCGCGGGAGCGCGATGGCGCCGTCGGTCAGATGCTCGGGCTCGGTGGCCATATTGCCCGCGTCAATATCAGCGGTTTCATCTCCGATGATCGCAACCAGCAGGAATTGCTGCGCAAGATCGGCGATAGCAGCGCGGCGCAGGCGGTGATTGTCCGGATCAATAGCCCCGGCGGCAGTACGTCGGGCGGCGAGGCACTTTATACGGAACTGCGAAACCTGAGCGATAAGAAGCCGGTTGTGGCCGTGTTCGCGACAACGGCGACCTCGGCGGCCTACATGGCCGCGATCGCTTCGGACCACATCGTCGCACGCGCGAACTCGATCACGGGTTCGGTGGGCGTCATCGTGCAGTGGGCGGAAGTGAGTGAATTGCTGAAGAGTGTCGGCGTCGACTTCAACCAGATCAAGAGCGGCGACTTGAAGGCGGTGCCCAACCCGTTCGAGCCGGCGACCGATGAACAGAGACAAGCCACACGCGACGTGCTGGAGGACAGCTTCCAGTGGTTCGTCAACAAGGTAGACGAACGGCGCGACCTGAATGCCAGCGCTCTAGCCGATATCAAGACGGGCCGGATCTACACGGGCGCCCAGGCCCAGAAGCTCGGCTTGGTGGATCAACTCGGCGGCGAACGCGAAGCCCGGCAGTGGTTAAGCGAGGAGCATGACATTCCGAAAGATACGAAGATCAGAGATTGGCAGGCCGAGGGCCGTGACCGCCTGAGCTTGCTTGATCTCGCTATTGCCGCCTTGTCGGGAACGGCTGGCGCCAATGTCCTGTCCTCTCTTGAGGCGAGCGGCACGGCCGGCCTGAAGTCCATCAGGCTTGACGGTCTCATATCCGTCTGGCAGCCTGAAAATTAGACTTCTTCAAATGTGTTCTGCCCGACGATGGGCGAAAAGACATGATCAAATCCGAACTGATCGAGAAGATTGCGTCCGAGAACCCGCATCTCTACCAGCGCGACGTTGAGCGGATTGTCAACACGATTTTCGATGCGATCGTGACGGCGATGGAACGCGGTGAACGGGTGGAGTTGCGCGGTTTCGGTGCCTTCTCCGTGAAACATCGCCCGGCGCGTATGGGTCGCAATCCGCGCACGGGCGAGCAGGTACCCGTCGACGAGAAATACGTTCCGTTTTTCAAGATCGGCAAGGAATTGCGCGAACGGCTTAACCCGGCACTTGCGCCGCGCAGCAAGGCAGCCGGGGCGCGCCGCCGGAAACGCTGAGCAACCGACGCTGAGAAGGTGCCCGCAAGAGGCGTCCGCCCGCTTGAGAGACCGCAGATGATCCGCTTCTTTCGCCGCCTGATCCTGCTCGTGATTGCTGTCGCGCTGATCGCGCTGATGGTCGCCAATCGCCATAGCGCCTCGATCGCCCTGGACCCCTTCGCCCAGGGCGCGCCGGCGGCAATGGTCGAAGCGCCGATGTATGTTTTCCTGTTCGCGGCCCTTCTGGCAGGCTTCATCCTCGGCGGAATCGGCGCATGGCTCGGGCAGGCGAAATGGCGCGACCTCGCCCGTAGGCGTACCAAGGAAACCTACCGGTTGCGCAAGGACCGCGAACGCCTTGCACGAGACTTGCAGGCGGCGCAGGAAACCGGCGGTAACGCCGTGGCGCGCATCTCCGCGCGCTGATCGCGCCGAATTGTCCTTCGCCAGCGTGTCATAACGGACTTGCGCAACGGCCAAGGCTTCTGTGATAACAGGCCCATGGCGGTGCAGGTTAAAATATGCGGGATCAGGACCGAAGAGGCGTTCGCCGCTGCGAGCGAGGCGGGCGCGGACTTTGTCGGCTTCGTGTTTTTTGCGAGCAGCCCGCGCAACATCGACCTTGAAACGGCAGGCCGTCTGGCCGAGCAAGCTGCTTCACAGTTGCGTACTGTCGCACTCCTCGTTGATGCCAGCGACGCGGAGCTTGATCGTGTGCTGACCGTGGTGAATCCCGATCTGATACAATTGCACGGCTCCGAGACGCCCGAGCGTGTCGCGGAAATCCGCATTCAGGCGGCGCGCCCCGTGCTAAAGGCGGTCAAGGTTGCGACCGCGGCGGACATCATCGCTGCCAGCGCCTTCCCAGCAGCCGATATGTTCCTCTTCGACGCCAAACCCGCCAAGACCGCCTCGCTGCCCGGCGGCAACGGCGTGCCGTTCGACTGGCCCTTGCTTTCGCAGACGCCGCCGGACCGGCCATTCATGCTCTCGGGGGGGCTGACGGCCGATAACATTGCCGACGCGATCCGCGTGACGGGCGCACAGGCCGTAGATACCTCCTCCGGCGTGGAGCGTGCCCCGGGCGATAAGGATCCGGCCGCGATCCACCGTTTCGTCAAGGCCGCGAAGAGCGCGGCCGAGCGCGTGCCGATCGAGGCGGCGTGATGCCTTTCAGACACCGCCTTTCGGGAGATCTTTCATGCGACCCAGCGTGATGACCGCGTTTCTTGCCGCGATCTGTCTTGTCCTGTTGGCCGCTCCCGTGTCGGCCGATTCCTACTGGGACCACAATGGCTCGCTGATGCGCCTTCAGGCGAACGGAACGCAGCGGGTCTTCACGTACGAGGAGCCGCGCCAACTGATGCGGCGCGCTGGCGTCGGGCCCGGCACGCTGCTGTTCGACGGGCGCAATGTCGGGGACTATTACGTCGGCCGCGCGCGGCGCTTCTCGAAGCATTGCGAGTCGCCGCTGCTTTACGAGGTCGA
>CAYFTI010000108.1:0-2508 GCA_964346065.1 uncultured Hyphomicrobiaceae bacterium
AGCGTGCGCGACTGCGGGCAGTGGTAGCGCCGATGCACCCCGGCGATCTCGAAGAAGGTGGTCTCACCCTCGGCAAGCGGGCGATCGTCCCATGTCAGGTGGGCGGCGGTCGCGTCCATCCCGGAAGGCACGATCGGCACGATGGCCGGATAGTCGCCCCAGTGGCCGTCCGTACCCGAGATAGCGGCATGGTAGATGTCGGCAACGAGTTCGTTCTTCGGCAAGCCCCGCTCGGCCCGCTCGAAGATAACCTCGTGCATGCGCTCGACGATGCGCGCCGCGCGGCGCATGTATTCGATCTCCACCGCGCTCTTCACGGCGCGCTGCCAGTTGACCAACGCGGTGGCGTCGCGGAACGTGGCCTCGTGCAGACATCTGGCGAGGGCGAGGTAGGCAGCCGCGGAGAAGTAATAGTTCTCCAATTCGAGACCGATCACGGTCGTTGCCCAGCCCAAGTCCTTGATCAGGTCGGCCAGCGCCTCCATCGCGTGTTTGTCCGGGTTCTGGACATAGGTATCGTCGTACCCGACGATGTTTTCGTGACTCATTGTCACCGTGCGTTGGGCGCCGGGCAAATCCATGCTACGCCCCCACCATACCGGTTCGCCTTCAAGGCCGAGCAGTACGCACTGGTGTGTATAGAACGACCAGCCGTCATAGCCGGTCAGCCAGGCCATGTTGGACGGGTCGGAGACCACCAGAACCTCGATCGCGCGCGCATCCATGGCCATACGGGTCTTTTCGACGCGAGCGGCGTATTCTGCGCGCGAGAAGGGAAGGACGGGTTCACTCATGGCCATCAAATCCGGCTGGCCGGGCATGAAGCCGCTGGAAGCGGGCGAAGCGGCTGGTTGCGAAATGCCACCTGTCCGGCGTTAAATGCCGCTTTATCAAAACGCACGGCCCCGGGAAAGAAGGAACGGCAGATGCTGAAGAATGACGAACTCGACCAGTGGGACCGGGACTATTTCTTGCATCCCTCTACTCATCTCGCCCAGCACGCCCGGGGCGAAGGCGCCAACCGCATCATGACCGGCGGGTCGGGCGTTTATATCGAGGATCGCGACGGCAACCAGTTGCTCGATGCGTTTGCCGGACTTTATTGCGTCAATGTCGGTTATGGCCGGCAGGAGATAGCCGATGCCATGGCGCAGCAGGCGCGCGACCTTGCCTTTTACCACGCCTATGTGGGCCACGGCACGGAAGCCTCGATCACGTTGTCCAAGATGATCGTCGAGCGCGCGCCCAAGACCATGTCGAAGGTTTATTTTGGCCTGAGCGGCTCGGACGCGAACGAGACCAACATCAAGCTGGTCTGGTATTACAACAACATCCTGGGCCGTCCGGAAAAGAAGAAGATCATTTCGCGCTGGCGCGGCTATCACGGCTCCGGCCTGATGACCGGCTCGCTCACCGGGCTGGAGATGTTTCACAAGAAGTTCGACCTGCCGCTCGGCCAGGTCATCCACACCGAAGCGCCATATTACTTGCGGCGCCCCGATCCGGCGATGAGCGAGGAAGCTTTCTCCGACCACTGCGCGCAGAAGCTGGAGGAACTCATTCTGGCTGAGGGACCCGACACCATTGCCGCCTTCATCGGCGAGCCGATGCTGGGCACGGGCGGGATTGTCCCGCCGCCTGCCGGCTACTGGGAGGCGATCCAGCCGGTCCTGAAGAAATACGACATCCTGCTGATCGCCGACGAGGTCGTGACGGCGTTCGGCCGGCTCGGGACCATGTTCGGTTCGGATCATTACGCGCTGGAACCCGACATCATCACGATCGCCAAGGGGCTGACCTCCGCTTATGCGCCGTTGTCCGGCTCGATCGTGTCCGGTGATGTCTGGGAGGTTCTGGAGCGCGGCACCGACGAGTTCGGGCCGTTCGGGCATGGCTGGACCTATTCGGCGCACCCGGTCTGCGCAGCGGCGGGTGTCGCCAATCTGGAAATGATCGACCGGATGGCGCTGGTGGCGAACGCGCGCGAAGTCGGTGCCTATTTCAACGCCCGACTGCGAGACGCGCTGGCCGATCACCCGCATGTCGGCGAGGTGCGTGGAGAAGGACTGCTCGCGGCGGTGGAGTTCGTCGAGGATCAGGAGTCCCGCGCCTTTTTCGACCCTGCCCGAAAAGTCGGCGCTTCGGTCAACGCGGCGCTGCTCAGGAACGGCGTCATTGCCCGCGCGATGCCACAGGGCGACATTCTCGGCTTTGCTCCACCACTGTGTATCACACGAGCGGAGGTCGACACCGTCATTGACGCCACCCGTGCCGCGCTACACGAAACCCTGCCGCCTGCCTGATGCCGGCGATGCGCCTCGTCGCCTGGGAGGAAAATAACCCGTCACGGCAGGGACTTACGCGCCATGGGCCGCTGCATAGCCTTAATTTTGATTTATTTTTGGGGAACGCCTCGATACTCAATAGCTGGAATGCAAAGTAGAATAGCACTCGGTCGCCGCAAAAATCCAAACTGAAACAAGAACAAGTTTCTGGGAGGGGCGTCCG
>CAYFTI010000108.1:2608-7832 GCA_964346065.1 uncultured Hyphomicrobiaceae bacterium
TACGACTTCTTCCTCTACGCGACGCTGGCACCCTTTTTTGCAGCTCTTTTCTTCCCGCCTGGCAATGAAACGGCCGGGCTTCTGGCCGCTTTCGCGACCTACACCGCCGGATTCATCGTCCGCCCGTTCGGTGCCGTGCTATTCGGCCGGTTTGGCGACACGATCGGGCGCAAACAGGTCATCCTCGCGGGCTGCCTGCTGGCGATTATCACTTACTTCCCGCTGTTCAAGATGCTGGGCCAGGCGGTCAACCCGGATCTTGTCGCGTTCCAGGAACGCACGGAGGTTGCGCTGCGCGCAAACCCCGCCAACTGCCAGTTTCATGTATTCGTCGGCCCCTGGTCGAACTTCACTGACTGCGACAAGGCCCGCGACTTCCTGACGGATCGGGGTGTGTCATTCACTATCGTCGATGTGGCCGCCGGCGCGCCGCAGACCATCACGACATCAACCTTCCGCTCGCCGTTTTCATCATCGTCGTGATGATCGGCTATGTCGCGATGGTCTATGCGCCGATCGCCGCGCTGCGCGTCGAGATGTTTCCCCCTCGATCCGTTACACCTCGGTCTCGGTGCCGTACCATATCGGAAATGGCTGGTTCGGCGGGATGCTGCCGCTAATCGGGACCGCGGCGGTCGCCGCGACCGGCAACATCTACAACGGCCTGTGGTACCCCGTCATAATCGCGGCCATGAGCATCGTCGTCGGCGGGCTGTTCCTGCGTGACACGCGCGGACGCGAATTGACAGAGACCCCCTAACCGGATGCAGACACCGCCGTTGCGGACGGAAAGCATCGTTCGGGACAAACGGCATGGCCGAATTTCACGCCTGGGCAGCAACAGGAACGGTGGCGAACCTGAACTCCTGGCTGGAGGCGTTCGGCTCGCCGGACGCATTGGCGAACGCCCGCAAGATATTGGCCGCGGCAAGCGAGACGCTGGAAGCCGCAGGTGCGGGCCGACGCCGGCTCGGCGGCGATACGTGAGGCTCACGCCCCGACACGGTCGAGGATGGTGAACGTGAAGTCATACTCATCGCGCGCACCGGCAGCATAAAACTCGCTCAGGGTCGTGCGCCACTCCTCCGGCGGCAGCGCCGGAAAATACGTATCGCCACGCACGTTCGCATGGACCCGCGTAAGATAGATGCGCGCGGTATGGGGCAGGAACGCCTCGAAGATGTCCGCCCCGCCGATCACCATGATCTCGTCTGCACCGCGCGCCCGCGCGAACCCGTTCGCCAACCACAAGGCAGCCTTGGGAGACGGCGCAACATCCACACCGTCCGGCGCAAACGTCTTGTTACGTGTTATGACAATGTTGTCCCGCCCCTCCAGCGCCTTGCCGATGGACTGGAAGGTCTTGCGCCCCATGATGAGCGGCTTGCCCATCGTCAGGCGCTTGAACAGCTTGAGGTCGGAGGACAGACGCCACGGCAGGGCGCCCTCGCGCCCGATGACGCCGTTTTCGTCCATCGCGACGATCATGGCGACTTTTGCATCCGTCTCCGTCACTAGACAGCGACCTCGGCCTTGATGTGGGGATGGGGATTATAACCGCTCAGGCGGAAATCGTCATAGGTGAAATCGAACAGCGAGGTGACCTCGGGGTTCAACGTCATGGTCGGGAGCGGGCGCGGTTCGCGGCTGAGTTGTTCGCGTGCCTGGTCGAGATGGTTGAGGTAGAGATGCGCATCGCCGAGCGTGTGGATGAACGCGCCCGGCGCGAGGCCGGTCACCTGGGCCGTCATCATCGTCAGCAGCGCGTAAGAGGCAATGTTGAACGGCACGCCGAGGAAGATATCGCCGGAGCGCTGATAAAGCTGGCAGGACAGGCGGCCGTTCGCGACATGGAACTGGAACAGGCAGTGGCAGGGCGGCAGGGCCATGCGGTCGAGATCGGCCGGGTTCCAGGCGGTCACCACATGCCGGCGCGAATGCGGATTGGTCCGGATCGCTTGGGCCACGTCCGCGATCTGGTCGATCGTGCCGCCGTCACGCGCGGGCCATGAGCGCCATTGCGCGCCGTAAACCGGTCCGAGATCGCCGTTCTCGTCCGCCCATTCGTCCCAGATGCGCACACCGTGGCGTTTCAGATAAGCGATGTTGGTATCGCCAGACAGGAACCAGAGCAATTCGTGGATGATCGACTTGAGGTGCAGCTTCTTCGTCGTGACCAGCGGGAAGCCGTCATTCAGGTCAAACCGCATTTGATGCCCGAACACGCTGAGGACACCCACACCGGTGCGATCGGCGATACGGTGCCCTTCGCTCAGGGCGCGCTGCATCAGTTCGTGGTATTGCTTCATGGCACGAAGATTAAGCCGATTCCGCTCTGCCGAGCCAGCGGTCCATTGTCCGCGTGTCAGGTTTTTGGAGAACTCTCGTCCTTGCCCGCATCGAGTTGAGCGCGCAGCGCGGACACCTCGGCGCGCATGGTCTTCAATTCGTCGATCACTTTCCTGAACTCGCGGGCCTGCCAGTCGTGCTCCTTGTCCACGGTCTCAAGCTGCTGCTCGGCATCCGCATGGCTCTGCTCCTGCAGGGCTTCCAGCCGCTCGCGCGCCTGCTCCTGCATGGAATCGACGATGATGCCGATAAACAGGTTCAGTACGGCGAAGGTGGTCATCAGGATGAACGGGATGAAGAACAGCCACGCGAACGGATGCACCTCCAGAACGGGGCGAACGATCTCTTCCGACCAGCTTTCCAGGGTCATGATCTGGAACAGCGAATATGCCGATCGGCCGATGGTGCCGAAGTATTCCGGGAAGGAGTCGCCGTAGAGCATCGTCGCCATCACCGAAAACACGTAGAAAATCAGGGCGAGCAGCATCACTACGGTACTCATCCCCGGGATGGCAGCGAACAGGCCCGTTACGACCCGGCGCATCGATGGGACTGAAGAGATCAGGCGCAGCGCGCGAAGAATGCGCAGCGCGCGAAGACCGGACAGGCTTTCCGTCGCCGGCACAAGCGCGACAGCCACGACAAAAAAGTCGAAGATACTCCATCCATCGCGCCAGAAGCGCGCGCCGTGGGCGATCAGCCGCGTTGCAATCTCGACCACGAAGATGGTCAGGAAAATGGTATCGAGGGTCTTGAGCAGCGGGCCCACCCGCGCCACGACGCTATCACTGGTCTCAAGGCCAAGTGTCACCGCATTGAGGATGATGATCGCAAGGATCACCCGTTCCCAGGACGGATGCTCAACCAGCGAACGCAGGCGTGCACGCCATGACGATACATCACGTTTCCAGACAGGCTTGGCGCTGGTTCCACTCAACGGCTGGTCCTCCGGCGTGACGCACGGCCCCAGAATTACCGCGTCTGGCATGGTGTGTCGCACCGTGATATCGCCTTGGCAGCGCATTTTGGCAAGATCATTGGGAATGGCGTCCGGCACTGCGGGGCGGGCAGGTCGTCTGAAGAAACGAGGAATGGGCAGCAGCGTGGCGAACGAAAAGGCCAAGCGGCCGTTGATCGGCGTCTCTACATCCCGGCATCGAGGGCGGTGCAGTTTTGCGGCGAACGCTCTGGCGCTGCGGCTGGCCGGGGCGCGCCCGACCCGGCTTGGCGCCGATCAGTCGCCCCTCGTGGTGGATGAGCTCGACGGTCTTCTCATCGGCGGCGGTGACGACATCTCCGCGCGCATG
Organism: uncultured Hyphomicrobiaceae bacterium; assembly: GCA_964346065.1. Classification (GTDB taxonomy): domain Bacteria; phylum Pseudomonadota; class Alphaproteobacteria; order Rhizobiales; family Rhodomicrobiaceae; genus Dichotomicrobium. The sequence goes on from CAYFTI010000108.1 coordinate 6,265, forward strand.
TACGAGGGGGATTTCACCCTTGATGTGCGGATCGACGAGGAGCGCGACCAATTCGAGTTGAAGGCGCTGGAGCGCGCCGTCCCCCGCGGCCTGCCCGTAATGGGGGTTTGCCGCGGCGCACAGATGATCAACGTCTTCTTTGGCGGCACATTGCATCACGATCTGGACGAAAAGCTCTGGCGCGCCAACCGCCGGACAGTGATGCCGCGCCTGCGCATCGAGCTGGTGCCGGGAACAAGACTGGCAGGGCTGATCGGCCATCCGCGCGTCTTTGTGAATGCGATCCACCATCAGGCCATGGACAAGCTGGCGTCCAACCTCGTGGCGGCCGCCCACGACGAGGAGCACATCGTTCAGGGCATCGAGGATCGCGACCGGCCGTTCCTGATCGGCGTTCAATGGCACCCGGAACTGTTGATCTACCACAGCCACCAGCGTGCCCTGTTCCGCGCCCTGGTGAAGGCAACGCGAAAATACATGAAAGAGGAAACCGCGATCTTCTCCTGAACCCGGGTGCCGGTAGCGAAAGTTATCTGGCGTGTAGCGCGGCGCTATCGCCGCCGCCGACCAGTTCGATCTGTTCAGGGTGGGTTACATCGATCATCGGGCCGTTACGCCGCTCAAGCCAGCCGCGGACGCGGATTTTCTGCCCGTCGACATCGGAGAGCTCGATCCCGGAGCCTTTGAAGCTGTCACGGTCCGAAGGTGCAACGGTCGCGGTAAAATCTGTCCGCCAGTCATCGCCGAAGTTGATGTAGATGCGCCCGCGGTTCTCCGCCACATCGCGTACCTGACCCTCAACGATCTGGAAGCTGTAGACGAGTCCGTCGAGGCTTTGCGTATCGGCGGCATCGCGCACCCTAAAGACGCCCTGATCCCAGAACCCGGCCCCTTTGCGGCGCGCCTCGCGCTCGGCCTTCTGCAGGCGGCGGATGCAATCGCGATTATCCGGGAAGGACTGAGCCATCGCCAGCCCATCGCGCACGAGCGTTTGCTGCATCCAGACCTCCTCATCGCCCGTCCCGACAAAGACATGGCCGAGGAGACGGCCGTAGCGGTCGCGCTCCCGCTCGCCGACGCGAAGCCGGACCTCCTTGCCCACCAGGCGTTCCTTCAGCACCTGCATCAGCTTGTCCTTCAGACCCATGGCCTGCGCCCACCGGGCCTGTGTACGCGGCGGCAGCGTCCCAGCCAACCGAAGCGCCCGGCCATCCTCCAAGAGCAGGGATTCCGTGTTGAGCACTTCCACGATCGTGGCCTCGCCCCCGTCCTTCAGATCACAAGCGGCATGCGCCATGCCCGATGTTATCAAGACCGCTGCGCCCGCTAGTCCTGCCAATGCCACGCGCCTGATTGCCATGTATCCCCCCATACGCAAAACACGTTAAGTTTATTTCACGCATTATGTGATAGATTTGGCCGCGATGCAAGGTGGTGGCAGATTGCCTCGAACCGCCTCGAGGCAAGCAATCCGACGGCAGGCGCAGGTTGGCAAAATGGTGTCGCGGAGCATGACGACCCGCACCAGGTCAAGCGGCCTAAAGACCGCGCCTCAAATTCGACCCTAG
>CAYFTI010000109.1:0-7822 GCA_964346065.1 uncultured Hyphomicrobiaceae bacterium
CCGACATCGGCGCGGACATGAACCACTTGTGACCGGTCAGGCGGAACGTGCCGTCTCCGGCCGCTTCGGCGCGGGTCGTGTTGGTGCGCACATCCGTGCCGCCCTGTTTCTCGGTCATGCCCATGCCGAACTTGACGGCACGCTTTCGCGACAATGGCCCCAATTCGGGCTCATAATCCCATGCGGTGATTTTTGGCAGCCACTCAGTCGCGAGTTCCTTGTTCAGCAATAGCGTCGGGATGCTGGCATGAGTCATCGTGACGGGGCAGCAATGGCCCGCTTCGGCCTGCGCCATCATGTGAAAGCCCGCCGCGCGCGCCACCGCTTCGCCCGGCCGGCGCTCGCGGCCTTCCGCCAGATGGGCCCAGGACCGGGCATGCAGGCCGTGTTCACACGCCAGGCGCATGAGGTCATGATAATGCGGGTGATACTCGACCTCATCGGCCCGCCGTCCCTTCTCATCGAACGTGCGCAGGCGTGGCGGATTGTCGTTCGCGAGGCGCGCCCAGCCTAGCACCTGCGCGCTGCCGGCACGGCGCCCAAGAGCCGCCAGCTCGTGATTGGCCCATTCGGCTCCCTCGCGCGCCAGCGCTGCACCAAGGCCCGGATTGCCCGAAAACAGGTCCACATCGCGAAAAATCGGGCTCTGGTTGAAGACCTCGTGTGTGTCTGTAGCTGTTCTGTTGTCGGTGGCTGTTTCGTCCAGCATCACGGTCCTCCGTCAAGACGCGGCGCACGGTCGCGAACCAATTTCGGTGCATGGGCCAGCACGGTCATTGCCCAGCGCGTATGACAGGCGTATAACTCGGGTTTTAATGGAACATGCGCCCGACATTTCCGCATACGGCTTCTCGCATCGCCAGCTTCTGGGGATCGAGCAGCTTTCTGTTTCCGATATCACGTATCTGCTCGACTTCGCCGAGCGCGAGTACGATTACAACCGCGGCGCCGCGCAAAAGCGTGACACACTGCGGGGTCGCACTCAAATCAATATCTTCTTCGAGACCTCCACCCGCACGCAAAGCTCGTTCGAGCTGGCTGGCAAGCGGCTGGGCGCGGACGTCATGAATATGTCGGTGCCGACATCGTCGGTGCAAAAGGGCGAGACGCTCGTCGATACCGCCATCACGCTGAACGCGATGCAGACCGACCTGCTCGTTGTGCGGCACCGGGCGGCTGGCGCGGCCGCGCTGCTGGCGCAGAAGGTCGAATGCGCGGTGATCAATGCCGGGGACGGCGCCCACGAGCATCCGACCCAGGCGCTCCTCGATGCGCTCACCATCCGTCATCACAAGGGGCGGATGGAAGGGCTGAATATCGCCATCTGCGGCGACATAAGGCACTCGCGCGTGGCGCGGTCCAACATCATACTGTTCAGCAAGCTAGGCGCGCGTGTCCGCCTCGTCGCTCCGTCCACGCTGATGCCCCCGGCCGCGGAAAAGCTCGGCGCGGAACTCTTCGCGCGGATGGAAGACGGCCTGCAAGGCTGCGATATCGTCATGATGCTGCGCCTCCAACGCGAGCGTATGCGCCAATCCTTCGTGCCGTCGCGCCGGGAATACTTCCATTTCTTCGGCCTCGATCACGCCAAGCTGGCCTATGCGAAGCCCGATGCGCTGGTCATGCATCCCGGCCCGATGAACCGCGGCATCGAGATCGACTCCGGCGTCGCCGACGATGCGCGCAGCGTCATCCGCGAGCAGGTCGAGATGGGAGTCGCCGTGCGCATGGCCGTGCTGCAGGCGCTGGCGCAGAACCTGCCCGAGCGATAGAGGGGCTCCATGACCGCGCCTGTTCCATCCCCCCGACATGAGCCGCCACGGCCGCTGGCCCTGGTGAACGCGCGCCTGATATGCCCGGACAGCGGGCGCGACGAGATCGGCGGTCTCTACATCGATGACGGCGCGATCGCCGACCTGGGCCCCCACCTCACGGAGGCCGGCCCAGACGCAGCGGAGACGATCGACTGTGGCGGCAAGCTCCTTTGTCCGGGGCTGATCGATATGCGCGTTTTCGCCGGCGAGCCGGGCCTGGAGCATCGGGAAACGCTGGAGACGGCAAGCCGCGCCGCGGCTGCGGGCGGCGTGACGACCATCATTTGTATGCCGGATACCCAGCCGGTGATCGACGGCGTCGCTCTTGTCGACTTCATTGAGCGGCGCGCGCGTGACATTGCCATCGTCAACATTCACCCCATGGCGGCCGCGACGAAAGGGATGGCCGGCGAGGTCATCACCGAAATCGGCCTGTTGAAGAGCGCGGGGGCGGTCGCCTTTACCGATGGCCGGACCAGCGTCGGCAGCGCGCAGCTAATGCGCCTCCTGATGTCCTACGCCCGCGACTTTGACGCGCTTGTGGTGCAGTACCCCGAAGAAAGCACATTGGCTCAGGGCGGCGTCATGAACGAGGGGGAAGTCTCGTGCCGGCTCGGCCTGCCAGGCATTCCGGACGCGGCCGAGACGATCGTCCTGGCGCGAGATGTGCGTCTCGTTTCCCTCACCGGCGCACGCTACCATGCTGCGCCAATTTCCTGCAGCGGCTCGCTGGACGTGTTGCGCCGGGCGCGGGCCGACGCTCTGCCGATCTCCTGCGGTGCCGCGATAACCCATCTGACCTTGAACGAGAATGACGTCGGCGCCTACCGCACCTACTTCAAGATGCGCCCGCCATTGCGCCGTGAGGAGGATCGCGCGGCGATGGTTCACGGCCTGCGCGACGGCGAGATCGACGTGCTGGTCTCGGGGCACGATCCGCAGGACTTCGATGCCAAGCGCCGCCCGTTCGAGGAAGCGGCCGACGGCGCGATTGGTCTGGAGACCTTGCTGGCCGCGGCGCTGCGGCTCTATCACAACGGGGAGGTCTCGCTGCAACGGCTTCTGCAAGCGCTGTCCGCACGGCCCGCCGAATTGCTCGGCCTGCCCGGCGGCCGGCTCGCACGCGGAGCCCCCGCGGATCTCATCCTGGTGGATCTGGATGCGCCCTGGGTGGTGGAAGAAAGGGCATTGCGCTCAAAGTCCAAGAACACCCCCTTCGAGGACCAGATGTTTCAAGGCCGCGTCATGATGACCCTTGTTGCGGGGCGCATCGTCTATCGCTACGCTGAGGCTGATCTCACCTAATCAGCACTCCCGAGCCCGAAGATGTTCAGCTACACCGCCTGGAGCGTTGCCTGGCCCTATTTCATCGCTGCGCTCGCTTTCGGCTATCTCCTGGGCTCGATTCCCTTCGGTTACCTGTTCGCACGCCTTGCCGGCCTGGGCGATATCCGCTCGGTCGGCTCGGGCAATATCGGGGCGACAAACGTGCTGCGAACCGGCCGCAAACCGTTGGCGGCCGCGACGCTGGTCGCCGATGTTGCGAAGGGCGCGGCCGCCGTGCTCGTGGCCGCTCAATGGGGGCCGGATACCGCCGCGCTCGCTGGCCTGGGCGCATTCCTTGGGCACCTGTTCCCCGTCTGGCTTGGGTTTCGCGGCGGCAAGGGCGTGGCGACCTTCCTCGGCGTTGTCGGCGCCACAGTCTGGCAGGTCGCGGCCGTTTTCGCCGTCGTATGGCTCGCGGTTGCCGCGCTGACTCGCTATTCCTCGCTGGCGGCGTTGATCGGCGCGGTCATCACCCCGCTGGCCGCGATCGGGTTCGACCGCTGGCTGGCCGCTGGGCTGTTCACCCTCCTGGCAGTGCTCATCGTCATCAAGCATGTCGGCAATATCCGGCGGCTCGTGCGCGGTGAGGAATCAAGGATCAAGCTGTGACAGTGGATCCAAATCCGAGCGGCGCGGGCGGGCGCCTGAGCGACGACGAGCGGCTGGACTGGCTCTGCCTGATCCGCAGCGAGAATGTCGGGCCGGTAACCTTCTTCGATCTGCTGAAGCGGTTTGGCAGTGCTGGACGCGCTCTGGAGGCATTACCCGAATTGGCCGAACGGGGCGGACGGCGCAAGCCGCTTCGGGTCTTTCCCCGACGCGATGGCGAGCGCGAGATCGCCACGGCCCGCAAGCGCAGCCGTGCCCGGCTGGTCGCGATCGGCGAGCAGGATTATCCTGCCCGCCTGGCCATGATACCGAGCGCGCCGCCGCTTATCTACGTTGCAGGCGAGGCTGCGCTCGCGCAACGCCAGGTCGTGGCGATTGTCGGCTCGCGCAACGCCTCGGCGGCTGGACGCAAGCTCACGTTGGAAATCGCGAAGGCTGTGAGCGCGGACGGGGTCACCGTGGCTTCGGGATTGGCCCGGGGGATCGACGCCAGTGCGCATCAAGGTGCTCTGGAGGGCGGTACGATCGCCGTGCTCGCGGGCGGCATCGACATCCGCTACCCGTCGGAGAACGAGGCGCTTTATGACATCATCGCCGAAAAGGGGCTATTGATTGCGGAAGGCGCGCCGGGTTTCCAGCCGCGCGGGGTCGACTTCCCAAGGCGCAACCGTATCATTTCCGGCCTCGCCTCAGGTGTGCTGGTCGTCGAGGCTGCGCGCCGCTCCGGCTCGATGGTCACGGCACGCCACGCGGGCGAGCAGGGGCGCGACGTCATGGCGGTTCCCGGACACCCGCTCGACCCGCGCGCCGAAGGACCGAATGCCCTGCTGAAGGACGGGGCGGCGCTGATCCGCCATGCCGAGGACGTGTTGGAGGCGCTGGCCGTGGCCGGGATCTTTCCGGAAGCGCCGCCCCCTTCGCCCCTCGGCTTCGCGGAGCCGGAGGCGCCGGCTTTTGATCTCGACGAGCAGGCACGCGATCGGGTTATCGAGGCGCTCAGCCCCGTCCCGATCGCCATCGATGAGCTGGTACGGATCACGGGCTTGTCGGCGCGCGCTGTCGCGATTGCGCTGGTCGAGCTCGAACTCGCAGGCCGTATCACCCGCGAGGGCCGCCACAGCGTCGCGCTTGCCGTGAGCTGAAGCTGTCAGGACGTCGGAATGTATCGATAGTGGCCTGTCAGCCGGTTTTCGAAAAGCGCATCGTCCAGCTTCGGTCCGAAGCCTTCGTTATGCACGACGAGCGGACGCTCGCCGTCCCACGAGCGCCGGCCCGTCACAATGACGATATGCGTTACGCCGTCCGGCCGGACCGAGGTCACGAGATCGCCGGGCTTGTAGTCGTCCGGGTTCTTGCTCAACGGCAGACGCTGCCCATGACGGGCGAAGAAACGGCGAAGCTGTACGACGCGGCGGTGCCTGATATTCGGGTCGCCGCCCAGCGCACGATGGACGCGGCTTTGCAGGTCGATGCCGAGATCCCGGTAGGCGCGAATGACGACGTCGGTGCAGACGCCACGGTTGGGCGCCACATCGCCCCATTGGTTGGGGATATCGCGATAGGCGGGATCATAGACGACCACGTTTCGCGTCTGTTCAATGGCGGCCGCGACCAGCCTGTCCGCAAAATTGCCGGTATAGGCCGCAACCATCCGCTCCGGAGGCACCGCAACGAGCAATACGATGATCGCGAGAAGCGGCACAAGATAGCGCAAACGCATGGATCGGCCCTCGCTATTCCTGAAGGTTGACGGTCCCGACCACCCATCGCCATGGATAGACATGGACCGTTTCGAACAGCCCGGCCTTGGTATAGGGATCGGCCTCCATCATCGCGCGCGCCTTGTCCAGCGACGCGGCCTCGACGATCAGCAGGCTGCCCGCCGGGGTGCGTCCGTCATCGCTGAGCAGGGGGCCCGCGGAAACGATGGCGCCTGCATGCGCGCGCAAATGCTCCAGATGGGCCTCCCGCGTCTGCTGGCGCAGGTCACTGGTTTCCGGTTTGTCCGTGCAGATGCAGGCATAAAGCATGTATGACTCCTTCTCAGGCGCGTGCCGTCCAGTCCTGTGTTGCGCCGGGGTACCAACAAACGGCGGTGCAGTTTGGGCACGTGGAGAGCGCTGCCTTAATTTTCCATCCTTCACCTTCTAAGGATGCAGTCTGTAACGACCAAGGCCGGTTTCCAATGCGCGAGGCAATTTTTCGTGATGGCGAAGACGGCATGAGTGCCGAGGAAACGCTTGCGCGCTGGGGCGAGGGCAAGGAGAGCTGGAACGCCTGGGCGGAGGAACTGTTGCGCCGCAAGGCCCGGATGGTCGAGGCCGGCGAATGGGCCGCAAACCCGTTTGGCCAGGGCGACAACCCGGCCACGCGCGCCTGGCTGGAAGAGGCGCGGGCAGACTTTTCCCAGCAGGTTTTTCCGGAACCCGTCCATTTCGCGGGGTACATTTTTCCCGGACCCGTCAGTTTCGCGAACTCCGTTTTCTCTGGTGGTGCGAACTTCGATGATGCCGAATTCGAGGATGGCGCGACGTTTGCCAGTGCTCGTTTCGAGGCAACGGCCAGCTTCAAGAGAGCACGCTTCAACGGGGTCGCGGATTTCGATGACGCCGTCTTCATGGCCGACGCCGATTTCGAACAAGCCCGGTTCGTCATGGAAAGTGACGGGCCGCTGGTCATCGCCGTCAGGTTTAACCGCTCACAGTTCGAAGCGCGGGCCGATTTCCGTGAAACGCTGTATACCGGCAATGCCAGGTTCGCCCGCTCGCGCTTTGACGGCGGGATGCGCTTTGACACCGCTCGCTTTCAACACGCTGCCGATTTCACGTCCGTTTCGTCCCGGTCTATCGCGGCGTTTCCTCAAGCCGTTTTTGCCGGCGAGACGAGCTTTGCCGACGCCGAGTTGGCCGATGAAGCGCGATTTTCCGAGGTGCGTTTCGACGGGGACACATCCTTCGAGCGTATCCGATTCGAGGGCGGGGCCCTGTTCCGTGATGCGCGGTTTTCGGGCAACTGTGCGTTCGATGCGGCCAAATTTGGCGCCCGCGCCAGTTTCAGGGCGTGCCGCTTCTCTGCGCCTGCGAGTTTCGCCAATACGCGGTTCAAGAGCGAGGCCGACCTGAGTAACGCCAAATTCGCCCGGCTCCGATTTCACGCCGCGCGCTTCCGTGGTCCGGTCACATTCGAAGGGGCTGCATTCGGCGACGAGGCGGATTTCTCTCGCCTTCGCGCCGACGGTACATTGACGCTTTCCGCCGCCGAGTTTGCCCGAGCGCCTGATTTTCTGAACACACACATCGGGCAGCCGCCGCGCCTGGAGACCATGCGTATCAAGGCGCCGATGCGCCGCTTCCGCCGCTGGGGGGAGGGCGAACGCGACCCGAGGCAATGGCCATTCCGGCTGATGAAGGTTGCACGCGACGGGCTCGAAGCGGCGCGGTTTCGCCAGCTTCGGCACATGGCCCGCGCCGGGCTCGACCATGAGCGTGAAGGCGCTTTTTACGCACAAGAGCTGCGCGCTTCGCGCTTCTGGCGGCATAAGCCGCTCGGACGCGGTGCGGGGCGCTTTTGGCTCGGCTGGCTTTACGGGGGCATCGCGGATTTCGGGCGTTCGGCGCTGCGGCCGGTGCTGCTGTGGGCGGTAACGACCTTTGTGTTCGCGCTGGTCTATCTCGGTCTGCGCCAAACCCCGGAACCGGTGACAGGGGAAGCGCGCTTCCCGGCCTGGCCCGAGGCGCCATCGTTCCAGAGCATCTTGGAGTGGCTGAGCGGCGCTGGAGAGTGGGCGTTCCAGGCGGTTGTCAATCTCTACGCCACCGGCGGGTGTGTGACTGGCGGCGGAAGCGCGTCCGCGGAAGCGCTTTACCTGTCTTTCAAGAACAGCCTGTTCTTCCTGCCGTGGGAAAGTCCGCTGGCGGCGCAGCGCGTCTACGGTTGCCTCTACGGGCTTGAGGACGGCGCGCACGTCGTTCCGCTCGCGGCGTCGGTCGCGGCACTGGTTCAAAATGTTATCGGGCTGGTCTTGGTTGTGCTGGCCGCGCTGGCGCTGCGCAACATGCTCAAGCGTGGCTAGA
>CAYFTI010000110.1:0-7744 GCA_964346065.1 uncultured Hyphomicrobiaceae bacterium
ACGAGATCGGCAAGACGCACGAATTCGACCCGCTGCGCGACTGGTTCCGCGCGCTTTACGAGGTGCTGCTCGGCCAGAGCGCCGGCCCGCGCTTCGGCTCGTTCGTGGAGCTTTACGGGATCGCGAACACCCGCGCGATGATCGCCGCGCGGCTGTGGGGCGGCGAAGAAAGCAACGCGTGAGGCAAGCCGCCCGTCGGATGAATGGCGGCGGGTCTCGGCGTGGTTATCGCTTGCTCCGCGCGCCGGCTTGTTGACGCCGAGGCCAACCAGGCGGAAGATGTCCGCATGGAGGCCGCGCCGTTGCGGTCGCGCGACCCTTGGGCCGGATACGTCATGCTCACACCTCATCTCATCGACAGCGTCCGTGCGGGTACGGATGGCCGCTTTGACCTCGACAATCATGCGACGTCATGGGAGGGCGCGGACCCTTTCGGCGAGCTCTCCGGCAAGTCGCTCAAGAAGCGCGCCAAGGCCCATGTCAAGGCGCAGCGCAAACAGCTCATCAAGACGCAGGAAAAGCTCTACGCCGCTGACAGCTTCTCGATGCTGATCATTTTTCAGGCCCTCGACGCCGCAGGCAAGGATGGCACGATCAAGCATGTCATGAAGGGCGTCAATCCGCAGGGCTGCCAGGTTTTCAGCTTCAAGAAGCCATCTGCCAAGGAACTCGACCACAATTTCCTCTGGCGCTACTGGCGGAATGTTCCCGAGCGCGGCCGGATCGGCATCTTTAACAGGTCGTACTACGAAGAAGTACTGGTGGTGCGCGTTCACCCGGAACTTGTTCAGACCCGGCGCCTGCCAGCGACACCGCATGGAAGCGATTTCTGGGCGGCGCGGTTCGAGGATATCAACGCTCTCGAACGCCATATGAGCCGGAATGGTACTGTGATCCTGAAATTCTTTCTCAACGTCTCGAAGGATGAACAGCGAAGACGGTTCATCAGGCGTCTTACGAAACCCGAAAAACGCTGGAAATTTTCGACGAGTGATCTGCATGAGCGCGCCCACTGGGACCAGTACCGCCACGCCTACCAGGAGTTGATCGCGGCAACCAGCACCGGCTGGGCGCCCTGGTATGTCATACCAGCAGACAACAAGTGGCTGATGCGCGCGCTGGTAAGCCATCTCATTGTCGAGGCGATCGAAAACCTCGGTGTCACCTTTCCCGCGGTTCCCTCGGGCAAGAGCGAGGAGTTCAAGAAAGTCCTCAGTGACCTCAAGGCGGAGTCAGCGGCCGGCGAATGACCACGATCCGGCGCGGCGCAAACCTGTATCGGAATGGTTTGGTGGAGGTGAGAGGAGCATTCTCGAACCGGAACAAGGCCGCGACTGCGGCCCGGGCTTTGGCCCGCCCCCGCGGAGCCGGCGAGCCCAGCGAGTTCGGCGCGAGCGAAAAAGTGGTGGGCCCGGCAGGACTCGAACCTGCAACCAGACGGTTATGAGCCGTCGGCTCTGACCAGTTGAGCTACGGGCCCGGCGCCAGTGGACGCTCGACTCTACAGCAATTTTGTCCTATGCGCTAAACGTCTACGGTATTTTTGGCAACTGAGGCGGCCGCGCTATCCCAGCAATTTTCGCACGCCGCGCTCAGGGGTACACGCTCAACAGGAAAGGTTCCATGATCACCCGCGTTTCGAGCTTTCTCGCCGCCGTCGCCCTGGTATTCGCCTCGGTCGTCCCTGCCGCCGCGCAATCGGCTGAAGAGGGGCAGCGCACCCTCTCGCTCAGCGCCACGGGGACCGTCAGCGTGCGCCCCGACACGGCCCATATCACGCTCGGCGTCGTCAGCGAGGCCGAAAACGCCCGAACCGCGATGGACAACAACAATACCGCGATGGCGAACGTGATCGAGGCCCTCAAGCAGAAAGAGATCGCGGGCCGCGACATCCAGACCACCAACTTCGCGGTCCATCCGCGCTACCAGCATTTCGACGACGGCAAACCCTCGGTGATCTCGGGCTACCGCGTGGTGAACTCGATCCGCATTACCGTGCGGGACATCGGCCGGCTGGGCGAAGTGCTCGACAAGGTGGTCGGACTCGGCTCCAACCAGATCGGCGGCATCAGCTTCTCGGTCAGCGAACCCGAAACGCTGATGGACAAGGCCCGCAAGCAGGCGATCGCGACGGCGCGTGACCGCGCCGACCTGTACGCGCAGGCCGCCGGCACATCGGTCGGCCGCGTCCTCAAGATCGAGGAGGTCAATGCCAACAACGTGCCTGAGCCGCGCTTCAGGGCGATGGCCGTCAAGGCCGAGAGCGACGTGCCGATCGAGGCGGGCGAGACAGAGATCAAGGTCCGCGTGCGCGTCGTCTGGGCGCTGACGGACAAGGGCTAGCGACCCGCGCCCGAAAAATCGGTGTTTCCAAGGCGGCCGGCGGGCCTGTAAGCTCATGCTCGGCTGACAAACTTGCGCTACGTCGTGCCGTCTTGCGGCGGGCGCCTCGTGTGGAACCGCCATGCTCGACGGCTGGATCATCGTCGCCGCTGCTATTGTGTATCTGGGGATCCTGTTCGCCGTTGCCTACTACGGCGACCACCAGGCCGCAAAACGACCGGCACGGCATGACCGGCCAACGATCTACGCGCTCTCGCTCGCCGTCTACTGCACGTCCTGGACCTTCTTCGGCAGCATCGGCCTGTCCGCGCGGACCGGGCTCGACTTCTTGCCGGTCTATGTCGGTCCGATCCTCGTGCTTGCGCTTGGCGCGCCGGTCATCAGCCGGATCATCCGCATCGCCAAGACACAGAATATCACGTCGGTCGCGGACTTCCTCTCCGCCCGGTACGGCAAGAGCGCCCCGCTGGCTGCTGTCGTCACAGTGCTGATCGTGATGGGCACCCTGCCCTATCTCTCGCTCCAGCTCGAAGCCGTTTCGGTCTCGGTGAAGACCATGCTGGGGCCGGCCAATCCGCTCAACGCACCCGGCTCGCCGCCCGATCACATCGACATAGCTTTCATCATCGCGGTCCTGATGGCGGTGTTCGCGATCCTGTTCGGCACGCGCCACATCGACGCCACCGAGCACCAGGAAGGGCTCATGCTGGCCATTGCGATGGAGTCGGTCGTCAAGCTCCTGGCCTTCATCATCGTCGGCGCGTACATCACCTTCGTGATGATGGGCGGGCTCGGGCCGCTTCTGGAGCGCGCCGCCTCCGACCCGGACGTCTCGGGCCTTTTCAGCCGTGGCTTCAACGGCGGCGCGTGGATGACCATCACGCTGCTGAGCGCAACCTGCATCATCCTGTTGCCACGCCAGTTTCACGTGATGGTCGTCGAGAACAACACCCCGGAAGAGGTGCGCCGCGCGCGGTGGCTTTTCCCGCTTTATCTGGTGCTGATCAACCTGTTTGTCGTGCCGGTGGCCGTGGCGGGCCTGCTGATCTTCGGCAAGGGCGGCACGAATGCGGATATGTACCTGCTATCGCTGCCGCTTTTCGATGGCGCCCACACCATCAGCCTGATCGCGTTCGTCGGCGGGCTGTCCGCCGCCACGGCGATGGTGATCGTGGCCTCCGTTGCGCTGTCGATCATGATCTGCAACGACCTGATCGTCCCGCTCATCTTGCAGCGCCGCAAGGTCACGGTATTCGACCGGCAGGACATGGGCCGCGTGCTCTTGCATGTCCGGCGCGGGGCCATATTCGCGATCATGCTGCTGACCTACGTTTTCTACCGCATGATCGGCGGCTCCTCGGGGCTGGCGGATATCGGCCTGCTGTCCTTCGCCGCCATTGCGCAACTGGGCCCCGCCTTCTTCGGCGGTTTGATGTGGCGCGGCGGGACGGCGCGCGGGGCGCTGGCCGGCATCTTCGCAGGCTTTATGGTCTGGTCCTACACGCTGCTGCTTCCCTTCCTGGCAAAAGCCGGCGTGATCGGGCCGGACCTGATCGACAACGGGCCGTTCGGCATCAGCCTGCTGCGCCCGCAGATGCTGTTCAACATGAGCTTCGAGCCGCTGACGCACGGCGTGTTCTGGAGCCTGATCTTCAACATTGTGGCCTACATCTCGGTCTCGCTGCTGCGCCCGCCCGAACCAATCGAGCGGCTGCAGGCGACCCGCTTCATCGATGAACGGCCCAGCGCGCCGGCTCACGGCCTGCGGCCCTGGCGCGATACCGTCAATGTCGCCGACCTCCATGCCACCGTGGCGCGGTATCTTGGGCAAGAGCGAACGACGCGCTGTTTCGAGGACTATGCCCGGCGCCGCGGTGCTCCCCTGTCCGAAGAGACGGTGGCCGACATCCACTGGGTGCGCTATTCGGAAAAGCTGCTCGCAAGCGCGATCGGCGCGGCATCCTCGCGGCTGGTGTTCTCGCTGGCCCTGCGCCGGCACGACGTGGGCAGCACCTCCGCGCTCAAGCTGCTGGACGATGCCTCCGAGGCGATCCAGTACAACCGCGATCTTCTCCAGCAGGCGCTTGATCAGGTTCGTCAGGGCATCGCCGTTTTCGACAAGGACATGCGGCTCATCTGCTGGAACCGGCAGTTCCGCGAAATCCTGTCTCTGCCGCCCGAACTGGGCCAGGTCGGCGTACCGCTGGACCAGATCGTCCGGGTCATGGCCCAATCGGGCGACCTCGGCCCCGGCGAGACCGAAAGCATCGTGGCGGATCGGCTTCGCCGGTTCGTCGTCACCATGGAGACGTTCCAGGAGCGGCTTCATCGCGACCAACGCGTCGTCGAGGTGCGCACAAACGCCATGCCCCAGGGCGGCATCGTGTCGTCCATGACGGACATCACCGACCGCGTCGCCGCCGCCGAGGCGCTGGAGCGCTCCAAGGCAGAGCTTGAGCACCGGGTCAAGGCGCGCACGGCTGAACTGACCAAGCTCAACGAGGCCCTGACCGAGGCCAAGGCGCGGGCGGACGAGGCCAATCTCGACAAGACGCGCTTCCTCGCGGCGGCGAGCCACGACATCTTACAGCCGCTGAACGCCGCCCGGCTCTATGCCACCAGCCTTGTCGAGCTCGACATGCACGGCGATGCCGGACGGCTGGCCGGCAATATCGATGCCGCGCTCACCGCGGTCGAGGATATCCTCAACACGCTTCTGGATATCTCGCGGCTCGACACGGGCGCGCTCCGGCCGGAATTCGGCGCCGTCTGCGTGAATGACGTGTGCAAGCAGCTTCAGCTTGAATTCGCCCCGATGGCCGAGGCGCGTGGACTTTCGCTCATCGTCATGCCCTCCACGCTGTGGGTGACCTCGGACGGCCGCCTGTTACGCAGGATTCTCCAGAACCTCGTCTCCAACGCCATCAAGTACACCGAACGCGGGCGCGTGCTGGTGGGCTGCCGCCGGGACGGCGAACAGGTTCGCATCGAGGTGCACGATACCGGACCGGGCATTCCCACGGCACAGCAATCGCTTGTGTTCAAGGAGTTTCAGCGGCTCGGCCAGCACGCTGCGACCGTGCAGGGGCTTGGCCTCGGACTGTCCATCGTGGAGCGCATGGGCCGTGTGCTGGCGCATCCGATCAAGCTGAAATCCAAGCCGGATCGCGGCTCGGTGTTTTCCGTCACCGTGCCGCTGGCCCTGGCCGAGCGGATCGAGCCACGCGCGGATGTCCACGCCGGACGCAAGCTCGGCGACATGCGCGGGGTGTGCGTGCTCTGCATCGACAACGAGCCCGCCATTCTGGAAGGAATGGAAGAACTGCTCAGAAGCTGGGGCTGTGAGGTCATAACCGCGCTCGATGCGGATCAGGCGGCCGTTCAGCTTCACGTACGTGACCTCACTCCCCATGTTATCATTGCGGACTACCACCTTAATGACAGCTCGGGCTGTGAAGCGATCACGTCACTGCGCCGCAGCCTTGACCGGGATATTGCCGGCGTCATCATCACGGCGGACCGCTCGCCCGAGGTTCAGGATGAGGTGCGCGCCGCCGGATACCGGCTGTTGCGCAAACCCGTGAAGCCGGCCGCCTTGCGCACCCTCATCGCGCAGGCGCGTATGCCCGGTCTGGCCGCTGAATAACCGGCGCCAGCCGCGCAAGTCCGCTGGCGATCCCGCGGCGCGACATGCTATACGCCCGGGTCACGAAAACACTTTCAAGCGGAGACCAGAAAAGTCCATGGCCCAACAGTATGTCTACGTCCTCAACGGCCTGTCGAAGAGCTACCCCGGCAGCAAGGCTGTCCTGAACAACATCTCGCTGTCCTTCCTGCCCGGCGCGAAGATCGGCGTCGTCGGCGTCAACGGCGCGGGTAAATCGACGCTGATGCGCATCATGGCGGGTCTCGACACGGAATACACCGGCGAGGCCTGGGCGGCCGAGGGCGCGCGCGTCGGCTATCTGCCGCAGGAGCCGCAACTCGACGAGACAAAGGACGTGATGGGCAACGTCATGGAGGGCGTGGCGGACAAGAAGGCCAAGCTCGACCGCTTCAACGAGCTGGCGATGGACTATTCCGACGAAACCGCCGACGAAATGGCCGCGCTCCAGGATGAGATAGACCGGCTCGATTTGTGGGACCTCGACGCGCAGGTGGAGCAGGCGATGGACGCGCTGCGCTGCCCGCCATCCGAGGCGGATGTGTCCGCGCTGTCGGGTGGCGAGCGCCGGCGCGTGGCGCTGTGCAAGCTGCTGTTGTCGAAGCCGGACATGATCCTGCTCGACGAGCCGACCAACCATCTCGACGCCGAAACGGTGGCGTGGCTGGAGAAATTCCTGATCGACTATGCCGGAACCGTCGTGCTCGTCACCCATGACCGCTACTTCCTGGACAACGTCACCGGCTGGATCCTCGAACTCGACCGCGGCAAGGGCATCCCGTACCAGGGCAACTACTCCTCCTGGCTGGGCCAGAAGCAGAAACGCATGGAGCAGGAAGGCCGCGAGGAAGAGGCGCGCAAGCGCACGCTCTCGCGCGAGCTGGAGTGGATCCAGGCGAGCCCGAAGGCGCGGCAGGCCAAGTCCAAGGCGCGCATCAAGGCCTATGAAGAACTGGCGCAGCGGGCGGGCAACGAGAAGGTCGGCCGCGCGCACATCACCATCCCGCCGGGGCCGCGGCTGGGCAGCACGGTGCTTGAGGCCGAGCATCTGCGCAA
The DNA here is from genome assembly GCA_964346065.1 of uncultured Hyphomicrobiaceae bacterium. Classification (GTDB taxonomy): domain Bacteria; phylum Pseudomonadota; class Alphaproteobacteria; order Rhizobiales; family Rhodomicrobiaceae; genus Dichotomicrobium. The sequence goes on from CAYFTI010000110.1 coordinate 7,064, forward strand.
GGGCTTCGGCGATGAGCTGCTCATTGACGATCTGAGCTTCCAGTTGCCGCCGGGCGGCATTGTCGGCGTGATCGGCCCGAACGGCGCGGGCAAGACGACGCTGTTTCGCATGATCACCGGGCAGGACGAGCCGGACGGCGGCGCGCTCAAGCTCGGCGACACGGTGCAGCTTGGCTATGTCGACCAGTCGCGCGACGCGCTCGACGCGAAAAAGACCGTGTGGGAGGAGATTTCCGGCGGCAACGACACGATCGAGCTGGGCAAGCGCGAGGTGCAAAGCCGCGCCTATGTCGGCTGGTTCAACTTCCGCGGCGGCGACCAGCAGAAGAAGGTCGGCCAGCTATCCGGCGGTGAGCGCAACCGCGTGCATCTGGCCAAGATGCTGAAGGAAGGCGCGAATTTCCTGCTGCTCGACGAACCGACCAACGACCTCGACGTGGAGACGCTATCGGCGCTGGAGGCCGCGCTGGAGGATTTCCCGGGCTGCGTGATGGTCATCAGCCACGACCGCTTTTTCCTCGACCGGATCGCGACGCACATGCTGGCCTTCGAGGGCGACAGCCATGTCGAGTGGTTCGAGGGGAACTTCGAGGACTACGAGACGGACAAGCGCCAGCGGCTGGGCGATGCGGCGGTCGAGCCGCACCGGATCAAGTTCAAGCGCTTCGCGCGGGCGTGAGG
>CAYFTI010000111.1:0-7724 GCA_964346065.1 uncultured Hyphomicrobiaceae bacterium
GACGGCCAGCCCGTGCGCTTCGGCTCGGTGGGCGGCGGCGGGCGCTACGACGGCCTCGTCTCGCGCTTCAAGGGGACAGAGGTCCCGGCCACCGGCTTTTCCATCGGCGTGTCGCGCCTCTACGCGGCGCTGAAACACCTCGGCAAGATCGAGACGGGCTCAGGCCACGGCCCCGTCGTCGTGCTCGTCATGGAGGCTGAGCGCACCGGCGACTATGCCCGCATGACGCAAGCCTTGCGCGACGCCGGCATCCGCGCGGAGATGTATGTCGGGACTTCGGGCATGCGCGCGCAAATGAAATACGCTGACAAGCGCGCCGCCCCTTGCGTCGTGATTCAGGGCGAGGACGAGCGCGCGCGCGGCGAGGTGCAGATCAAGGACCTGATTGAGGGCGCGAAACTGTCCGAGCAGATCGAAGACAATGCGAGCTGGCGTGAGGGCCGTCCGGCGCAGTTCAGCGTGCCCGAGGCCGACCTGATCGAGGCGGTCAAGAGCGTGCTGGCGAGGTACGCCTGATGGTTGCCGAAACCGCCCGCGCCTTCGACGCGCTTGAGCGCCAGGCCAACCAGCTCGTGGAGCTGTTCCAGGCTGCCCACTATGAGCGTGTGGCTCCGGCCATTATCCAGCCCGCATCGATCTTCCTCGACCGGGTCGGGGAGGCCATTCGCGGACGTACCTACGTCTTCACCGATGCCGACGGCGAAGAGCTTTGCCTGCGCCCGGACCTGACGATCCCGGTCGCGCGGCTCTACATGGAGCGGCACCCCGAGGCGGAGACACCCGCGCGCTACTGTTACAACGGCCCGGCCTTTCGCCATCAGCCGGCGAACGATGCGCTGCTCCCGCGCGAGTTCCGGCAAGCCGGCATCGAATACTTCGGTGCGCGTGACCTTGAACAGGCGGAGGTGGAGGTGCTCGCGCTGGTCCATGAGGGATGCCGCCGCGCCGGCCTGCAGGATTTCCGGCTGCATATCGGTGATCTCGGCTTGTTCCGCGCGCTGCTCGACGCGCTGCAACTGCCGGAGCGGTGGCGGCTGCGGCTGATGCACAGCTTCTGGCGGCCTCAGGCGTTTCACGCCACGCTCGAACAGCTCTGTGAAGGCGGCGCAGCGTCACGGCGCGCGGAGGATGATCTCGCCCGCCGGCTTGACCCGGACGACCGCGACGCGGCGGAAAGCATGGTCGCGGACTACCTTGCCGAGCATGATATCGCGCTTATTGGCACGCGTACGCTCGGCGAGATTACGGAACGGCTTCTGGAGCGGGCGGCGGATCTGCGTGAGGCGCCGCTGCCGCGCGCGCATGCCCGCGTTATCGAGCAATACCTGACGATTGCCGGACCTGCGCGCGCGGCGAAGACGCAGATCGACACGCTGCTTGACGAAGCGGGCCTGCGCATGGCGGGTGCGCTTGACGCCTATCACCGGCGCTGCGAGCTCATGCGGGACACGGGGATCGACCCGACGCAGGCGGCGTTCTCGGCCGATTTCGGGCGGCATTTCGAGTATTATAGCGGTTTCGTGTTCCAGATCGAGGTGCCGGGCGTTGGGCGCGCCGGACACATCGCGGGTGGCGGGCGGTATGACGGTCTGCTCGGTGAGATCGGCGCTGCCAAGGATGCACCTGCCGTGGGCTCGGCCATTCATACCGAGCGGCTGCTCGCTGCCGTGCAGGGGACGCTGGCATGACGGCACCTTCCGAGCCAAGCGTCGGCGAAGACCGGCTGATCCTCGCAATCCCCTCGAAGGGACGCCTGATGGAGCGCAGTTCGGAAATCCTGGCGGAGGCCGGGCTGCCGCTGAGCCGGGTTGGCCATGAACGCGGCTATCGTGGAAGGGTCGCGGAGCGCGACGACATCGAGGTGCTGTTCCTGTCCGCTTCGGAGATCGCGAGTTATCTCGACACGGGCCGCGCGCATCTGGGTATCACCGGTGAAGACTTGATTCGCGAGCAAATTCCCGATCCGGATCGGCGGGTGGCGTTCATCTGTCCGCTGGGTTTCGGACGTGCTGATGTCGTGGTCGCCGCGCCGGTGTGCTGGATCGACGTTCATGCGATGCGCGACGTTGAGGACATGGCCGCGCTCTTCTACCGCACGCATGGCCGGCGTCTGCGGGTGGCGACAAAATTTCCGGTGCTGACCCGCCGGTTCTTCGCAAGTTGGGGTGTAAGCGGGTACCGAATCGTTGAAAGCCTCGGGGCCACGGAGGGCGCGCCCGCGGCGGGCACCGCCGAGATGATCGTCGACATCACCTCGACCGGTGCGACCCTGAAAGCCAACCATCTGAAGATCCTTGAAGACGGCGTGATCCTCAAATCACAAGCGAACCTTGTGGTCTCAAAGACTGCGCCCTGGGGCCAGCGTACGCGCGCTGCGCAGGCGGATGTTCAGGCCCATGTCGCCCGAGCGCTCAACGCTGACGCGGCGTATTCTTGACGTCCACCGTGAAGTTGAGCGGCCGCCGTCCGCCGTCGGCATAGATCGTCTCCCCGGTGATATAGCTGGCGGCGTCGCTGGCCAGGAACTGCACGATCCGCGCGATCTCCTCCGGGTTGCCAAACCGCCCGAGCGGGGTGCGCGAAAGCACCTTTCGCGCCGCTTCGGTATCGCCGGCGGTCGGCTTGAGCATGTCTGTCATGATGCTGCCCGGAGCCACGGCGTTGACACGGATACCGTATGGCGCGAGCGCGAGCGACATCGCCTTGTTGAGCTGGGCCATCGCGCCCTTCGACATGGTGTAAGCCACATTATCGGGCAGCGCAAAATGGTCGTTGATCGAACTCATGTTGATGATGCTTCCCGGCCGGTCGCCGTTCTTCACCTGGCTCACCATCTGGCGCGCGGCAGCCTGTCCAAGCAGGAACGCACCCTTGACGTTCGTGGCAAAAACGCGGTCCAGTTCGTCCTCGCGCAGATCGAGGAACGGGGCCGTGTCCATCACCGCGGCGTTGTTCACGAGGATGTCGATCCGCCCGTAAGCGTTTATCGTCTCGGCGATCAGGTTGCGCACATCGAGCCGCTCGGCGACGTTGCAGTGGATGAACCTGGCGTCGTGTCCGCCTCCGCCGAGACCGTCCGCAACCTCCTCGCCCAGTTTTTCATTGATGTCGGCGACGACCACCTTGGCCCCGGCATGGGCGAGCCGGTTCGCGCAGTCGCGTCCGATGCCGCGTGCGCCGCCGCTGATAATCGCCACTTGGCCGTCGAGCGTCATGTCAGCGCCATTTGCTGGAGTAACCTGCGGTAAGAGTGTCCGTCACTGCGCTTTTTCCGCCTGTAGCGTGAAACTCACCGTGACCTCGTCGGTGACCGTCATCCCCGAGATCGGGCCTTCCGGGCCGACGCCATATTCGAGCCGGTTGATCGTAACGTCACCTTCAGCCGTGGCCGTCCCGCCGGAGATCTCGATGGTGAAGGGGACCGTGACATCGCCACTGTTGCCCTTGAGTTCCAGCGTGCCGCTCAGCAGATAGGCGTTGTCACCGTCCGCGGGCTCGGCGCCATCCGCCGTGAATACCGCCTCGGGGTGTTCGCTGACGTTGAACCAGTCCGCGCCGGGAAGGGTGCCATCGACATCGCTGTTTCCCGTGCTCAGGCTGGCAACCTGGATGATGATGGTCGCTTCGGTGTCTGCGGGGGCAGCCGGATCTAACGTTACTGCTCCGGAGAAGTCCTTGAACTCGCCCTCGATGGTCTGTCCGGCCGCGTTACCGGAAAAGCGAATCTCGCTTTTTTCGGGAAGAACGGTCCACTCCGCGGCATGCACCGGGCCTCCCGCCACCATGAGCGTACCGGCGAGGCCGGCCAGTAAACAACTCGTCGCAATACGGCGCGCGCGCCGCGGCAGCATTCTCGTCATGACATCATCCTTCAAAACAAAGGCGTGGCGCAGCGCCGCCAGAGCGTGGACGGCCACGACGGCCACCAGTGTCCAGGCCAGCCCCAGATGCGTCCACTGAAAGACCGGCTCCCAGGCCTGTTTCGTCTCGGACGGCAAGCTGGCGAGCCACGGGATGTGCGGCAGCGTGAATAACCAGAACACTTCGGTCGGCACGGACAGCGGCGAGGCTGAGACGCGGGCCCAGCCGCTCAGCGGTATCGCGAACATCAGCGCGTAGAGCCCTACATGGGCCGCCCGGGCGGCACGGCGCTCCCATCCCGACATGTGCTCCGGCATGGCGGGCGGGGGTGAAAGCTGCCGCCACACCACGCGAATCACCACCAGCGTGAACAGGCTCACGCCGAACGACTTATGAAGCTGATAAAGCCAGAGCTTGTACTGAAGATCGCCCTGCACCTCGGTCATGTACACGCCGAGGCCCACCATGCCTGCGATGAGCAGGGCGATCAGCCAGTGCAGCAGCTTGGCGAAGCCGGAATAATCGCTTCGAGCCATCGGCCTACCAGGTACCCGTGTTTTCCATCGATGCCCAGGGCTCCTGTGGCGGGAGTGCATCGCCTTTCTGGAGCAGTCCGATAGGAATATTTTCCGGCGGGCGGGGGAAGGCCATGCGGCCGCCGCGCGGCGGCCGGGTGGTCGTCACCCCCCTGTCAATCAAGAGCTGGCATTTTTCATAGATGTTATCGACGCGATAGGCCAGATGCCCGAAATTGCGGCCTTCGCCATATTCCTCGGGGTCCCAGTTATACGTCAGTTCGAGCTCGGCGTGGTCATCGCCGGGGGCCTGGAGAAAGATGAGGGTGAAGCGGCCTTGCTCGCTGTCGCGCCGGCGTACTTCGCGCAGGCCCAGCTTGTTGCAATAGAAGTCGAGTGATTCGTCGATGTCGCTGATGCGCACCATCGTATGAAGGTATTCCATTGCGTGCCTCCTGGCTTGAGACGAATTAGCCGCGTGGGTCGGTTCTCGTCATACCCCTCGCAAGTAAGCCCATGGTTCGCAGCGCGCAAGCGCTCGTTTAGACGCTGGGGTGTCCGTGTGATACTGCCCGGTTGTGATGCTTGGGCGAACGATTCGTGGAAATTCCCGTCATGCGTGCATTTTCGCGCTGGACGCGCATTAACGATTATGCAACTTAAGCGTGTGTCGCGGTGCCCGGATCGTTTTCCACCTGCTGCCCATGTCGATTTTTGGTGGAAAATCAGAGGCTTGTCCAAACGCCACAAAGCGAGGGTGAGTCTGAACACGAAAATCGCGTTACAAAGCCGGTCGACGGCGCTACATTTTGGAAGCTTGCAATCACGCGGCTGATACACAGTAGGCAAAGTGTTCCCAGACGACGTTGGCGAAGAGGGCAATTCGCTGACAGAGGCTGGAGCAAAAGTAAGCGGGGGACTGACTAATGGGGGATAAACAACCTCCTCATTCGACGAGTCTAACTGGAGTTTCCGAGTCAACGGGAATGGACGTTGCGGTCATCGCGGGCCAGATCAAATGGTTCGATGCGTCCAAGGGCTTCGGATTTATCGTTCCTGACAATGGGCTGCCTGATGTGCTTCTGCACGTTACCGTGCTGAGGCGTGACGGTTTCCAGACAGCCCACGAGGGCGCGCGGGTCGTTTGCGAAGTTACCAACAGCGAGAAGGGACTGCAGGCGATCCGGGTGATCGACATGGACGAGAGTACGGCGGTCCATCCCTCTCAGTTGCCGCAGCGCACCAAGGTGAAGGTGGAACCGGAAAGTGACTGGGAACGGGCCATCGTGAAGTGGTTCAATCGGCAGCGGGGCTTTGGTTTCTTGACTCGCGGCGAGGGAACGGAAGATATCTTTGTCCACATGGAAACCCTGCGCCGGTTCGGCTTCGCGGAACTGCGCCCGTTGCAGATCGTCCAGGTACGTTATGGCAAAGGCGAGAAGGGGCTCATGGCGGCCGAACTCAGACCGGATGGCAAGCCGTCGATCCTTTCCTCCTCCCACTGACCATTGGCACGCGAGTGGCGGCAGACGGCGGTTTGCCGCGCTCGCCGTCCTGCTCGGCGGGCTGATATTGGCGGCGAGCCCTGCTGCTGACGCAGGTGAGTTGCGCGTCGAGCCCGTCGTTCTGGTGACGGAGACGGGACGTCACACGATCAACGCGGAAATTGCCGACACGCCGGGCACCCGCGCGAGTGGCCTCATGTTTCGGCGCGAACTCGCTGCCGACTCGGGCATGCTGTTCATCTACGACACGCCGCAGAACATCACGATGTGGATGCAGAACACCTACATCTCGCTCGACATGATATTTGCCGACGAGACCGGTGATATTATTCGCATTGCACGGAATACCGAGCCGTTCTCGACCGATCTTGTGGAGGCGGGCGGGCCCGCCAAGGTCGTACTGGAAGTTGTCGCGGGCACAGCCAAGCGGCTGAAGCTCAAGCGCGGCGACCGGCTGGAGCATCCCTCCGTCAGCGCCGACTAGCTCACACGGCGGCCGTGCCGTAATAGATGTTCACGATGTGCTCGGCCTCCGCAAAGAAGAGCCAGCGTTCGACGGCCACGCCGATAATCGCCGAGGCGAGCGCCACCTTGGTCAGCATCATGCTGACGATCAGCGGGCTGACGGTTGCAAGCGCCAGAAGCGCGATCGGTGCGCCGAAAGCGATGAGAACGATCTTGCGCAGCTTCTCGGCGTGCTTGCGCGCGACCTGATAGCCCATCTCCCTCTGGACGAAATTCGCCTCGGTGTGCGGGGCTTCGAGCTGGCGCACCTTGCCGATATGGCCCAGCCCGGTCGCCTGCTCGGCGGTGTACTGCCGCGGCGCCGTGTCGGAACTGCCCCAATAGGCCAGCTTCAGCACGATCCCGAGCGCGAACGCGGCGACGGCAAGCCACGCCATCCACGGCGCGAACACCCCGAAGATCTGCGCGACGGCGACGAGCAGCACCGCCCCAGTGGCCAGCCCCAGCGCCATGTAAACAGCCGGCACCCAGCGGTTATACCAGCGCGGGATGGTGCGCAGGCAAGCATAGATCATCGCGGTGCAGTAAACCGTGATGGCCGAACAAATCGCCGTCAGCCAGCCGGCGATGGCCCACAGCCCGGTGTTCTGCTCCAGGAAAACCCAGCCAATGGCATAAATCCCGGCGGGGACGTAGGTGATGACCGCCGCAACGCCCTCGCGCGACAGCCAGGATGAGCGCCACTGCGAGAATGCGCGCCAGGCGCGCTCGGGATGCCCCAGATGGAATGTGGAGGCAAGAAGCCCGGCGGTGACGAGCCCAAGGGCGATGGCGAAGGCGAGAAAGCCGAACCAACGCTCAGCCGGGATCAGGCCTGCCGCGCCGAAAGCGCCGAGCAGCGCCAGCAGACCGTAACCGGCCCCGGACATCGTCGTGAAGGCGATGACGGAATAGGCGGGATGCATATGTCTGCCAGCCTACCGCGAGAGGATGCGGTCGGCCCAGGCGAAGAGCTTGTCCGCTGTCGAGCCCGCTTTCGGCCCCTTGGCCATGTCCGCGAGCGAAACCGGCCCGGCTTCGGGCGGCGGCTCCTTGCGCTCGCGCGGCGGGAGGTACTTGTTGACCGGCTTGTAGCCGAACTCGGGCAGCAGGTCGAAGCCGCCGCGCTCGGCCACATTGCGCGAGACCTCGCTGTTCGGGTCGCCCAGATCGCCGAAGGCGCGCGCGCCGGTCGGGCAGGCGCGGACGCAGGCGGGAACGCGGTCCTCTTCCTCGAGGTTCTCGTTATAGATGCGGTCGACGCACAGCGTGCATTTCTTCATCACGCCGTCGTCATAATCGTACTCGCGCGCGCCGTACGGACAGGCCCAGGAGCACA
>CAYFTI010000112.1:0-7621 GCA_964346065.1 uncultured Hyphomicrobiaceae bacterium
CGCATCACGCGCGCGGCCACCGCCATGAAATGCGCCCGGTCGCGCCATTCCACTTTATCGGCCTGGATCAGCTTCATCCAGGCTTCACTGACCAGCGCCGTCGGCTGCAGGGTATGTCCCGCGCGCTCGCCGGAGAACTGAATGCGCGCCAGCCGCTTGAGTTCGGCATACAGGCCCGCGCTCAATGCTTCGAGCACGTCCTTATCCCCGGCCGACCAGCGGCGAAGCATGGCTGTCAGGTCCGGATCACCGGTTGTGCGGTCTTGAGACTCCCCTTTCATCACATAGCTAAATCGGCGCGTAGCAAATGACTTCGGCTCCGAGTGTAGCGGAATTCTGACGCAGGATTTTTGAACAGTTTTGCAAAAACCCGACTTATTGATGAATGTCTTGATACGAAATCTGCCGGTTTTGCGCTTCCATCTCGAAACGAACTAGAAACTTTGCTGGAGTAAACAACCGTGATCGTCTATATTCCCCGACCAGTCGCGCGCCTGGCGCTTGAAAGGCTGGTCCCGCCCACACTGCTCGCACTTGCAATGGCGGGCAGCGCATCCGCAGCGACGTTTACCGTCACTTCCACTGCCGATTCCGGCCCCGGCTCGCTGCGACAAGCCATTCTCGATGCGAACGCCAATCCTGGCGCCGATCGGGTCGAGTTCAACATTGCCGGCGCCGGACCGCATACGATCCAGCCAGTCTCGGCGCTGCCGGCACTCACCGATCCCGTCATCATCGACGGGCTGACCCAATCCGCCGCGAACTGCTCTAGCTGGCCGGCCACGCTGCAGGTCGTGATCGACGGCAGCCAGGCGCCCAACGGCGCGAACGGACTGTCGCTTTCCGGCGGCGATTCTGTCGTGCGTGGGCTGGTCATCAACGGCTTCCGGAGCGAAGCCGCCATCCTCATCGAATCCGACGCCAATGCGGTCGAGTGCAACATTCTTGGCACGGACATCAGCGGCACGTCCGAGGAATTCGCGCGCAATAACGACCGCGGCGTCCGCATCAATGGCGGCAACAACAATATCGTCGGCGGGGCTGTCGTCTCAAAGCGCAACCTGATCTCGAACAACGACGACGGCGTTGTGCTCGAAGGCGGCGCCACCGGCAATACCGTGGCCGGCAATTTCTTCGGCACCGATATCACCGGGATGGTCGCGCTCGAGAATGACGCCGGCATCGTCTTTCTGGACGCGCCAGCCAATATCGTCGGCGGCGCCGATCACGATGCCGGCGTGTGCAATAAATCCTGCAACTTGATCTCGGGCAGTGATTTCGATGGGGGAATCGTGTTGGATGATGTCGCGGCGGACGATCTCGTCATCCAGGGCAACTTCATCGGCACCAATATCCTTGGCACGATGGCCATTCCCAACGGCGACAGCGGCGTGGAGATCGACGAGGCGGCGAGCGGCATTCTGATCGGCGGCTTTTCCGACCCCGGCGTGTGCAGCAAGGCCTGTAACCTGATTTCCGGCAATGACGAGCACGGGATTCTGGTGGATGAAAGCCAGAGTGACGGCATTGTCACACAGGGCAATTTCATCGGCACCGATGCCAGCGGCACGCTGGCCGTGCCCAACTTGCAGGACGGAATCGAAATGGACGGGGTAGCGCATACGGTAGGGGGTGCGACGCCCGGTCTCGGCAATCTGATTTCGGGCAATGGTGATCGGGGCATCGATTTCAGCGTGGACGGCGGGATCATTGCGGGCAACCTGATTGGAGTAGCCATCGACGGGGTGACGCCTCTAGGTAATAGCGAAGGTGGCGTCCTGATCAGCGGCGATGACAATCGCATCGGCGGTTTGGGTGCCGGCGAGGGTAACCTCATCGCGTTCAACGACAGTGCCATCAATGCCGCTGACGTCGGCGGCGTTGCCATTTCGGCCGGCCCCAACATCGGCAACGCGATTCTCGGCAACAGCATTCATTCCAACACCGGGCTTGGCATCGACTTGACGCGCGATGGGGTCAGCGGGAACGATGGGGACGATAGCGACAGCGGCTCGAATAATCTGCAGAACTTTCCCGTGCTGGACGACACCCCGACCCTGACCGGCGCTGCCTCAACATCGGTCAGCGGGCGGTTGCAGTCCGTGCCGTCGACCGACTTCAGGCTTGAGTTCTTCGCCAGCGATAACTGCGACACCGCGGGCTTCGGCGAGGGCCAGACCTTTATCGCTACGATCGATGTCACGACAGATGGTGACGGCCAGGCTGCCTTCGATGAAAACTTCGGCACAAGCAGCGTCGACCCGGGCTGGTTTGTCACCGCCACCGCCACGCGGCTTGACGGCAGCGCCGATCCCGTGGAGACCAGCGAGTTTTCGCAGTGCGCTGTTCTGCCCGGCAGCCCGGTGGTGACGACCACCGCCGACAGCGGCGCCGGTTCCTTGCGTGAAGCCATCGTGTTCGCCAATGCCAACGCCGGCTCTGACGTAGTTTCATTCGACATCGACGCATCGGTCGATCCGGGTTGCGATCCGGGTACCGGTGTATGCACGCTGCAGGCGGTGCCACCCATGCCGGGTCTGAATGCCGACACGCTGATCGATGGAACGACCCAGCCCGGTGCTTCCTGCGCGAGCTGGCCACCTTCGCTGAAAATTGTTTTGCCCAATACTTGGAGGCCCCGGGTGACCGGCGATAAAAGCACCATCCGGGGGCTCGTGCTGTTTGCGCTCGACCTGATGGCCAACAACGTCGAAGTGACCTGCAACTTCATCGGCACCGACGCCACCGGCACGGTGGTCGCGCAAACGGGCGGGGGGCTGATTGTTGGCGGCCAATTCGGCGGCAACGGCAATGTGATTGGCGGTACGACCGCAACCGATCGCAACCTAATCTCGGGCAACAACACCTGGGGTCTCGAGCTGCGGAGCGGGGGCAACCGGGTCCAGGGGAACTTCATCGGCACCGATGTGACCGGCCAGTTCGCCCTGCCCAATCGCCTTTCGGGAATACGTGTCAGTCCCGGCAACTCCGGTCTCGTGGGCACCAATCTCATCGGCGGCAGCGTGAATACTACCCCTGGGGGCGCCTGTACGGGGGCCTGCAACGTGATCTCCGGCAACGACGCCGAAGGCATCAACGTCAACAACCTCGTCGGCGCTGCTGTATTCACCAACATCGAGGGCAACGCCATCGGTACCGACGTAGCTGGTGCCAGTGCGCTGGGTAACGCGCTGGCAGGTATCCGCATCCAGGACGACGGCAACTTCGTCGGTGGCCCCGAGCCGTCCATGCGCAACACAATCGCTTACAACGGCGGCAGCGGCGTGGCAGTCGTCTCCGGCGGCTTCACCAACGTCGCGGGCGTCGATAACTGGATCGCAGGCAATACGATGTTTTCCAACAGCGGGCCCGGCATCGATCTCGAGGCCGACGGCGCTTCCGCAAACGACCCCGGTGACGGAGACGAAGGCGCAAATAATCTGCAGAACTTCCCGGAGATCCTTTCAGTCGTCGGTAACAACGCAACGATACTGTCCATTACATTCTCGGTTTCTTCCGACACGCTCAACAGCGCCTACCCGCTGACCATCGAGTTCTTCCTGGCCGACGCAGACGGCGAACAGGGTCGGACACATTTGGGTCTGGACGATTACCCGGCGACCGAGGCCGGGCAGCAGGTGACCGCGATCTTCATGCCCGAGTCGGCAGTGGAAAACGGCGACCTGGTGGTCGCCACCGCCACCGATGCCGCGGGCAATACGTCGGAGTTCTCAGTGGCCGTAGCCGCCAGCGGCCGCGCGGACCCTGATCTGCTCTTCGCGGACGGTTTCGAGTTGCAGCCGTGAGTGTCCGCGAAATCGTGGAAACCGATGAGATACGGGATGCCACTTTTCTCGTCCGTCTTCTCGGCCATATTCTCGGCGATACGAAAAGGCGCTGATTTTCGCTTCTATAGGCAAGCGTCCGTTCAGGCGCTCTAACTTCCAATCGAAGGAGTCGTGATATGTTTCGCATCCAGGCAACCCGCAATTCGAGCGCTTTTCGCCAGGTTCTGTGTGCCGGTCTTGTCTTTGCTGCACTGCAGACGTCGTTGCCGGCACTTGGGCAAACGGCCAACCAGGTTCCGAATCCCGAATTTCGCGGCAATCAGGGGGCGGTGGCGGGCAATGTAGCCGGTGATGTGCCGTCTGCCTGGCGCGGGTTTGCCGTTGGCACTTCTGCAATCGACTTGAGCACGCTCGAATTGGCCGCCGGGGCGCTGTTCCCGGACAGTCCCCCGGTGCACGCGATCCGCCTGGAGACGACCGACTTTGGCGGGCCCAGCAGCGACAGCGGCGTTGATCACAACGCGGCTGATTTCTCGCTGTTTGGCGACCGCAGCTATGTCGGAGAGGTTTATCTGCGAAGCGCCAATGCCGACAATTCGGCGCAGATGGTCAGTGTAAGCATGCCGGTCTTCGACCAGACCGGTGCCTTCACCGGCGACCAGCCCGGTTCCTTCAATGCCGAGGCCGGCAGCGGCTGGCAGCGTTTCAGCGGGCCGGCATTTACCGGCACGGACGGCTTCAGTGCGCTGATGGCTTTTCGGTTGCTCGATGATGGTGGCGACAACGCCGTCTGGATCGCCTTGCCGGGCGTGGATGGTCCGGTGCTGACCAATCGCCTGCCCAATCCGGAATTCGGCGGCAGCGACGGATTTGTCCAGGGCAACGTCAGCGGCGAGATTCCTGACGACTGGCGCGCGTTTGCCATTGACGGCGCCAGTATCGGGATCGCCAAATTGCCGCTGGCGGCCGATGCCGTGTTTGCCGGCAGCCCCGCAGCTACGGCGGTAGAGGTTGCGTTCAACCTGGGTGCAGGCACGGCGGGCTTTGACCACGAGCCGACGCAGGTGCCTGCCACGCCGCCCGGATACCACTTCCGGGTCGCGCTCTATATGCGATCGGGCAACAGCGACGGCAGCGCACAGACGGTTTTCGTCAATACCCCGGTGTTCGACAGCGGCGGCTTTACCGGTCGCTTCCCCGGCCTATTCAGCGCTAGCGTGGATGATGAGTGGCGGCTGTATGTAGGCCCGACGTTTGCCGAGCAGCCCGGTACCACGGTCAATCTGGCGATCACCGTCGACGATGATGCGGGTGAGGATATCGTCCAGATGGCCTTTCCGAAGCTGCTCGGGCTCGACGCGCTGTTCGTCGACGGCTTTGAATAGACGCGCAGCGCCTCCTCACAGGCGCTCAAAACCGTCACTGAAGATCATCTCGTGATCATTCAGGCACGCAAGACGGATGATTTGCGTGGTGCCTATCGTCAACAGTGGATCGATTACCGTGGCGGCTAACCGCGTGACCGTACCCTAAGAATTAATCCCGCCAGACAGTCTTGTACGAGGGGTCTTGCCCGCGGAATTATGCGGCCTGTCTGGACCCGACCGGCACGCCCGGGACGCACAAGATCGCCGGTCACTTCGGCCGGATCATGTGCTTGATCTCGTCGGTCTTGAAGCCCAGCAGCATCGGCCGGATTGCGCCCGGGATGACCGCGACGTCGTAGAGTTCCTCGACCACGCCCGTGAAACGGATGTGGTGGCGTACTTCGCCGGTGGGCAAGTGGACCACGGCGATGCCGCAGCGCGCCTCTGCGGTCTTTTCGGACAGGGTTTCATCGAGCCTCAGCCCGGAAAAAGACTGGTTGCGCGCCTTCGACAGCCCGACCAGCGCGTAGTCGCCGGTAAACGCCAGCCCGCGCGCATAGCCGGGCAGGAAGCAGGCCGGCACGAATTGGCCTGAATCCAGGTCGACATGCCCGAGCTCACCGGTGCCCGAGTTGAGCAGCCATAGCTTGCCCTTCCACCAGCGCGGCGAGTGCGGCATCGATAGCCCCGAGCAGACCACTTCATTGTCGCGAACGTCCAGCACCAGCCCGCCGTCGTGGCGGTGGTCCCGCCAGCCTTCGGCCACGTCGGACCTGCTGATCAGCGTCACCCAGCCCGGCTCGCCCTCTATCATTGCTAGACCGTTGAGGTGGCAGCGGTCCTCGGGCGCCAGCCGACTGATGAACGGCGGTTGCCAGACAACCTCGAAGCTGGCCGTCTCGCAAGGCCTGGCCAGGCAGCTGAACAAGGTGTTGACAAACACCGGCTTGCCGTTGCCGTCGATACCGATGTCGTGGACATCGACATCGCCGGTGGTCCAGCCCACCTGCGGCACGAACAGCCGGTCATAGCCCTGGTAGTCGCCGCCGGCATCGAGCATGTTATTGAACCGCCAGAGCTGATATTGACTGGCCAGGTAGAACCGGTCGACGCGCGCGGCCAGGCCCATGCAGCGGGCAAACGTGCGCTCGGCGATCGACATGCCCTGCTCGCCCTTGCCAAATAGAAACACCTTGCCGGCCTGGTAGGTCGTGCAAGCGATCGCACAATTTTGCTCGCGGAACCAGCCCTCGAACAGCCGCGAAAAATCGATGCGGAACGTTGGTTGACTGTTATCCGAAGCCATAATTAAATAATACTCCATTTCCACCCGCACGGCGGAATCAGCAGCGCTTCCGAAATATGATGCGATCCGTGGAGTCCTGGTCGAACAACCGGGCTGACAAAGTCGCCGGCCGCATTGGCGCCCGAACGTGCCACTTGATCAAAATGCTGACACGAAATTACATCGGTTCGCGCTTTGGCTTCAAGATCGATGGCGAGCCAGCAGCGAATTTTTCCAGATTCTCGGTGAGCTCGGCTGGCGACTTGAACGGCGACGGGATCGACGATCTGGCCATCACCAAAACCAACGACGTCGGCTTTGTTGGTGCCAATCAGCCAGTAACGTATTTTATCGATGTGGTCAATGTCGGCGCCGTCGAGGTGCTGGGTTCGACCGTGACCGATAACTTGCCGGTCACGCTGGATGCCGGGACGGCAAGCTGGACCTGCACTGGCAGCGGCGGCGCCATGTGCCCAAACGCCAGCGGCAGCGGCAACATCAACGAAACCATCGACCTGCCCGTCGGCGGCATGCTCAGCTTTGAGCTGACCGCCAAGGTAGTGGCCACAGAAGGCATGACCGTCACTAACACGGCGAGCGTCTCGCTGCCAGCCGGACACAGCGATATCAACCCGGCCGACAACAGCGCAAGCGACAGCGACCCGGTGAGTTTGTTTGCCGACGGCTTCGAGGACAGTTAACAATTGTCATCAGCCCGACCCTGGGGTATCACGTCTTTTTCCATTCGTTTCTCGAAAAACGCATGAAACAAGGCTCGACCGTTCGCAGTACAGCTCGTGACTCCAATTTTTGCCTCCAATGCAGTGACACTCTGCGACGGGACGACGTGACCTGGCGCGCCCTGACCCGACTGGCCGCCTGAACCCTAGGGTTGCCGCAGAGTCGGAATTTGCGCATTGCACATATTGATACGAAACCTGATCGCTTTGCGCTTTATAGATAGAAACCCGCAAACCTCAAGGTGTGACTCCGATGCCAGTTGCCTACCGCCCAAGACAGCATTCCGACCACCGCGCCTGTATGGCTAAGCCCGTTCGTCCACGCCGGCCCGCGTTGCGGCCGTTGGCGGCGGCCGTTTCGGCGCTGCTGCTGGGTGGCGCGCTGCAGGCTCAGGCGCAGTCGTTTCCGCCGGTGCTGCAGTTGTCCGACCTCGACGGCAC
>CAYFTI010000113.1:0-7544 GCA_964346065.1 uncultured Hyphomicrobiaceae bacterium
ATCCGGACATCGAGCGGAATCGTGCGGTTGCCGCCCAAACGCTCCAGCTCGCTTTCCTGAAGCACGCGCAGAAGCTTCGCCTGCAGACTGATATCCATTTCGGAAATTTCGTCCAGCAGCAATGTACCGCCCTGGGCATATTCGAACTTGCCCTTGCGCGCCTGCACCGCGCCGGTAAATGCGCCTTTTTCATGCCCGAACAGCTCCGCTTCCAGCATCTGCTCCGGAATCGCAGCACAATTCACCGCAACAAACGGGTTTTCCCATCGCTCGGACTGGCGATGAATAAGCCGGGCAAAAGCCTCCTTGCCGGTGCCGCTGGGCCCGGTCAACAGGACGGTGACGAGGCTGGATGCGACCCGCTCGGCCAACCCCACCAGTGCCCGCGTGGTCGGGTCGACGGCTACGAAATCGGCATCGGGCGTTTCGCCGCGGCTGTACGTTTCTACGACCTCGAGCAATTTGCTGCGCGCTACGGGCTTGGTGAGATAGTCCATCGCGCCGTGACGCATGGCGCTGACGGCCTGACCGACGCTGCCGAACGCGGTCATCAGCACGAACGGAACGCCCGGCATCGCGCGGCCGATGCGCTCGAGCAGATCCAGACCGCTGAGCGGCTTCATCTGGACGTCAGAAATAATCATCGAAACCCTGCGCTCGGCCACGATATCCAGCGCTTCCGGACCATCGCCGGCGCTGATGACCTCATGGCCGTTGCGCGAAAGCGTCATGTGCAGCGCCTCGCGCAAGTCCGCGTCATCCTCGACCAGAAGCACCGGCAATGCACTCACGCCGGCACCTCCTGCGATTGCGGCAGGCAACGGTTTTCGGCCCGCTCACACATCGGCAGACCGGCGACGAATACCGAGCCGCAGGCATCGCTCTTTTCCAGCTGCAGTGCACCGCCATGGGCGTTGAACGTCGAGCGCGCGACCGCCAGCCCCAGTCCGGTTCCGCTGGACCGGCCCGAGACGAAGGGCTCGAAGATGCTGTGCCTGTCCGCGGCCGGAATGCCGCCGGCGTTGTCGCGCACACGAACCAGAACGAAGTCTTGCCGCTTATCATCGGGCAGGAATTCCACATCAACCCGGTCGGCGCCCGCCTGCCAGGCATTTTCCACCAGGTTGCAGATCGCGCCGCACAGCGCATCCCGATCACCGCGCAGCCGCGGTTCGGCTTCGACGATCCGGGCGGCTACACTGCACCGAACCACGCACTGCGATGGCTTGATCTTGCGGCATTCATTGCCGACCTCATCGGCAAGGCCTGCCAGCGCAAAGCGGCTGGCAGGCGCATGCCCGGTGCGTACAAACGCGAGCATGTCTTCGGTCATTCGATCGAGCTTGTCCAACTGATCGGCAATCCTGCGCGCGCTGCCGGCGACGTCGTCATCGCCCCGATCGGTGATCTGTGCGACATACAACGATGCCACGGACAATGGGGTCCGCACCTGATGGGCCACGCGCGCGGCCATTTCGCCGACGGTTGCCAGACGCTTGTTGCGTTCCAGTTCGGCCTGCAACCGCCGCTGCTCGGTCATATCGGTAAGCAGGATGATCGTTTCCCGACGCCCCGGCACTTCGCTACGATGAACCGAGATCGTCATACCGTTGGGAAGCGTGAGCTCGTGCGCGTCCTCATCCGCTCGGCCCTCACAACCCGCGAGCACTTCGCGCCAGGTCGAATCGCTTACCTGCCCGCCGAACCATTCGGCGGCGGTGGGATTTGCCTGGCGGACCCGGCCGTAGCGGTCCAGTACCAGCACCGCACCCGGCAAGCTGTCGATCAGCACCGAGAGCCTGTCTGCAAGCCTGAGCTTCTGGTGCTGGGAATCCTGAAGCTGTGCCTCCAGCCGGGCCGCACGCGCTTCGAGTTCCCGATAGCCTGCTGCCAGTTCCGAAGACAGTCGGTTGAAGGTTTCCAGCGTTTTGCCAAGTTCGCGCGGCACGTCCGGCATTTCGTATCTTCTCCTGGTCAATGCGCTATCACGGTTTCCCGACAACTAGAGACAACTGGAGCAAAATCGATGCCAGCACATCCATCAAGCGGGTCAGAATTCCGTCGAATCCAGGCCGTATTTCTTCATTTTCTCGACCAGCGTGGTGCGGCGCAGTCCCAGCATTCTGGCTGCCTGGGCCACCGTACCCTGTGTCGCATTCAGCGCCTGGCGCAGCAGGGCCGATTCGATATTGGACAGGTATTGCTTGAGCTGCACACCCTCGGAAGGCAGTTTCGGTATTGCGCGCTCTTCGAAAGGCACGTCGCTGGTCGCCGTTTCCGCGGTCGAAGCAGGCACAGAATCCGACCCCGATTGGCCGAGCGCGGATTCGGTTTCTGAATCCCCGGCTGCGCGATAACGATTCGGCAAATCCTGGTGCCCCACAGGTCCCCCACCGTGCAGGATCGACAGCCGTTCGATCAGGTTCCCGAGCTCGCGCACATTACCCGGCCATGCGTAGCTTTTCAGCGAGGCCAGGGCCCCGTCCGAAAGGGCCGGTCCGGATTGGCCACCGTTTTCCATTCGCTTGCGGAAATGTTCGATGAGCACCGGCAGATCTTCAACGCGCTCGCGCAGTGGCGGCACCTGGACAGGAAACACGCAAAGCCTGTAGTACAAGTCTTCGCGGAAGCGGCCTTCGGCAATGCGGGCTTCCAGATTCCGGTGGGTCGCGGCAATCACGCGCACGTTGGCGCGGATCGTTTCGCTGCCGCCGACCCGCTCGAAGCAGCGTTCCTGCAAAACCCGCAGCAGCTTGACCTGCATGGGCAGCGGCATGTCGCCGATCTCGTCGAGAAAAAGCGTACCGCCCTCGGCCAGCTCGAAGCGGCCGCGACGACGCGCCAGCGCCCCGGTAAACGCGCCCTTCTCGTGGCCGAACAATTCGCTTTCAAGCAACTCGGGCGGAATTGCGCCGCAGTTGATCGGCACGAACGGCCCGCGCGAGCGGCTGGACAGATCGTGGATAGCGCCGGCGACCAGCTCCTTGCCGGTGCCCGATTCGCCGAGAATCAGCACGTTTGTCGCGTCGTGCCGGGCCACCTGCTCGATCAGGCGACGCACGTCGCGCATGCCATCGGATTGGCCCGCCAGGGCCCGCTCCAGCGTTCCGCGCGGTTGCTGCATTGTTTCCTCGGCCTGCTCAGCGTCGGCGCCGGCTGCATTTTCGGCCTTCGGCTCGATCTCGATTTCCATTTCCATAAAGTCCTGCATGCCGCTCACCCCATTGCCGTCGTACGCGTCACTTGTGCAGGCGCTGAGACGCGCGCGCCGGCCGCTGCAACCCGATGGTCCATCGGCGGAATGCCCAGTGATTCGCGATACTTCGCGACCGTCCGGCGGGCGATGCGAATGCCCTGCTCACTCATCAAGCGGGCGATGACGCCGTCGCTTAGGGGTTGCAACGGATCTTCGGCGCCGACAATCCGGCGCATCAGCGCGCGGACCGCGGTCGAGGAACAGCGTCCGCCGTCGCGCGTTGTCAGACGGCTGCTAAAGAAATATTTGAGCTCAAACATGCCGCGCGGGGTGTGGATGTATTTCGCAGTCGTCACGCGCGAGATCGTCGATTCATGCATCTCAATCTCCGCGGCGATATCGCCAAGCACCATGGGCCGCATCGCGACTTCCCCTTCGTCCAGAAATTTCTGTTGACGGGCGACGATGGCGCCGGCGACCTTCAGCAGGGTCTGGTTGCGCATCCGGACACTCTTGACCAGCCAGCGCGCTTCCTGCAGCTGGCCCTGCATCGCGCTATGCGCACTTCCGTTCATCCCGCCCATCATGGCTTCATAGGTCCGGTTCAGACGCAGCGACGGCAGCACCTGATCATTCAGGCGAATCACCCAGCGCCCGGCCCGGCGCGAGACCAGCACATCCGGCGCCACGCAGGCAGTCGCACCGGCTGCGATGCGGCGGCCGGGATACGGATCCAGCCGGCGAACGATTTCGATCGCCTGCGCGGCTTCAGCTTCGCTGGAATGCAGCTGCCGCGCCAGCGCCGCCGGCGACCGCAGCCAGTCGGCAGGCGGCAGGCGCGTCAGCCGATCGATCACCCGGCGCATGCCAGAATCGTGTTGCGCAGTGCGAAGCTGCGCACGCAGGCAATCGCCCAGATCGACCGACCCGCAACCGGTGGGTTCGAGATTCTGGATCATGCCGCGCACCGCCTCCAGCTCCGCGACGCTCGGGGCCGGCGTCCAGGCGCATGCAGCAAGCTCGTGGACGGGCAGCGTCAGATACCCGTCATCGTCGAGCGCGTCGACAATCAGATCGGCCAGCAGGCGATCCCGCTCGGAAAGCCGGGCCAGATCCAGTTGGCTATACAGTAATTCGCGCAGACCCGGCAACGGTGCCGGCTGTTCGAATTCCGGCGCGCCGGCCCCATCTGCGCCGGCACCGGCTCCCGACGACGGGTTTGCCGGCGCCGCGTCGGCAGGCTCTTCGGCTTCCAGAAACACGTTCTTGTCAAGCGCATCGCGCAGCTCCTGTTCAAGTTCGGGCGTGGATAACTGCAGCAGACCAATCGCGTGCTGAAGCTGCGGCGAGATCCCGAGCTGCTGAGCCGTGCGCGGTTCAATGGTGGTTTTCATGCGGGGCACCCCTTGGGAAGCGTCAAAAATCAGATATCGAACTCTTGAGCGCCATTTTTACGTCGACCGCAAGGAGAAGCGATCAGGAAAATCCGGAACCCGCCTGTGGATTTCCACCGGATTTTTCTGGCATACCTAAGATCGAAAAAATTTTCTAGGGGATTGGAGCAGAAAATTGGAGCAGATAACTGGCGCAAAAGCCGGGCGGACAGGCGTCAGGGATGAGCGCCTGGATCATCGTCGGAAATCAATCCGTAGCGGATCGCGATGCGCGTCATGCCGGGAAGATCGCTAACGCCCAGACGGGCCGCCAGATTGCTGCGGTGGGATTCGACCGTCTTGACCGAAACGTTGAGCCGGGCTGCGATATCGCGTGTTCTGCGGCCCTCCACAAGCAACTGCAGCACCTGGCGCTGGCGCCGGGTAAGCTTGTCCAGCGGCGTTCGCGACTGGGCGTCCCCGCTTCGCTTTGCCGATACGGCGGCACCGGCAATTTTCGGACTCAGATAAACTTCTCCGCGCGAGGCGGCCCGCAGCGCAAGCTCCAGCTCGGCAACGGCGGCGTCTTTCAGGAGATAACCCGAGGCGCCCCGGTCCAGTGCCCGGCGCACGTATTCATGTTCTTCATACATCGAAATCATGATCGTGGCGGGGGGCGGATCGAGGCGCTGGATCACTTCCAGCGCGTCGAGCCCATTGAGCTCGGGCATGCTGATATCCAGCAACACCAGCCTCGGCGCTTTTTGTTTGATCAAGTCAATCGCCTGCCAGCCGGTTTCGGCCTCGCCGACCAGCTCGAAACCCGGCATGCGTTCAATCAGCGCAACAAACCCTGCGCGGACCAGCTGATGATCGTCCGCGATTACGACCGGAGCCGGCACTGGAGCTCCCCGGTTCTAATTAGCGACCGCGCGCAGGGGCGGCGCGGTCCGTTCCGGTTCAACCGGCAGGCTGGCACGAACCCGGGTACCGTATCCGGGCCGACTGAATACCTGGAACCTGCCGCCCAGTGAATTCACGCGCTCGGTCATGCCGGTCACGCCGGCGCTGCCGCGCTGGGCGCCATTACCTGCAATATGTTCAGGGTCGAAACCGCGGCCGTTATCGATTATCTCGATATGCAGGCCCTCTGCTCCGGCGCTGACGCAAACCTTGACGTGCCCGGCGTCGGCGTGCTTGCGAATATTGGTCAGACTCTCCTGAACAAGCCGGAAAGCGGTAATCTCAACCGATTCGGCAAACCGGCGCTCCAGCCCCGAGGCTTCGAGCGTCACGTTCACGTGACGCTCGAAGTCACCGACAAGGTGTTTTAAAGCAGGTTGAAGCCCCTGCTGATCCAGCAGCGCCGGACGCAGGCT
Organism: uncultured Hyphomicrobiaceae bacterium; assembly: GCA_964346065.1. GTDB lineage: Bacteria > Pseudomonadota > Alphaproteobacteria > Rhizobiales > Rhodomicrobiaceae > Dichotomicrobium. Next base: position 5,949 of record CAYFTI010000113.1, read on the forward strand.
TCGGCTGAGTTCGCGCGAGCTGGACAGCACGCGATCGATTTTCGCCTCCAGTTTCGCGCGCAGCTCGCTCGAAGCATTTTCCAGCAGGCCGATATCGATCTTCATGCTGCTCAAAAGCTGACCCCACTCGTCGTGGAGCTCTTGCGCAATGCGTCTCCGCTCATCTTCCTGCGCGGCAATAACCTTCTGGGTCAAAGTCCGCAACTGCTCCTGCTGCGATTCCCAGGCTTTTTCAATCGCAAGACGATGCTCGATGTCTTCCAGCATCAGCAACCAGTGCGTGACTTTCCGCGATTCGTCCCAGACCTTCTCGAGGCAGACCCTGACGTTGCGAACCTCGCCGTCGAAACGGTTGATGGCCGAATGCGCCCAGTGACCCGATGTCGTGAAGTCGGCACCGGAGGCGGCCAAAAAGTTGAAAATTTCCTCGATTTCGGAAAATTCCGACAACCGGTGGCCTTCCAGATCCGAGAAATCGTAACCGCTGAGCTTGCAAAACGCCGAATTAAGCCGCCGGATCTGGTGATCCGTCGTCACCAGAAGCATCGCAACCGGATTGAGGTTGAAGATTTTGCCCAGACTGGTGTTTTCCAGGAATGAAATGCTGCTCATGAATTCCCCTTGCTATACCCATTCGGCCCGGACGCACCTCAACTTGGCGCGCAGGGCGCCAAAAATCACGTTGTGTGAACGGACGGACACGTCCAATTCGGAGCGAGGATACACGAACACGCGCTTCAGCGCTGGAAGAAGAGTGGGAACTCCTCAAAGAATCCTGCAAAAAGCTCGACCCACCGCGGCCGGCAAATTATTCGGACTCGGCAGGCGGCTTCCCTGCGCGTCGAGCGGCCGCCACTTGCCGGCGGTGATGGCGGAATACGTGGCGGGAAAGGGCCTCGCGGTAGGCCCAGCGCTGCTCGACAGGCTCGAGTACCGCCATTTGACGGCCCGCTTGTTCACCGACATCGGTCACACGGCCGGGAATACCGAGCGGCTCGGGTATGGAGGGATGCAGGACCACCTTCAGGACCCCTTCCTGTCCGGCCTCGACAGCCTCGCCGAGCGTTTCGAATTCGATCCGATCGGCGGCCAGTACCAGGAATTTGCGCGGGCCAGTGTCGGGCTTGGTGTCACCGCCGCGCATCTGTGCGACCAGTTCCAGCAAGAGCTGCAGCTTGGAATCGAGCCGTGCAAGCTCCTGGTGAAGTTCCGGCTGCTCCTCGGCAAGCTGGCTCGGCCGGTGTTCCTCGATCGAAGCGACTGCCTCAAGCACGTACTCGCCCGAGGTCTCCAGCCGCACCCGCTCGCCCTCGGGCACTTCGCCCGGGCACCACATCAAGTACAGCCTGTCTTCGTATCGAACCATGCCCGCGCCTGTTACCTGTTACCTGTTACCTGTTACCTGTTACCTGTTACCTGTTCCCTGTTACCTGTTCCCTGTTACCTGTTACCTGTTACCTGTTACCTGTTACCAGTATCATTACCCGCGCTCGACCTCGGCATACTCCAGCGCCGATCGCGTCGAATTGCGCAAACTGCCTAGCTCGAGCTGCATCCGCTCGCGCAACTTTTCCATGCCTTCCATCAGCGCGCGAT
>CAYFTI010000114.1:0-1392 GCA_964346065.1 uncultured Hyphomicrobiaceae bacterium
TGGGGGTTCGAGTCCTCCCGGGCGCGCCAAGCTTTTCAAGCACTTAGCGGCGATCTGCTTCCCAACCCCAGGCTCCTGGGAAGCACATGGGAAGCAAGCCTGCGACGAAGTGCGCACGGTGCTTCCCGGATGCCCACCGGGCTCGGTTCCGCCGTCCCGGACGCCCCAGCGCCGCAAGTATACGAAGGCATGCTGACCGGATGGCACCTGAGGTGGGCGAGGGCATAGCCGACCTCGACCAGTCTCTCGACCCCGACTAGGATTGCGAAGGTCGTCGCGTCGCCGCCTCTCGGCTACGAGAGGTGGCTGATGGCCGCCTCGTCGCCGTGCTTACGCTTAAAGCCGGTGACGAAGCCGCGGACGGCGCGGTGCTTGTTGTCGGCGCGCCGGCGGACGGCCCGCGGAGCGCGCGGTGACGGTCTCGCGCCCACGCGTCAGTTTAACGCCGCAACCCGCCGCCTGATCCTCATCCAAGGAACGGCGCTTTTCAGCGATAAACGTTGCTACACCCCCGTAGCGTCTAACCGGTGCCGACCGCCTGCACCGGTGGCTGACCGTACTTATCCACTGCAGAGCCGCACCGACCCGGTCTAAACCGATTGTCGGCCCGCCGATCTGACTGCTAAAAGCGTGTCGAAAGAAACACATCGGGCGGGAAATTAACGCGGATGCTGACCTTCACGCCAGACCAGATGATGCGTGATCTCGAACGCCGATTCGCAACGGTTCGCGCGGTCCTTCTGGATGAATACCTTCAGGACGATGATGCACCATGGATCGTAGGCTATTCGGGCGGCAAGGACAGCACGCTAGTAGCGCATCTCGTCTTCGAGATGTTGATGGCTTTGCCACCGAGTCGGCGTACCCGGGACGTACATATCGTCGCTAACGATACGCTGGTTGAAAGCCCTCTTATAATTAAACACATTAAATCAAGCATTGATGATATTGGCCGCGCCGCTCGTGCGTTCGATCTTCCAGTCAAGACGACAATTACGCATCCCGCATCTGACCAATCGTTCTGGGTCAACCTCATCGGTCGCGGCTACCCATCGCCAAATCGGTCTTTCCGCTGGTGCACGGATCGGATGAAAATTCTTCCGACCAGCCGCTATATCAAAGAGCAAGTCAATAAAGCAGGGCATGCGATACTACTTCTAGGCGTACGTCGCGCGGAGAGTTCAACCCGCAGTGGCTCTGTGTCGCGCTACGACAATGGCGAGCGTCTAAACAGACACAACGATTTAACAGGATGTATGGTCTTTCGGCCAATTGTAGATCTTTCAACCGATGACGTATGGGAATTTCTTGGCATGAATCAGCCGCCTTGGGGCGGGTCTCATTCCCAACTTGTTCAGCTTTACCGTGATGCTGGCGGCGGCGAATGCCCTG
>CAYFTI010000114.1:1492-7354 GCA_964346065.1 uncultured Hyphomicrobiaceae bacterium
TCTCATTCCCAACTTGTTCAGCTTTACCGTGATGCTGGCGGCGGCGAATGCCCTGTAGTTACGCAAAAATCCGACGCGCCTTCTTGTGGAACAAGCTCTTCACGCTTTGGCTGCTGGACATGCACCGTTGTCGAGAAGGATCGCAGCCTCGAAGGCTTCGTAGAATCCGGCTTCGCTGAATTTGGGCCAATGCTTGATTTTCGGGACTGGCTGGCTTCAATCCGGAACGAGAGAGCGCGGCGCATGGCGAGGCGACGGGACGGCCGAGTGACAATTACCGACGGCGGCACATTCGTTCCCGGCCCTTATACACTCCACACACGCGCGGAAATCCTTGACAGGCTCCTTGACCTCGAAAAGCGTGTGGGCCAGCGGTTGATCAGCGATGAGGAGATTACGCTGATCAAATCGCTCTGGGCGCAGGACGCTGCGGAGGTTGGTTCCGGAGCGCCGATGACGGTTCGCACGATTCTGAAAGGCCGATAAATGCCACGCAATGTTGTCGTGCTCCTCGACAATCAGCAAGGCCGTGAACTCGTAAAAAATGCCTGCAAAGAGCGTAGTATTCATTTTGCGGAGTTTACTGAGCTTGTTCAGGCGGAAGTAGAGCAAACGGGTAAGCGGCGGAAGGCTGGTCTTTGGGATACCTTTGATGATATTCTCGATCGTATAAAAGAAGAGAGCTAAATTCTATGTACTTGTCGGCCGCCACGCTTCGGGACTGGAAAGCATTTACATCAGCGGTCTTTGAATTTCCGGCACCGGAGCCTGGCAAGAACATCGTTGTGATCGGTGCTCCGAACGGCTATGGCAAAACAAGCCTTTTTGAGGCAGTTGTCCTTGGACTGTTTGGACGCGACGGTCTGCCGTTGATCGCGCGTTCCCCATTCTCTGGAAATGATAAAGACCGCCTTGCAACCTCGTATAAGAACTTTCTTGAGAAAGCGTTGCATCGCGGCGCAATTGATACCGGGCGATATTCATGCTCAGTAAAGTTGCGCTTTGTAGATGATGAGGGAGACGCGATCGAATTGCAGCGAATCTGGCATTTTAGCGACTCTGGGGTGTACCGTCCTCAGGACGAGGAAATCCACATTTATGAGGGACCAACACGGACTGCAGTCGGCCCTTCTGGCTTACAAGGCAATGACCGAATAGACTGGTACCGCGATTATATTGCGCGAAATTTCTTGCCCTATTATCTGGCTGCTTTTTTTCTGTTCGACGGTGAGCAAGTCAGCGCTTTTGCCGAGCGGGAAATGGCTGCGCAGGTCCGCACCGGCATCGAAGGTCTCCTCGGTATCCCCGTACTCCGAGAACTTGCTGAGGATCTGCGCAACTACGCCGCGGTCAGGCGACGCGACTCCCCGAACGTCTCAGACAAAACTGTGGAGCGTCTCGAGATCGAACGTGACGTTCTCCGTAGTCAGGTTGGCGAGAAGACTGCGCGCATTGAGGAAGTGGAGCCCGAACTCACCCGGCTGAGGGAAGAGCGGGACAAGCTGACGCGCGAGCTGGCGAGCTTCGGGACCGGATCGCAGGCGCAGTTGCAGGAGCGCTTAGAGCAGCTGAGCCAATACCGTCGCACGCTCGAAAGTGATCTGGCGCGGCTCGAAACGCTGCTTGCCAAGGACATGGCCCTCGCGCTCGCTGGTGGCCCTTTGCGCAAGGAACTTGAGGCCCAGCTGGATGCCGAAGGTGTTCTTGAGCGCTGGGAGAGCGGGAAACGACAGGGCGACAGTAATCTGGAGCGTTTCATCGCCGCCATGCGCTCAGAAGTCGCCAACATCAAGCCTCGGCTTTTAGACACGCAGGCGGATACCGTGCTGGCCAAGGCGCGAATCGCTTGGGAGCAGCTGTGGTATCCGCCGCCTAATGAAAGCGCGGATGGCTATCTTCATCCTTATCTCAACGAACTCGACCGTTCAAAAGTCATTGACGAGCTCCGCGCGCTCGATGTCCTCGGTGCGCCGAGCATTGTCGAGATTCTAACTTCAGTTTCGGCGAACGAAGAAGCACTCCATCGATTACAAGAAGAAGTAACTCACACGGAGTCCGTATCGCCGCATGTCGAGAAAAAACGTGAACAGCTTACACAGTATAATGCACAGATCGAGGAGCTGGGTCGCGAGTTTGGCGCTTTAAAGAGGGAGACCGCTTCTCTGGAGACGCAGCTGGCGACGAAAAATACTGAGCTGACAAAGCTGGCTGTGCAAATGGATCAGGCTCAGCCGTCAATCAGGCGGTCGACTCGCGCCTATGAGGTGGCGAGTATGGTTGACGAGATCGTGGCTAATGCTGTGCCGAGTCAAATCCAGGCCGTTGCTCATGGAATGACTGAGGCGCATCATTCAATGGCTCATAAAAAAGACTTGATCGAGCGGATTGCAATTGATGAGGCGTGCGACGTCAAGCTGCTGAATAAAGAGGGGCTTGATATCCGAAATTTTGATCTTTCTGCGGGCGAAAAGCAAATATTTACTCAAAGCCTGATCTCCGCTGTGGCTTCGGTTTCGGGGCGCGATTTCCCAATGGTGGTGGACACTCCGCTCGGAAGACTCGATGTCGAGCACCGTAAAGGGGTGTTGAAACATTTGGTGACTCGCGGCAGCCAAGTGATTTTGCTTTCTACCAATACTGAGGTGGTGGGCGAGTACCTCGATGCTATCGAGAAGCACGTCCAGAAGTTTTATCGGATTGAGTTTGAGCGGATTGGAGATATTGGACAGTCAACGGTGGTCGAGGGGTATTTTGGCCAGGAGGCGGCGCTGTGAGTTTCTCGCTGGTTGAGGTAGCCGGTGCGAATTTCCGGACTGACGATGCAAGCGATGCCTTAAACACAACATTCATGTCGCGGCTCGGCATGCGCAAGCGTTATCTTCCCGCCCGGTTGGCAATTGCGCGCTCGCTTGCGGTGACATCGTCACCACCGCCCCTTGCCGACAGCGACGAGCCCGGCAAAGCCATCAAGGGCGATACACTGTTCGGCACTGGTACGATGCTCTCGTGCTGGCTGGCGCTGATCGTCCAGCGTAGCGGCGAAAAAGACCTCGATACAAAGAAATTGGTTCCGGTTGTCGCCGCGCATTGGAAGCGCGGGCTCCGCTTGCTCGACGATGAATGGCACCAGGCAGATGGCGATCTTACGCGATTCGTGCGGCGCCTGGTCGATGTTGCCGAATTGCCGCGCTCTGGCGGCCGGACGGCAAGCGGACCGAAAACCCCGATGCCCGTCTCAACGGGCCGGCTCTCGTTGCCGATTGGAGAGGTTTCTGAGGAAACCAACAGCGGTCAAAAGGTACTCTGGGAACTTAATGCCGCCGGCGGGTCACCGCACAGCGCTGTGATTGGAGGAGTTGGAAGCGGGAAAACGCGAACGGCGGTGGCAATGCTTCGCTCACTCCGCGAACAGACATCGGTCCCGCTTATCGCCTTTGATTTCAAAGGCGATCTCGGCACGGACGTCATGGGCGGCGGCTATCAGATCGATCAGACTTTTGAGGCTGACACTGTAGAACCGCCGCGCCAGCCCGTACCTCTCAACGTGATGGCGCTTTTTGGATCGCGCGATGAGTTTGACGTCGCTCAGGCGGCGCAGCGCTTCCGTGAATCCTTTGCGCGCCTCAAGGGATCGCGTCTGGGAGACAGGCAGCGCGATGCTCTGTTTACGGCGACCGAGAACGCCCTCTCACAGAATGAACCATGTGCACTCTTTAACATCCGAGACGAATTGGAGCGGATCTACGAAGAACGTGAGATGCGTGAGGACGGTGCGCTCGCCACAATGCGGGAGATTTGCCGATTCCCGCTGTTCAGGGCGGAACTCTCGCCGGACGAATTCTTCGAGCGCAGCTGGCTTATCAGGCTGCCGCCGAACGTCCCGGAAGACAGCCGGACCATCGTCGTAAATTTGATTCTCGACGCCCTGGATCAATACCTGAACAGCCTGCCCGACGCACCGACCTCAGACGATGGTGCGCGTGGTTTGCGCATCGCCTGCATGGTTGATGAGGCACACCAGATCCTCGGCACGAAGCTACCGGCATTATCGAGCCTCGTACGTATGAGCCGCTCCAAGGGCGGTTCCGTGATGCTCATCTCTCAATCGCCGGACGACTTCACCGGCGAGGACGACGATTTTCTCTCCGAAATGGGTCTGGTCGCAGCGTTCTCGACAAATGCGCCGCCGAAAAACGCGGCGCGCGTGCTCGGCAAAGGCGCGAACCTTACTGTCCTTCAGACGGGTCAATGCCTCGTGAAGCGACGAGAGGATCAAGCGGCCAAAAAGGTGCAGTCGTGGAAGCCGCACGCGTAGTTGCTGTTTAGAAGCCATGCGAAGAGTGGAAAACTCTTATGTTTGCTTGTGCTCCGCTGCTGGGGTAATTCGAAGGCTCACCCAACGGATTTCATGGCGACCTAAGAGGTCGGGGTTCTCATCTAGCACATCTGTAGCGGCGCCGACTCCGTCGGCAAGATTCTTTAGATCGGGAAGCGACACAGGGTAAATGCCGCGCTCTGCATCGTCCGGCCCAATTCGCAGCGTCATGTATAGGAAGCCGCCGGGGGCTAAGAGGCTTAGTGCTGAGCGCATCGCTGGCGCCCGATCAGGGGGGCGCACATGCATCCAGACGGCGCTCATAATGATTAGATCGAATTGCTCTCGCCTTTCCTGCAAGCGGCTCAATGAGGGCAGCGTATCATCGAGCCACTCGATGGCCGCCGCCGGGTGAAGAGCCTGTCCGATCTTCCGCATCGACGGAGAAGGCTCAACTGCAACTATGAGGTGCCCACGGGCCGCCAGCCAAGCCGCATCGCGTCCGGTGCCGGCACCAACGTCCAAAACGGTTATTGGTCTGCCGCTGAATTCCTGCTCAAGGATACGCTGGAGCGCGGTGTGGACGTCCTCAAAGGAAACCGCCTCATAACCGTCGGCGAGGCTTCGGGCATGGGATTCATAGAAGCGGATGCTTGCTTGACTCACAGGCTCTCCTTTGGTCCGTGCGTTTTCAAAGATGAGAAATCCCAATAGTACACAACTAATTATAAATGTTATAAACAAAACAATCTGAAAAGCAGTGCGAACTACAAAAGATCTGTGCGCTCCGGCTCCGCTTGCTTGGACAAAGCCTTTCGGATTGGCTTGTTTTAACCAGTTCAGATAACAACCCATTACGAAGCGGATACGATGCAAAACGAATATAAGTGCAAGGTTACCAATTGCTGCTAGGAAGAGCAGTGCATATTGGAATATGATGAAGCCATCTGCGCGTGATACGCCGAACCAAAGCCCGCCCGTCAAAGTCATTGCGATGAGTGGTATCTGCCACATCAGCTGGTTGAGTGAGCGGAAATTTTCAGCATTCTGATTGAAGGCGGCGAGATGAATGTCATGCTCGCGCTGTCTGTCGTCAGGCGTCAACGGTTCGGGCCCCTGCATTGCGGTTAGTGTCTGGCTTGCGTTGCCGGTAAATGCAGAAGGCGCGGTTGAGGTGGATCTCCGATACGGGGACTACGCTTCCGCGAAGAGAGCCCTGGATCCAGCGGCGGTTGGACTAGTGCACCGAGGCAGTCGAAGCGTTCGGCTCCGACGGACTCGGCGGTTGGCGCGCCGCGGACGAGGGCCGGCTGCGGGGCCATCGACACCGGGACGTTCACGAGATGGGCGCCCGGCACGATGAACACGACGGAGATGCGCCGCGCCAGCTCCACAGTGTGTAGGAGCATCGGGCTTTCCTACGTCTCGTGTTTGGCGAATGCGTTCCTGATATTAGCAGCGCCCATCGACGTCGTCGATTTCCGGCACGGCTACGCGCGCGAGGCAGCTGGCGCCGCTGTCGGGGATGATCGCGACGACGCGGGTGT
>CAYFTI010000115.1:0-7162 GCA_964346065.1 uncultured Hyphomicrobiaceae bacterium
CTTGCTGCCGTTCAGGTCCAGCGTCGCCGCCGTGAAGCCGGTGAGGTTGTAATACAGCACCGATTTCGCGCAAGGCGCTAGCCAGATCGGATCATCCAGCTGAAGCGGCATGCTCACCCCGTTGAGGACCTCTTCGCGTGCACGGATGACGCTGGCATTGACGATGCGGTTGGCCCGCGCCGGGACCTGGACATCGACGCTTTCATTTTCCTGCAACCTGCCAATGCGTGCGCCGAGATCCAGCGTCGCGTATGTGCCGCTGTTGCCGATCCGGCATGTGGCCACGGCTTGGACGTTATCGGTCTCGGATACTCCGTAGATCAGGACCAGCCGAGTGCGGAACGGTTCGTCGTCGAGATTGCCATAGTAAGTCCCTTGCATGTTCTGGGCATGGGCCGGGGGCGTCACCTCCTCCGCGGGTGATCAGTTATGCCGCTGACCGTGTTCCGTCCGCTGGGCGGTCCAGGCCGACGCGAACTCCGCCTTCATTTTGAGAGAGGTCACAGCCTTGAAAGCGAACTTTCAGACCGCCTTACGCCATGTCTTGGAATTCGAGGGCGGATATGTCGACCACCCGAACGATCCGGGCGGCGCCACCAATATGGGTATCACGCGCGCGACGCTCGCCCGGTATCGTGGCCGCCCGGTGTCCAAGGGCGAGGTACGCGGCCTGAATCGCGATACGGCCAGCGGCATCTACCGCCAGTTCTACTGGGACGCGCTGGTTTGCGACGAGATGCCGGGCGGCATCGATCTCGCCGTGTTCGACGGGGCGGTGAACCACGGTCCCGCACGCTCCGCGCGTTTCCTCCAGACCGCCCTCAAGGTGAGCGCGGACGGCATTGTCGGGCCGGTCACGCTCAACGCTGTGGCTAGCGCGCCTCCGCGTGAATTGCTGATCGAGTTCATGGCGCTACGGATGCGCGCCTATGGACGCCTCAGCCGGCTATTCCGTACTTTCGGTCTTGGCTGGTCCCGGCGGTTGATGGCCGTTCACAGCGCCGCGCACGCGCTGATTACTGAGCGGCAAGAGGCGCCTCAGGAAGAGGGCGCACCACAGCCGAATTCTCCGACTGCTGACGATAGACAGGAGCATATCATGAGATTTCTGATCGAGCGCTTGCGCGAACCCTCGACCTATGCCGGCGTTGCGGCCTTCCTTGCGGGGCTTGGCCTGTTCGGCCTGAGCGAGAACGAATGGAACCAGATCTTTGGCGCTATCGCGTCAGTGGCGGGTGTGGTTGCCATGTTCATGCGCGATGGCCTGACCGGGGCGCAAGACCCCGACTCCAGGCCCGCGAGCGGTCAAGTGTCGGAGAGATCACAGAGCTGATCGTCCCGCTTGAGCAGAAGGCGCGTCTTGATCTGACGGCGCCAATACGCGCGAACAGCACCTTGCCGGTGATGGCAGCTGCCCGGCTTCGGCCGCGGCGCCATTGCCGGCAAGGTATACAACGGGGGCTGGCCGCATCTGATGCAGCCGAACCGGGCCATCAGGGTATTGAGCCAGCACGACTTGCCGCCAGCAAGCACTCACAACGGGCGGGCGGAACCGCCACCGGGATCGGCAAGACGATCTCGTGTCGTTGTCGAGAGCGCGAACTCCGCAACAAACGCAGGTCGAAGAACAATAGCCGGTAAGGACAGTTCTGCCGCTACCCGCCAGGCCGTGGAAACCGTGCCCGTCTTATGAGCTTTCCGATTGGACATGATTGCCGCGCTTCAAGACACCGGGGAAGGCCATAGACCTGCGATGATGATATCGGACACCCCATTCCCTCAGTCTGTATACAATACATCCTACATAAAATTTGAACGACGTGTCCGTTTCAGGATTGTGACATCGATATAGCAGTTCTATAACATGAGACCATCAAAAAGAACCAGACGGGCCATCAAACTGCCACAGGTTAGTCATGGGGGCATGTATGCTTGGAAGTGTTGCGTCGGCGATCAGAGAGTCCTTTGCACATGCGATTGTGCGCTGTAGTCAGACGGGCCGCCAGTCAGAATTGATAGCGCTGGCCTGGACCCTGCGCAATCGTGCCCAACTCTCGCGGGGTGGCGTTGGCGATGCCAAGAGCGAAAGCTTGAATGATACTGACGCTCGAAAATTGGCTAGCGGCTTGTTGAGCGACATGGGGCTCGTCTCGGCGGCGCCGACCGTCAGCTCGAACGGTAACGGCCACGCGGAACACACCCACGGCGACACGACGCTCCAGCAGGCCATGGCGTGCGTCGCACTGGTGTTCGACGGCTTGGTTCCCGATCCCACCCACGGCGCGAGCCGAGTTCATCGCCACGATGAAGAGCCCTCGTGGGCGAATGATTGCGAGGCGACCGCACTGATCGGCCCGTTACTGTTTTTCCGGGAATGTTATGTCGATACGCGCAGCGAGATCGAGACGGCAGCGGCGTATTCAGACGCGAGCAAATGACCGGATTGCGATCCGCCTCTCCCGAAAAACCGGGCCGATCCGGCGGCGATATCGCCGCGGCACCATTGCTGGCATGAGATGTGCCCCGTCGCCTGCGCGCGCGTCTCGCTCAACCCGCCTTTTCTGACGCCTCCACTGTGACCTGCAGAAAAAAAAGGCGGCGCCCGAAACCGACAGGCACCGCCTTGTTTGCAGTTTGCCAGCCCGGAACCCGCGGCCCCGGGACAGCATTCCTACTGGCTCGCAGGCATGAGCGAGGGATAGTCCTTCGCCATTTTAGCGCCGTACAGTGGTTTGTTCACACCGTAATGGCAGGTTGCGCAGTTCGCCTTCGGCGCATCGCCCAGCGGGCCGAGCCTCTTCTCCGGATATGTGTCGCGAAGCGGAATGAGGTATTCGAGATTCAGGTTTCTGACCATCTCCAATCCATGCCAGGCATTCACGCGCATTGGCGTGCTCTGTTCCCACTCGGCCACGGCGCGCGAGTTGTGGCAGTAGGTGCAGTTCACGCCGAGTGATTCCGACATGTGGATCATCAGGCCGTAGGTCCGCTCGGTATGCTGGATAGAGGTGCCGCCGGCAGCGGTGGGCAGCGGGCGGTCTCCCACCACCCTGATCTCGGCTTCTGGCGCAGCGATCTGGCCGGGAAAGTCATGGGGCAGAGACGCCAGGCCAACAGTGTCGTCCGGCTTGTTTTGGCCCGTGCGCGCCTGGACGAAGGCACCCATTCCGTCCGTGCTGGGATCCTTGAACCAGATGTTGTCAGGAACAGGCTTCCCACGATGGCAGGTGTAGCAGGTCACGCCCGTGTCCGCGACATGCTGCGTCCAGTTCGCGTTGATGTGCCGGGTCATCCTTAGCATGTGCCGCGATACGACCTTGGTGTACATCGAGTCGGATGACAGCGGCTCCCCGGCGGCGTGGCAGTAGTTGCACCCCTCATCAGCCGGGGCGACCCAGGATGTGATGGCGGTCATCAAGCGATTGAACTGATTAACGCTGATATCGTCGAGTACCTGAACGTTCTCGTAGAACTCGCCAGCACGCTCGCCTTCGGTCGATTCGAGTGGATAGGGCTCGGGCGGAGCCTGGTGGATGCCTTCCGGCCCCGTCTCTGTCCGGGGGTTGTCGAACTGCACCATTGCGACCCCGCGATAGCCGACCTGCTCTCTTTCGATGGGCGGACGATCCCAGTCCGGTGAAAAGATCATCGCAAACGTCAGCAACGCGACGATGACCAGACCTACCGAGATTCCGAGTTTCATGAGTGATGCCTCCTATTGCGCGGCCGGGTCGGATACGGCCGGCATGACTTGCGGATACTCCGGTGCAAAGTCGTGCTTGACAGCCCACAGATACCAGTTGTCCACCACAGTGCCGGTCAACAGGATACCGATACCACCGGTGATCGGGGTCAGAACGGCGAACCACCATGCCCAGCGATGGATGGACTCCATCGTTGCATTAAAGCCCATTGTCCAGCGCCAGAACAATGCGGCACGCTCGCCAGCCGTCCCGCGGTCGGTGATCTGCTCGATCTCGCGCTCACCGCCATACCGGCTGACCGCGAGGATGGTGGCCCCGTGCATTGCGAAGAGAAGCGTCGAGCCGTAAAGGAAGACAATCGACAGCGCGTGGAACGGGTTGTAGAACAGGTTGCCGTACCGGATGGAGAAGGCCGCCGTCCAGTCCAGGTGCGGGAAGATGCCGAATGGGACTGCTTCAGCCCAGCTTCCCATCATGATTGGACGGATGAAGCCCAGCACCAGGTACAGCCAGATGGCCGCGGCGAACGCCCAGGCAACATGCGTGCCCAGTCCGAGCTGACGCGCCCGACGATATGTCCGCAGCCACCACAGAATGATCGACGCCGTGAGGAAAAATCCGGCAATCAGCCACCATCCGCCTTCGTTCAGGGGCGGCAGGACCTGAAGCCCGTATTCGGGGCCCGGCGGTTCCAGCGCAAGCCACGGAAGCTGACGGACGAACTGAACCGGATCCCAGTTCACCGAGGCCCACATGTTCAGCCCGATGATCTCGATCGCGATGAAACCGCAGACGATCGAGGTGATGCCGAGCCAGCCCAGATAGATCGGCCCGATCTGGGCATTGCCGAACTTTCCGATCCAGTATTGAAAAGAGGGCTCACCCGTGCGCGGCTCGTCCTCGGAGGGCAGGGGGACCCCGAGCTCGGCGGGGCCGCGCACCTGCACCTGGGTGAAGATATTCTGATATTCTGCCATAACTCTTTCCTACCCCTTAGGCCCAGATCGGCAGGTTGAGCCACCAGTTCCACCACTCGGGCCAGCCGCGCGTCCAGAGTGGACCGCTGATTATGATGCAGACCGCGCTCCAGAAGCCGGCGTTGAGCGCGAGGAACAGTCCGAGGCGATGGATGCCGAGGGTGCCGATCGAGTAGCCGATGAAGTCCCGGAAGAACGTGTCCTCATGGGTCGGCGTCTTGACCGTCTCGCCCTTGCCGGGATTGGTCGCGGAAAGGACCAGACCGCCGTGAAGCGACAGCGCCAGAACGGTGGTGAAGAAGAACGTCACTGCCAGCATGTGCGCCGGATTGTAGTGGAAGTGCAGGTACTGGTAGCCGACGTTGGAGACCCAGTCGAGGTGGCTGAAGATGCCGTAGGGGAAGCCGTGCCCCCAAGCGCCCAGCAGTAGCGGCCGGAAAACAACCAGGGTGACATAGGCGAAAATCGCGACCCCGAAAGCGATCGGGATGTGATAACCCATGCCCAGCTTGCGCGCGATTTCGGCCTGGCGCAGTGCCCAGGACACGAAAGCGCCGATCGCGCAGATGGTAATGAGCTGCCAAAGTCCGCCTTCCTGGAGCGGGGCGAAGCCCAGACCGTAACTGAGGTCGGGCGGGGCGATGTTGATCTTCCAGATATTCCAGGTTGGGCCAAGCGATGCGCTATACAGGATGAGCAGTGTTCCCAACGCCGAGAAGAATATCGTCAGGACGCCGAAGAAGCCGACATAGAAGGGACCGACCCAAAAGTCGAACAAGTCTCCCCCCAGGAGCGTCCCTCCGCGTACGCGATATTTGCGCTCAAAATTCAGTAAAGCCATTTTTCGATCCTCAGGTCAGGAACCGATGAAGACGTCCGGCCGCTGGCTCGACTGCCAGCGCTAGGAGTTTGGTCTGCCCGGCCCGCCAGGCGTTGCAATTGTGTCGCAGCGAGCCTCCCGTGCGGCCCGGGCAGATCCTGACGACTACGCCAGATGCTCGGGCAACGTCAGTTCCACCGCGCCTGTCTGCGCGGCAGGCTTCGGTTGCAGCCAGTTGTACCGGTCGGTGCTGAGCAAAATGAAATGGATCAGAAGCGCCAGCACGAACAGGAACGTGAAAAGCGCCACGAGCGTCCGGCGCGGATCAAACAGAAGCCAAATGCGCCACATGATTGATAATCCTCCTTTTAGACCAAGAACTGCGCAGCTTGCGCGAGCGTAAGCGTTGCGTCATTAACCTGGGCGCCGGCTTGCTCGATATTCGCCCAGCCCCACGGACGCCAATTCCACACCAGAAGGTGTGCAATAAGCGCGATCACGATAAAGGCGATGAAACTGACCACGAAGATGCTGTGGAACTCCTTCGCCTCGTCTTCGCTGAGCCCTGACAAGGACTTGTCACTATCAGCCATAGCGTCTCTCTCTTCTTGTTGGACGACGAATGAACGGCCCGTCCCGCCATCACGGCGGACACGATGCCCGGCTACTTCATGAATGCGAACGGAATCAGCGTCCCCGCCGAGGCGCGGGCCTCGGCAAAGACAGAGCGGCGGACACCCGCCAACTCGTTACCGCTCTGGCGGCGTTTGCCCGGTAGAAGCCGGCTGAACGCAGCCACGACAAGGAAGATCGCGAAGCACAGCCAATACAACAGCCTGAACTCTCGCGCTTCCTGACGTTTGAGAGTCAGTTTTGCACCGTCGTGTTTTACCGCCTGAGCCATTTCTCAAGTCTCCCTTTGCCGGTTATTCGAGCGATAACCTAGGACGCTCGCATTTGAGCATGCCGGAACCGTCACCGCCGTTCGGGCGGGTAGAACGGTCCGTTTCTTTCCGCTGGACCGTGCCGCGAAACGGGTTAGCCCCGAAGTGACGGAGACGGTGGCGAAAAGCCGGTTATGAGGGTCGGGTGACCGCGCAGCGAACGTCATGCCGCCTGCCCTCCTTTGATCTTTTCGAGAGCCTTGGCGACGCGCTCAGCCGTGACCCGCTCTTCGCTGAAGAGCTGGGCGTCCTTGTCGGCCTGATCGCGCAGCCGCTTGGCTGCGGAAATGCGGATGAGGACGGGTTCGCGCTCGAGGTATTCATCCAGAAGTTGCTGGGCGTCCTCGTCCCAGGGCCTGGTCTCGTTGCGTGAAAGGCGCGCGGGCGTGGCCTCGGCCTTGTCCATGTCCGTGCCGAGCGGGAGAATGTGAAACAGGGCGTCGAACAGCGCGTTGCACACTTCCTGAACCAGATAGGTGGCTCCGGCATAGCCCATGAACGGCGTGCCGGTGTGCCGACGGATGATCGCCCCGGGGAACGAAGCGGGGATATACATTGCCTTCGCCCCCGTTTCCGCGAGATACATGCGCTCGTTGTAGCTACCGAAGACGATCAGCGGCGTGTCGTTTTGCACCGAGCGGCGCACGGCCTCGTTGTCAGGCTTGCGGCCCGCGCTGCGCGCATAGGAGAAGTGACAGGGCAGGCCCATGTCATTCT
>CAYFTI010000116.1:0-7108 GCA_964346065.1 uncultured Hyphomicrobiaceae bacterium
ATCGCGCGTCGTTTGGTCGAAATACACACGATCGGCCTCCGGGAAACTCCAGCTGCGTAGAACCTCCTCATAGACTTTTGAGAATGAGTTCAGCGTACTCACCGAAAGATCGGAGCTTGGCTCGTTGTCAACAGCCACTCGCTCGGGCGCTATTTCAAGCTCGGCGCGCCGTTCTTCAAGTTCGACTATGGACGCGATCACGCCCAGGGCGCTTTGGACGGCAGAGCGGCGCTCCATCAGTTCCGTAAAGGCGGCACGCTGCTCTCGCAGTTCGGGGCTCCTCTCCCGCAGTGCCCCAAGGGCAAGCTCAAGCTGCTCGCCAAGCTGCGGCGTCAGGATTTCGAACTCGCGGGCTTCGGCCCTGAGCTGCGCGACGGTCTGTGCGAGTTCGTCCATGAGGCGGTTGATCTTTGCCGCCTCCGCATCGGCGGCCTGCACCACGGCATCGACATTGCCGTCGCAGTCCCCCTCGCGGTGCTGTTCGTCCGGGGACGCGCCGCAAAGTGGGCAGGCGGATGATTCGAGTGCCGAGACGAGGACCCCGGATTCTCGGATGCCTTCGAGCCTGTTCAGGTCCGACCGGTAGTGATCGTCAAGCAAATGGAAGCGCTCAAGAAGCTCATCTATCTCGGCCCGGCGTTCGCGAGCCTGCTCAAGGTCACGCCGCGCCTCGTTACGGCGCGCAACCGCAGCGCGGTGTTGCTCCTCCGTTTGCCCAAGCACGTCCTGCTCACGCGCAAGACTTTGGTTCAACCGTTGAAGCTGATCTGTGAGCTCGTTTTCGTCGTCGTCTTCGCCCACAAGACCGGCAAGCCGGTCTCTTTGCTCTGTGATCAGATCATCGATGATCTCGATCTTAGCGGTTCGTGAGAGCCTCCGCGCCTGCTGCGCCTCCTGTGGCTCGACGGCGCCGTCATCGACACCGGTTAAAAGTAGCTTAAATGTAGAGAGTTCCGCCGTGCGACTGATCACCTGGCCGGTTTCAATCGGCGAGCCTTCCTTTTGAACATTACCTTCAGAAATCAGACACAGATGCGCCAGGTTGCGAAAGCTAAGCGTGTTTGTTTCACCGCGCGCGTTCTTGCGAATCCGCTTTCCCGTCAGCCCGATCCGTTCCAGCAGGAACATGGAAACGTTGTCGTTGTTCGTAGGATTGTGCTTGGGACCAAGAACACGCGGCTCAGCTTCTTCGGGGCGCTGGAAATGAAGCCCATCGTAGCAGCGAAAGCCGCCGCCAGCCGTAGCGCGCTCAAGGGTAAAGGGGTCGCCGCTGCCGTTCTCAACGCCCAGGAAAACGCTGTCGTAACCGACACGCTCAGGAATATCCCGCAACGGCTTCGTCGACCCCAGCATGAAATCGATCGCTTCCAGAATGAATGACTTGCCGGTCTCCGAAGCGCCGTACACGACATTTAGGCCCGGCCCGAATTCAAGACCGGCAGGCTTCTTCTTCGGACCGGTAAATGAGATATGTCGCAGAGTGAACTTTGAGTCCGTCATAGCCCACCTGCCAGACTTTTGTGCACGGCCTGAAACTGCTCAATCCACTGATCGAAAAAAGCGCCCATGCGTTCACGTTGCGCGGTCTCATCAAGCTGACCGAACTCATGAACAACCCAGTCCGCACGTTCACGCAGGGCGACCGTGTAAGCGCTGCCAAGGCTCGCCAGGAAGGTTTCGGCAAAATCGCCGGCCACATAGGAAATCCCTGACGCTTCCGCGTGCCGCGCGATCAGGCCCTTGCTGACCATAAGCAGCAGCCCCCTCTCGACCAGACTGCGCCTGACGAGCAGCTCGGCGGTGCGCATCGGCACAGCAGCGTGCAGGCTCGCGGGGCCACCGACGTCGCCCGTATGGACGATGAGATGATCGAACATCACAAGTCGCTGCAGGTCGTAGCCCTGCGGATAAGCAGATACCAGCAGCGCAACGGAACGCAGACCTGTCTCCAGTGGCGTGTTGAAAGGCAAGGAGCGCTGACGATCACTGCTCATGGTTTCACCCACCGCAGCCGATCGTCATTGGCCAGCTGATGGCAAATCCCGCGCCTGTCCTGGATTTTCGTGACGCTGATCAGGCCGTTGGCGGTGAGCGAGAGCTGCGTCGCCGCCTGGGTCACGGCGGTCAGCCGGGCAAGCGCGTCCGGATGCGGTGAAGCTTCAATATCAATCACGCCGGCATGAACCTCCTCCTGCAGATCCTCGAAGGTTCCCGACGGAACGTTGTCACGGGCGAAATTCCGCAGCGACTCCGCGTGGTAGAACACTTCGCGCTGCCGATGATAGTGCTGCAGCAGATCGGGCCATGACGACAGCCCGGCGGCGTCTGCGATCGTCTGTTTCTTGTGGTCCCCGTAGGCACCAAAGAGCTGCTGAAGATACCGGCTTTCGCTTTCGTTGGGCTCCGCAGGCGGGTCATCGGACTGCGGCCGATCCGGCAGCCCGCCGCCAAATCGCGCCGGATGATATGGCGTCTTTCTATGCTCCGCGAGCACGTCCAGCGTAGTCTTGAACGTGAAGATGCTGAAATCGAATGCATCGGCATATTCGCGAAAATCGCCTTCCAGCAAAATTGCTTGCGTGGTGGTGATCTCCCTCGCGCACCAATCATCCCACTTTTCAAATAGTTTTGCCTTAAGCTCATGCGCATTCAAAAGCAGTTTTTTGAGACTCATCCCGCAGTCTTTGGGCGCCATGAAAAAATAACGGCGTGGCGGATCAAATCGCTTGCTAAAAGCGTGCCAGAGACACTTGCCGATCTCTGGAATGGCGACGCCCGGCGTGAGAGCCGCTCCGTAATGCTTGCACTGGAAATTATCCCAAGCACCTTGAAAGCCGTCAGCGTCGCTGAAGCCTGCAACATCGATGCCCATATCCTTGGAGCCGGCAAGCCGGATCACCTTCTCATAGATCGTGCGCTGGTGATGAGCCCACTCCTCTATGAAGGCCTCCCATTCATCGGGGGAGAATAGCAGGATTTGCTGTTGCGGCGGTATAACGCGGCCGTGAACCACCCGCGCCGAGGACACCGGCGCATCCGTGTTCGGTGTCGGTATCTCCTCGGTTATCAGATCAAATTCATCGCCGGCAGCCTTCGTCATTCAACCGCCTCTAAAACCAAAAACCGAAATTCGTCTAGCCTTTTGTTTCATCATTTCATCAAGTTATTTGATTGCTATTCGAATCGCAACTTGTGTCGTCGGATTTCTCGCGCTCCGCCTGTTTCCCAGCCCCTCATACGCGCGTAGGCATTTGGCCAAATCACGGCGGCGTTCGCAAGTGGACCAGATGCTCAAGCTCTCCGGGCTGGAAGGGGCGGAGTGCCCTTTCTTCGATGCGGCAACGGGGAGCGCTGAAGGCTCCGCTGCACTCGATGAAATCGCGATGGCCTTCTTGGGGCGCCCGGCTGCTCCTTCCCAAGTAGTACTGAAGCGGCCATCCTCGATGTCATCCGCCTACGTGTTGGTTGAGAGGGAACGCCTATTCAACTTGCCCCAACCAGGCGCGCCCTGTGCTCCACCAATCGCGGCAGATGGGCTGGGGCGACGGTGCGGAGGGTGAGGTTTTCGTGGAGGTGGAGGCGGGTGCGGTCTTCGGGGGTGAGGGCTGCGGAGATGATGATACGGCCTTCGTCGGTGAATGAGATCAGATGCGCGTCGAAGGCGGCGTCGAGGTGGGCGGTGAGGAGGAGGCCGTTGTAGACGTCGAGGCGCTCGGCGTCGGTGGTGCACTCGGCCCAGGGCTTGATGTGGCTCGCGCGCAGGAGGCGCGGTTCGGTCACGCCGAGCACGGCGCAGGCGCCGTTCCAGTATTCGAGCAGCGCGTCGCGGAAGATGTTCTGGCCGACGCGCTGGATGGCGAGGCGTTCGGCCTCGGTCGTGCGCGGCAGGGTGCGGGTCTGGGCCTCGAAGACGCGTAGCGGTGCGGCCGGGAGCGAGCGGGCGAGCCGCCAGGCCTCGCGGACGAGATAATGGAGCGGCCCAGTATCGGGGACGGCGAAGGCAGTGAAGCCCACCGGCGCCGGCACCTGCCAACGTTCCCAGCGGGTCGCCAGCTCACCGGCGACGCCGTCGTGATCGATGGCGAAGACGTAGGCACCCTCGGCGCAGGTCAGGCGGACCATGGCCGGGGCGTCGATGCTGCCGAAGACAACCCAGTCGCCGTCGTCGACGCGACGGAGACCGAAGCCCTCGTCGACGGCCGCCTTTTCGAGCCGGACCTTCTGGATCGAGGAGAGCGTCACAACGCCTCCCGGGACTCCGCGAGAAGCGAAGCGTCATCGTGCGAAACATTTTCACGGTTGCGGGTGTCCACCCGCACGTTCGCCGGCTGATCGAGAGCCAAATCCGCAAACGTTCCGTCGCGCTCGAACTGATCCCAGGCGGCAAGGACCAAGCGGCGGGTCCGATACTCGCCGTATTGCCGGGTTTCCCGCTCCTTCAACACGCGGAAGGTCTCCGAGGGGTAGTCCTCGCCTTTCACGTCGGCCGGGTCGAGGATGTACCGCAGTTCGTCGCGGGTCAGGCCATAGGCACGGGCGTAGAAAGCGTCGAGGTCTGCACGCAGGTGCGCGCGGCGGTCCTCATCCCAGGCGAAGGGCGGACCGTAATGGCCCAGATCGTGGGCGAAGTTGGCAAGGCTGAGCGAGGTGTAGGTAAGTTCCAGCACTCTTGGCTTGACGAAGGCGAGGCGACGATCCGTGAAAAATTGAGGCTGAAAAATCGGTAATTGTAATAAATAAAAAAGATTGAGGCTAGTGCTGCCTACTTTCTGCCGCGTTACAAAATCTAGCACTAGGCTCGCCAGATTGCCAATTAAGCCACTAAGCAAATCCGGAGATTTTTGGCTAAATATCACGTATGCACTATCCGCAACGCCAGCCAAAGGCAAGACACTCGAAATCAGTGTTCTTTCATTTGTCGTATTTGTAACCTTTCGAAAGGCAAAAAGCCACTTGCTACTCCAGCCGACAGCATGTGTGTGTCGTTCAACAAGCTGTTGCTTTACCCAGAAACGCGATTTTGCATGCCAATTTGAATCTTTTTGTTGATCCAAGGTGGGCCTAGGCAATGCTCTCGTGTCATCAACACTCCCATCTGGGTAATAACCAAATCGAGAATCAAAATATGAGAACATTTTTGACTCAAAAAGCGGCACCATGATTTCCACGTTGTTTTCATTTTTATCTACATTTTTCCAATAAAATCCATCAAAACGAAAATTATTTTCATGTAACTGCGTTTGATTCCAAAAATTTTTGCTGTCAGAGGTCATATTAAAGAAGCCCTGGCGGAAATCAAGCTGCCACTCGTTGGTTCTCTTATTTTCCGAATTTAAAATCAAAACGGGCACAAAATAATAAATTTTTTTGCATATTTCCGCGTCCGCGCGCGTACGAAATACAGGTGTTGTTTTTGTATTGGGATTAATGAGGTCTATATCTGATTTTGACAAATAAAATCGCCGACGCTTATCTGATAGATGCTCAGTTGCCTCAAGGCGAAATGCAAACTCGGCCCGCCCTGCATGTCCTATTGTAAGAAGGCAGAAAGATTGGTTGTCCTTGGTTCCAGCAAACCAGTCTTTTATCGAAGCCATCGAGACTAGCGAGATCAGGCGGTTTTCGGCCATCAATGACGCAAAGAAACCGCATATTTTTTCATTGGTTGCAATTCCCAATGGCAGCACCAATCCGGCGCGGCCCCGACGGGCGATCAATCTATCAGAGGTTTCCGCGAATAGTGGATAAGTGTTGATTTTGCCATGTGCTGTCCGAACAAATCTTCCAGAATGCCTCGCAAAACAATTCTGATTTTCAAACATCCTCTTTTCGTTTTGATAGCTTTTAAAAAGAATTGGATTGTGCGCCTCCAGGGAGGCGATTGCGTTTTTTCTTCTCTCTCCCTTCAATAACAGGATTCTTAAGTCAGTCGTGGAGAAAAATTCCTCGTCACTCAGCTGAATTACCTCCCAAGGTGGGTTACCCAAAACTACATCAAATCCACCACGATCCAGAATGTCCGGAAATTCTAGAGGCCAATGTAGAGCGCGGGCACACGTGGTTGCGCTCGCATTGTTCTTGATCACATTGGTGCATTTGCCTTCGCTGACTGCAAGCCACACGTCTTTCGATATCGGAACGCTTCGGTCTGAGTCTCCGCTTGGCACTTTGCCTGTTTTCGGCAGAAGGAATGCCGCAGTGTAGAGATTGCAGGCCATACGCGTGCGCAGGAAGGCATCCTGCTTTCTGAGCGAGCGGTAGGCCTGGGCCTTTGCCTTGACCTGCTCGACAGTTTCCTCCGGCAAGCTGCGCAGATCGGAAAACTCGGCCGAAAGCGGCGCGGTGGGCAGGCCCGACCGTCCGCTGATGAAGTCAAACGTATCTTGCCCGTTCTTCGCGTCTTTGTTGGCGCGCTCGTAAAACTTGGCGACATCCTTGTCGTCGCCTGTGAGCGGGTGGTAGGCGGCATCCGGAATGCCCTCCTCCAGCACATTCAGGTCGAAGACACCCAAAAGCGCATCGCCGCAGCGGATGTGGCTGTCGAGAAAGGTGAGCGGCTTGCCCGGCTCCAGCGCCTCGATCCAGAGGGCGACCTTGCAGAGATCGACGGCCATCGGGTTGCGGTCGACGCCGTAGATGCAATGCGCGACGACCTCGCGCAGCGCGTGCTGGAATTCCTCCTGTGACGGCGCCCCGGGGCTGCGCACACGCACGATCCGGCTGGCGGCGCGTCTCCCGGCGGCCAGCAGAAAATGCCCCGAGCCGCAGGCGGGGTCGATGATCGAGAGCTTGAGGATTTCGGCGGCGGGATCGTCTGGGTTACGGGCCTCGGCCTCGTCGAGCACGGGATCGAGCGCCGAGTCCAACAGGCGCTGCACGAGACTGTCCGGCGTGTAGAAGCTGCCCGAGGTCTTGCGCGCGTTGCCGCGCGTCTGGTCACCTTCGGCAAATTCGAAGCTCCGGGCGTCCGCGCTGGGGAGCGGCGTCAGCTCCAGCAGGCTCTCGTAGACCGAGCCGAGTTCTTCGGTCTCCATGTCGCGCCAGTTGACGCGAGTGAGCGGCTGGCCCTCGGGCCGCATCCAGGCGAGGCGCCAGATGGCGGCGAGCA
>CAYFTI010000117.1:0-7082 GCA_964346065.1 uncultured Hyphomicrobiaceae bacterium
GCCGCACTTCAGCAGGTATGAAAAGAGATAACGCGGGCGTTGTTTTTGATGGAATTCCGGGTTGTGGGCATCCAAGTCTTTTTGTCGGTCCTTGACGCTTTGCCACAGCGCGTCGTCGACGATCCGTAGCTCCGGTACGTCCTTAACGATCCACTCACTCTCCGGATTAAGGCGCGCGACACGCTTGCCCGTGTCAGGATCTTTCATGAAGCGCTGTCGGTTCCAAACAAGCCGACCTATATATAGCTCATTGTTGATGAGTCCTGTGCCGCGCCGGCGATTGCCGTAAATCGTACTCGGTGTCCACTGCTTGCCGCGCGGACCGGGTACGTCTTCCTTGTTGAGACGATGTACGATCGCTCTGGGTGAATGCCCAGCCGCGTATTCCCGGAAAATCCGCCGGACGATCTCGGCCTCGGATCCGTTGACGACGCGCTCACCGTGCTCGGGTTCACCGTCGGCCCCGGTCTTCCTGACGACATCGTAGCCGAACGAATTGCCGCCGCCGGACTTGCCCTGATGGACGCGGCCGCTCAGGCCCCGGCGCGTCTTGTCGGCAAGGTCCTTGAGGTATAGTGCGCCCATCGTGCCCTTGAGCCCGATATGCAATTCGCTGATCGGCCCTTCCGACAGCGTCACCATCCGGATGCTGGCGAAGCTTAGGCGCTTGTAGACGCCGGCGATGTCTTCCTGATCGCGCGAGAGCCGGTCGAGTGACTCGGCCAGCACCATGTCCAAGCGCCCGGCCTGAGCGTCCTGCATGAGCGCCTGAATGCCAGGGCGCATCAGGCTCGCCCCGGAGATGCTATGGTCGGTGTAGCACTGCGCTACGGTCCAGCCTTCCCGATCCGCCTTTTCCTGGCAGAGCCGGATCTGGTCCTCGATCGAAGCATCGCGCTGATTGTCCGATGAGTAGCGGGCGTAAATGGCTATGCGCATGATAAAATCTCCATCCCTTCAATGCTTCGTTGTATCCGGGTCCGTCTCGCGTTCGGCGATCATCTCGGCATAGTCGCGTTCGGCGGCCTGGCGTGCAAGGAAGCGCACCAGCGCGACGAGCCGGGGATCCGTCTTGCTCCGTGCGCGCAGATCGCCGTTCATCTTCGGACTTTGGGGGAAGGGTATATGCTTAGCCATAATATGTCTCGCGTAAAATGCATTCGACCATATAAAAGGGACAATAGTCCGTCAGTATACTTACCATATTACAACGAAAAGTGTGAATATTTCCTAAATCTTGAGTTGTGACTATGAACATAATTCGCATTGTTCAATCCTCGGCCCGAATAATATTCGGCAAGGGTAGGATGAGGATGTACGGACACGTGCTGTCGCGCAGCTCTACGCGACCGTTCCAGCCGATATAGCTGCAGCTCTTCCAATTTTGCTTGACGCGGACGTGCGGCGTGCCGACTAGCAAAGCGACCACAAAGATCACCAGCCAGGCCGCCAGCCATGCGGGCGGCATCAGGCTCAGCGGACGCGGCGGGCGGCTGCGCCACAACGCGAGAAAACCAAGTAGCACGCCGTGGCCGCCAGCCGCGCCGAGCACCACGGCAACGACGAACAGAAAAAGGCTGCCGTGATCGCCCGGAGCGATCCGCCAGGCCACCAGCGTGACGCCGATGGCATAGAACATGCGCAGGCGAAGATATTCATAGCCGTTGCGCTGCATCGCCCTACTCCATCTTCGGGCGCTTCGCCGACGGCGCCATGTCATTGGGTGTCTCGGTTGTGCGGATGCCGCTGCCTTCATCGCCAGTCGAATAGGCAGCCAGCGCCTGCAGCCGGCGCACCAGATCGCGGGCGTCTCTCTCGAAGGCGACGGACGCCAGCGGGTAGCGCGCCCCGCCATAATCCAGCACCACCTGCCGGGCGCGGCGGTAGTGGTCGGGGCGCTGCATGAAGCCATGGGCGCGCGCCCGTTCTTCCGCACGCGTCTCGTCCGTGCGCAGCTCGTGCTCGCGCATGAGGAACTGATGCGGCCGGCGGGCATCGAAGACATGCAAGCGGCGGCCGATGCGCAGCCGGAAGCGCCCACGCGCGAACTCGCCCACCAGGTGGCCGTCTATGCCCGGGGCCAGCAGATCGCGCCCGGCCACGCGCAGCAGCAGGTTCAGGAAGACGGCGGCGATGACGGCGCCTGTGACGCCATTGGCCGCCGCCAGCACCCGCCAGGAGAGCGGCCAGGCGAAGGCGTTGTCCCAGACGGCGAGCCAGAACCACACTAGGTACAGTGCTCCGGCAATCACGAACATGCCGTAGGGCCAGAGATCGTCGAGGACGTACTCGGCTTCCGGCGTGCAATAGCGCGCGTCCAGCCGTCGCACAGGCCTGATTCTTTGCGGCTGACGCTGCTTACGGGGCTGCATGGAACTTATCCCGGAACAGCTCGTGCGTGTCGTAATTGATGCGCTGCAGGATCATGGGATCATCGCCCGGCCGGATGACGAGCTGGCGGGCGAGATGATCGTCGCGCCCGAAGATCCGGCCGACTTCCTCCAGCGTCATCAGATCGTGGACCTCGATGGCCCAGGACGTGCCGCTGGTGCCCTGACGGTCACGCTGATCGCCGCCAACTTCGGAACCGCGCGCGACGACCATTGAGGTCTTGCCGAGGCGTTTGGCGATCCACTCCAGCGTGAAGCTGTCGCTATTGCCGAAGAACTGCAGGACCCCGGCATTGCCGAGGAAGGTCTCCCAGCGCTGACTGTACAGCGCCTTGAGCTGGGTGAGGTCCTGCAGGACCGGCCAGAGCCGGACGCCGAAGCCGGCGATCTGGCCGGCAGCATCCTCGACCGTCTTCAGGTAGCCCATCGCCGGAAACTCATCGAGGCACAGCAGCACCGGCGGTTGCGGCTTGACAGGCTCGCGCTCCATGGCGGCCAGCGTCAGGTTGACGAAGAGCCGGAACCACCGGCTGCAGGTACCCAGCCGCATGGCCGGAAGGCAGAGATAAACGGTAAGGCGTTCGCGCTTCAGGTCTTCCAGCGCGAAGCTGTGCTCGGTGACCACTTCCTGAATGGCCTTATAGGAGAGGAACTTGGCGTGCCGCCGGGCGGTGGAGAGCACCGAGCCGCGCTCGTCGTCCGGCTTGTCGAAGAAATCCGACGCGCCGTCCTGCACGACGCCGTCGGCTTCCCCGTTGGCCATCATCTCCGCCCAGAGATGCCCCAAGCAGGGCGCGCCCTCGCCGAGATCGGCGCCGCGCATGAGCAGGGAATAGACCGTCACCAGGTCGCGCCGGCCGGCATAGGCCGGCGCGGTGGCGACATGGAGCACGATGGTCTCGATCCAGTTGCGCGCGGCATCGTCCCAATGGGCATCGCCCCCGCGCGCGGGGATGACGATGGCGTCCGCGATCAGCCCCGCATCCTCGACCAGCGTCGGGCTGTCCGCCGGCAGGATGGACATGGGATTGAAGCCGCCGCGATAGTCCGCGACTTCATCGCCGGCGATCCGAAAGGGATCGAGGCCGACGACACGCTGCCCTAGGCCGGCCGCCCGGCGGGCGGCGGTGATCGTAAACAGCTCCGCCTTGGGGTCGGTGGCCAGGACGCTGCCCGTGTAGTCCAGCAGCGTCGGCACGATCACACACCGGCCCTTGCCGGCCCGGCTCCCGGCGACCAGTACGGCATGGCGATCATCGGCCACGCCGATGGGCGTCCCGCCCGTGACGTGGCGCTCCCGCCGACCGTCCGGCAGCGCGATCGTCCGCATCACACCACCGACGACGCCCAGATGCAGCTTCTGATCGCTGCGGGCCAGAATCTTTGAAGCTGCAATCGCCCCAGGATCGCGGAACTGCGCCCTTGGCGTGATGTGATCGCCCAGGCCCGTGGCCTTGCCGCCACGGCGCGGCGCGCCGCGCGGAATATCGTTGAGCAGATCGCATGCATGCGGCATCGGGGGCGCCTCCTAGTGAAGAGTCTCGTCCGGGCCGGGGCCGACGATGTCGCCCCAGGCCGAGCCGCCGCCGGCCCATTCCGGGATTGCATCCGGATCGTCGTCGCCCCACGCGCTGTCGCCTTGCATACTTTTGGTCGCGTCCCGCTCGGGCCGAAGCATGAGCAGCAGGCAGGCGCACAGAACCTGAATAAGGTCGGGGGTGATGCTCAGCAGCGCGTTGAGCGTGAAGCCCAGATCTGCCATGCCGGAGCTGGCGACCATCTCGGCCAGCTTGGTCATGACGGCGCCATAGACGAGCGCCTGCCGGTCGATCCAGCCGTCGGCGCCCGTGACCGGCAGGCCGGCTTCGACCGCCGCGATGCGCGGCCCGTACGCCGGGGCGCGGATGCCTTCGGCTTCCGCGAAGCGGTCAAAAACACGCGCCTTGGCACGCAGCCGGTCGAGATAGCCCCGGGCGGCGGCGATATCCGCGCTCATGGACCGGCCCTGCTGCGCGATTGTCTCGACCGCGCCGAGGGCGGCGCCGTATTCAGCGCGCAGGCGGTTTCGGGTGCGCGCGGCCGCCCGGTAACGGGGGCCACGGCCCGTCGCCGCCTCTTCATCCATGCGGGCGGCATAGTGGTCGAGCTGGGCGCGATACGCCTCGACCATGGCCGTATCGATGCGCCTGGCCTGCGCCCAGGCCTGGTCGACGCGCACCTGCGAGCCTTTGCGCAGGGAATCGCCCATGCTGGCATCGACCACCATGACGAGCTGGGTCGCCGAGGCGAACACCGTCATGGCCGTCACCAGGCCGCCGCAGATGACCAGCAGCAGCACCGACTGCCGCACGCGGCTGGTCAGCACGTAGTAGAAGATGGCCGTGGCGCTGATGATCGCCCCGGCCGCCACCAGGGCGATGTGATCGCCCAGCGGGTTCCACTGGCTCTCAAGCTGGCCGGCGGCGCGTATGCCGCCGACCAGCATCGCCGCGCTCCAGACAGCGGCAGCCGTCCCGACGGCGGCGACGAGCAGACGAAGCTGCCAGTGTTCGGTTTCGAGCATTTTCATAGACACAACTGTAAAAGCACGACACCTATTCCACGGCGGCAAGCAACAGGACAAAAACGACAAGCGTTGTTAGCGGGTCCCCGATGGACCCCAATTCAGTTTTCGCCTTGAACGCGTATTCCGATGACCCGGGCTTTACCCATTCTACTTGGTCACTATCTCCGGAACGGCGCATTGCAAGCACTCGCGTTTGTGTCCTGGGGTGCTCATATGGCCGGACCCGGGTGCTGACGGAATGGTACGAAGTCTGGTACGACCGCTGATGCCCGGTGCCGCAGGCCCCTTGGGGAAGCGATGGACCCTTTTATCGCTCAGTTCGAAAACGAACTTCGGTTAGCAGCACAGTCTCGCGGTCGAAGTCTAGAGCAGGTGTTTCTTGAGGCTGAGGCCGACCGTTCAAACTTCAACAAGGCCAAAAATGGCCGGATCAAACTGGAATGGACGACATTTGACGCGCTTCTCGGTGAAATTGATCCACATATTCAGGACACGCTGCGCAGCCAATACAGGGTCTATCGTGAGCGCCGCGATGCGCTGTCGCGGCGCGGCGGACCGTCCGACAAACAGCTTCTTCAGGCGAACACCTCATGTGCCGACCTTGAATCGTATCTGGCCGAGCGCGGCATTCCGTTACCCGGGCGCTATGACCAGGGCAATATTCGTACCATTGTCGATCTGACGATCGAACGCGATAGAGTGGCCGGGCGTCCACAAAGTGCACGGCGTGCTTTTTATCTTCTCGCCGGCGCGATCGACAAACTGCCCATGCCGGACGATCAGCAACGCGCCAATGCGTTGAGCAGCATCTCGCATCTCGGCCGCTATGCGGCTTTTCAGGCTGGTGATATGGGTTTGGCCGATGCCGCCGAATTGCAGGCAAAACGGTCCTGCGGCATTGACGCGGATAACAATCTGGCGCTTGCCAATCTTCTCCATATGAAAGCAAAACAGGATGATTTCCTGATGCCGCAAGAGCGGGATGGCCGCTCGGAACCAAGGCGGTTGGCGTTGTTGCAGAAGACGGTAGAGGCCATGAGTGCCAGCGAACGCCAGCGCGACCCCGCGGATGTCACCACCTTGCGCGAGCTTATTTTCCGTGGGGATCTTCTTGCTTCGCAAGCAAAGGTGATAGATCCGAAAAAGGTGGATGAACTTGCTTCGCGGTTGCTCGATTCTGGGAACGGTGTGAATGGCTTCGGACCGGAGCAGATCGCCCTCATCCGGGGCCGCGTTGCCCAGGCATATCTATATCGCGGCTATACTGAGCATGCGATCAGTGCCTTTCGCGAACAGATCGCGGACGCGATCCGCAATCCCGTCGGCATTTCGAATTGGTTTCTCGGCACACGGTATCAATTTCTTGCGGAAGCACTTGTTCAGCTTGCGGATCATTCGAATAAGCCCGAGTTGCTTCAAGAGGCGCACCGAAGTTGCCGGGCTGCGTTACATTATTTCAATGAGGTCCGTAATGTCGGTTTTGCGCGTGGGACCCTTGAACTTGATCGAACAATCCGTTCAAAAATGACGAGAACCTAAACGCCAGGAAACGACCTCGCATTCCAGCAGCAGGCGCCGGGCTACAAGCGTAGGCGCCGGAGCGACGCCTTCGACGACTTCCGCATGCTGACCAGCGGCCGGGAGCCCGTGCTGTTCTTCGGCGGCAGTGCGTATCTCGACTTCTTCGCCCGGCTTATCCGGGATGTCGACTCGCCGCTCGTCGTGTTCCACGTGTCCGAGGCGGCACCGGACGTGCCTGAGGCGCGAACGATCCAGTACCGCACACGCCGGCGCACCGACTGGCATTACGAGTGCGCGCAAGCGTTCCTGGCCGGCACCCGGGTCCGGGAGATCGCCCGATGCCTGGAGCGTAGCGATCCATAGCGCGATACAAAGGCGGGAGAGCGATTGTCGACGGCCATGCTCGCAGTCTCCGGCACTTGCGAAAAAGGGAAAGCTAACGCGGTGCGCTAACGCGGTGCGCAAGATGTGTTTTGTAGTACAAAACCATCTTGGCAAGGGGGCCCGCTGCGCGCCCCCGTTGCATCCCCCCGGCGTGCGTCCGGGTGCCCCTGCGACTGCGCCCGAAGGATGTAGCCGTTGATGGTCTCCTCGAGCGGGTGGTC
>CAYFTI010000118.1:0-6887 GCA_964346065.1 uncultured Hyphomicrobiaceae bacterium
GACTTTTGACTGAACCGGGTACTTTGCCGCGTGTCGCGGTCGCGCAACTCGGCGCCCGGCACCACTACGCCGTCCCGCGCGTGTTGCACGAGGCCGGGATGCTCGAGCACTTCTTCACCGACAGCTACAGCGGTAACAAGCCGATGCTTCGGCGCGTGGCGGCGGCGACCGAGCGTGTCTGGTGCAGCGATGCGGGGCGAAGGTGGTTGTCCCGAGATGCCCACGACCTTCCACCCGAGAAGGTCACGAGCTTCGAACGGATCGGCTTTGCCTATGCTATTGACCGGCGGCGCATGACACGAGCAGCCGACTTGGCGAAGATGCACCGAGACGTCGCCCGGCAATTCAATCAGTCTGTCCTGCAACACGGTCTCGGCGGTGCCGACGTGGTCTACGGGTTCAACCGGGCCGGCTTGGAGCTGTTCGAAGGCGCGCGACGCGACGGCCGGCGTTGTGTGTTGGATCAGACCCTGGCACCGGCCGCCATCGAGCGAGCGCTACTAACCGAGGAGATCGAGCGTTGGCCCAATTGGCAGCCGGATCTCGAAGTCGGCGGTGCCGAGCGCGCCGCCGAGCGGGAGGCGCGCGAGTGGGAGGCCGTCGACGTCATCCTGTGCCCGTCCCGATTTGTGTCGGATGGCGTTGCGGCCGCGGGTGGACCAGTCAGCAAGTGCCGTATTGTTCCCTATGGCGTCGACACGAGTGGCTTTCCGCATCGGCCCGTGCGACGATCGCTAAAGGGAAGGCCGCTGCATGTCCTGTTCGCGGGGCAGGTCGGCCTGCGAAAGGGCGCACCCTACCTGCTCGAGGCGCTCAGGCAACTCGGTCCCTCACGCGTTGAAGGGCGTTTCGTCGGCCCTTTGGCCTTGGCGCCCGATCGGCTGGAGCCCTACGGAGCGGTGGCCTCCTTCCTCGGGAGCGTGCCTCGGTCGGCGATGCCGGATCACTATGCTTGGGCGGACGTCTTGGTTCTCCCGTCCCTATGCGAAGGCTCGGCCGGTGTGATCAACGAGTCGCTGGCCAGCGGGCTGCCGGTCATCTGCACCCCCAACAGCGGGCCGCCACCCGCGACGAGCGGGCTTCACTTGATCCCCGTGCGCGACGTCGATGCCCTGGCAGCCGCACTTCTCGACGTCCGCGATCGCTACGCCGACGCGGTGCCGCAACTCGACGGAGATCCACCGGTCGGCCTTGCTGCCTACGCAAGCCGCCTCGAAGCGCAGATGTTGGATGTTGTGGGCGTCTCCTCTTCGATTCCCGGCGCACGTGCGGCGCCAGCCGCCGCTTCGTCACGATGACCGACTGGCCCACCGAGGCAACGCAGTTCTGGCTCGCCGCCGGATTGCTCATGATCGCCTGGACCGTCTGGCGAATTGCACGCCGCGGCTTGAGCCAGGTTCTCGCGCTCGACTGCCTTTTCGTATGGAGCCTCTGGATCGGCTATCACCTGACGCCGTGGCTCGCGCTCGACCAGGGCGGATGGACGAGCTTCCTCCTCGTGCCGGCCTACGTGGACGCCGGGCTCGCGCACAGTACCCTCAGCATGGCCTTCTTCGTGGTCGGGAGTTCGATCGCACGCGGGGCGGGACGGCGTGCCGCCATCGCCCTACCGCCGTGCCGGGCATCGTACATCTGGCTGATCGTGCTGCTATCGCTCGTGGTTTTGATGTTTTCTGCTCTCAGGGCCGGCGGATTTGGCGAGTTGCTCTTCTCCAGTGTCGGCCGCGGCCACGGGCAATGGGAGGCAAAAGACTTCGTCGATAAAGTCATTCATAATATCATCGTTGCCAATTCCGCGCTCTGGGTCGTTCTCGCCGTCTTTGCGGCGTGGGTCCTAACCCATACCCGATGCAGATCATGGCCTTGGCAGGTTGCTTGCGTGCTCGGCGTGCTGGTCAGCGTTATCCCCTTGGCTGCCGGCTTCAGTCGGGCGAGCGGTGCTGGGCTCCTCGTCTTCGCTCTGTTCTTGCTCGGCAACCCCTACCGCCGCAGGCCGCTCGCCGGCGTCGTCCTCGCCGCCCTCGCACTCCACCTCTGCTGGGTGGGCTACACGGCACGCGGCGACTACATGCCGGGCATTGGGAATTTTACCGCCGCCGCGTGGGAGCGCTCCGCCGACTGGTTTGTGACAGGGTCGACGGAGAGCGGTGCGGCGATCACCTCTGGCGAGGAGCCAGGGATCGACCCCGGTAGCGATAATTTCCTCAATGCCCTAGACCCCTGGACCCTGCGTGCCCATTCCGCGGCCCAGGCCGATGAAGGGATCACTGCTCGCATCTTCCTCGTGGTGTCCGTGTTGCAGCCGATCCCCTCCGCTTGGGTGCCTTTTCCGGCGCGCGTCGGAAAAAGCCTCTCCGTAGTCAAGGGTACGGTCGGCAGCACAGGTCTCACCACGCCGGCGCTGGGCGAGCTCTACTATCTGTTCGGACAGGGCAGCAGCCTCTTCTTTCTAGTTTATGGTTGGCTGTGCGGCTTGCTCGACCGTCGCTACGAAGCCAAAGGCGAGCTGCGGTTTCTCCTGTGGAAGCTGCTGGTTGCAGCGGGTTTCATCGTCGGCCTCCATTCCGGGCTCCGGGCGATGACGCGCTTCGCGCTCTATGGGCTGATCTTGTTGCTGGTTCTGCCTTGGGCGCTGCGCCGCCTCGGCCTCATCGGCCGGCACCCGCGGCGGTCACTTTTCGCGCCGCAAGGCGCCTCGACCGGCGCATGACAGGCACTGGACCGACGGTCGTGGCGTGGCACCGCTTCGGTCCATACCACCACGCTCGCATCGCCGCGGCGCGACGAAGGCTGCGGGTGGTGAGCTTGGAGCTCACCCACACCGACCGGGTCTATGCTTGGGAGCAAGTACCTGCAACGCATCCCGACCACCTCACGCTGATCCCCGGTGACCCCGAGGAGTTGAGCGCCGATCAACTCAGATCGAGACTATTCGCTGCGATGGATCAGCTCTCACCGGCTGTGGTGGCCATCCCCGGCTGGGGAGCGCGCTGGGCGCGGCTCTTGCTGCTCTGGTGTTTGCTGCGTCGTGTACCTTCCATTGTCATGTCGGCTAGCAACGCGAGCGACGCCGCCCGCAATCCGTTGGCCGAGGCTGTCAAGCGACGGATCGTGTCGCTCTTCGACGCCGGCATCGTTGGCGGTAGCCGGTCGGCGGCTTATCTCTCAAATTTAGGCATGGACCCCGGCCGAGTTTTCCTCGGCTACGACGCAGTTGACAACAGTCATTTCGCCAATCCCACGCCGAGCATCGTCGCGGAAGTCCATGCAACGGCGCCCAAAAGTCCTTTCTTCCTCACAACGGCGCGGTTCGTCGAGAAGAAGAACCTGCATCGGCTTGTGGAGGCCTACGCACGCTATCGCCAACTGGCCGGGCCGGCGGCTTGGGATCTCGTCTTGATCGGCGATGGTCCCGTCGGCGCGTCGATCGTCGAACTCTCCGAACGTTTCGACCTATCCGCGCACGTACAACTGCCGGGCTTTCGTCAATATGCCGAACTCCCCGGATGGTATGCCCACGCCAGCTGCTTCGTGCTACCGAGCACGACGGAGCAATGGGGCCTCGTGGTCAACGAGGCTATGGCGGCGGGCTTACCCGTGATTGTCTCGCAGCGATGCGGCTGCGTGCCCGAACTCGTCGCGCATGAACGCAACGGGCTAATCATCGATCCCCTCGACGTGGAAGGCATGGCGGTCGCCCTTCACCGCGTTGCGCACGGAGATCTCGATCGAGACCGCATGGCTGAACAAAGCCGTGAGCGCATCGGTGATTGGGGGCCGGATCGTTTCGCGGAAGCCCTTGCGGACGCGGTGGCGCTTTCGACACGCTCAGCGATGCAGCCACGACGTAATGCCCTCCACCTCGCACTGCTCCGCGTCCTTGCTTGAACTTGCAAATTAGATGCATGCCTGGAGCACAGCACGAGTTCGTGCTTGATCTGCTTTCGAGCTGCGTTGCGTTCCATAACGTACTCGTCCCACGATCATTCCCTATTTAGCGCTCTGCAACTTTTCATAGCCTTCCGCAGACATGACATATTCTAATTTATAGTTTATCCGTCACGGATCCTGCTATACAGCCGGGCTGAGCACTTTAATAGTTATTTCAATGATTGGAGACGCCAAATCGACCGTCCCAGCATTGTATGAAAAACCAGTCGTTTCAAAGCGGGCCTCATTTACAGGAACGTATGGCAATGACCCATCAAGAACCGTCTTCGTTGAATTTGCTATTTGAGTTGTGTCAACAAACCAGTTTTCGGCGTAGCCATTTCGCCGTAATATAAATCTCGCTTGAGTTGATGTGCCCGGTCCTGTGTAAGGACGCAAGACGTTAATACTTACCTCCGTGCAAATACCAAACACAGGACGAGAAAAAGGCACAATACCTCCCGTAAATTTCGTTATCCATGTAAATCTATTTATTTTGTTATTTGCGTTAAAATAAAAATCTTCAACGTCTGCCTTTTGATTTGTATCACTTAGCAAAATAGTATTATTTTTAATGTCTACCGACCTAGCAGCCGGAAAAAACACCTTGCTGTCCGCTAAAGCTAAGCCGTCCGTTTCTACGTCAACAACAACTTCTTGTGTTGCGAGTGTGTAGGTTCTTCCTGCGCGCACTCCCGTAATATATCCGCTTATAAATGACTCTTCTGGCGGGTTTTTAATTGCAAAAAATGGCATACCGTCATAAACTTTTCGCGAAACCGCCGCGTCTGGCTTGTCGTTGAACGTAAAACTCAGTGTCTTTGTTCCATCATCTTCAATGCTTAGTGGCGTCAGTTGTTGAACGTAATTTTGCGCATCATATTGGACTGGCGCATTTGTCTTCGGTTTATTAAATATGTTATTTTCTAATACAATTGCTCCGTGCGCGTATCCACCAAGCCCGAAGTCGATTTGATATGACTCGTCTCCATCAAAGGTGCAATGGCGGAAGATATTGCTGCGTGCATAAGTATAAGAGTAGCGTTTACCTCCGTCATCCTGACGATTCCGGATGTGGCAGCGGTCCATTTGATACGTATTAGTACCAGTGGCGTGCTGTATATACGGCACTGAGCAATCTTCATAACGCACTTTATTTAGAATTTTATCTGGCTCGTGATAGTTTTCAACGTATGTTCTTTGAACCAGCACTTCATCTGACGCAGAAACAACAAGATGCTCGCATTTACAATCACGCACGACGCATGACAAGGCGTCTCCCACGTGAAGAAAACCCTGATCTTTTGAGTACGCCGAAAAATTGGTGGTTCGTCTTACAAACTCAATACCCTCAATAATTACTTGCTCTGCAACATTATAATCGGCGCGATTAAGAGATAAAATCCTTGCGCGGCCATGCAGAAGGCTACTGCTTGAATCTGTAATTTCGGGCCAGTCATCGCGATAATCTTGCTTAACCGCGTTCACAAGCGTTACTTCGATGCCGTCAATAGACTGAATTTTATTGTATTCAAAGTAGTGCGGATTTGGTGGGTATCCACCTCCTTGTTGCTGCACGCCATAAATGAGCACGTTTTTTCCAGGCGCCAAATCTGTATCGGCTTCTTTAAGCGTGACAACCGTTTCTCCGGCATTCACAGTGTCGATGAGAGTGCCCATTATTCCTGGAGCCGGATTACCCGCAATTGCTTCTTCAACGTTGAAGAACATCCCGCCATTCGTATAATATGTGTAGGCCAAGCTGCCTACGTTAGGAAATCCTCCATTATCATTCATTAGCTTCGCCCCGTAACCGGAAAGGCGAAACCGCCGAATGCCAAAGGTCCAATCGTTTCTAAGATATTTGTAAGGCTGATCGCTCGGCGGAAATAGGATGTGGTGCATCGTGTCCGGTCGCGCGCGACACCATTCTCGTAGCGCCAAGAGCGCAGCGGTGTTGTCCGCAGCGCCGTTCGTCGGCAGCACACCCCAATCTTGGACGTTCAACGTGCCGTCGTCGGGCCGTCGCGCGGGCGGATGGTTGACGGTGACACGCGCCATGCCGCTGGTCGCGCCCGGGGCGACCAGCGTGGCGGTGATGATCCCACGCCTCGTGAGCACAAAGGCCGCTCCCGTATCGATCGGCGGCGTTGCGTAGCGCCCCGGCGTCGTCGGGTCCAGTGGCGTTTCCTGCCACACGGACATCGGGAGCGCTTGGCCGGCCACGGCGATCTGCAGCACGCTGTCGCCAGGAAAGCCGCTGAGCACGTCGACGACAATCTGGACGGAAGTGCCCGCTGGCAGGTTGACGATGTCGACCGGCGTATTCTGCCGTGTGGCCTCACCCAGTTCCACCCACGTGGTGGTCGTGGCCAGCCCGCCGTTCGCCGCTTCCCGCCTCGCCAGCTCCGTGACTTGACCGGTCAACTCGCTCACCCTCTGATCGGTGTCAGAGGCCGCGGCCAGCGCGTCGTCGACGTTCCGGCGTGCGACGCCATCGACGGAAATCGGGGGCAGGTTTGCGGTCATCGACGTCATCCAGGCTGTGATGGTCATAGGCTTATAAACCTATTCTGGCGCCGGGACAACCCGCCTTGTGGGGGCGTATCCGATGCGTGGGGCTGCCGCACGTTGCGGAAGAGACAAGGATCGTAATGTCAATCCGACCGATCGCGGGAGGCCTAACCCAAGCACAACAGGCGTGCGTGCTGGTCTCAGCCCCTGCCAGCCCGCCAGCGAACCGGTTCCGCACAGGGGCTACGCCGCTTCGACGGGTCTTCTCTGCGTGAAGGTCGCTCTCGTCACCGCGCACATGTCGCGCGCCGCCGGCGGTGTCGCCGAGTGCCTGAAGGGCGTTGCGCACGCTCTCGATAAGCAGGGCGTGGACGCTCGCATCGTCGGCGTCGCCGACGGGCGCTACCGCGACGACGCGCGCGAATGGGGAGCAGCGGCGGAGC
>CAYFTI010000119.1:0-6758 GCA_964346065.1 uncultured Hyphomicrobiaceae bacterium
CTAGGATGACAAAAGCGGGGCCCGGGGTCGAGTGCTGGCTTATGGGTCGGCTCGCCAAAGAATCCGGAGACGCTCTGCGATTTCCGGCACGACGTCGTGGCCATAGTCGAAGACCGAATACTGTTCGCCGATGGCAAAATCGCCGTGCAGCTGATGGATAACACCTCCGAGAAAACAGTGTGCATCAATGAGCTGCCATATTGCAGCAATAAAACGAGCGCGCGAGCGCTCAAAAGCGACGCTTTGCTTGTCACCGAGTTCAATCTGGCCGAGCTGCGGGAAGTTATCCAAGCCGACAACGCCGAATTCTCCGACGAAAATCCGTGAAGAATCAATGCGGTTGGCCGCGAGCCACGCGTCGATGCCCTGCCAGCGGCGGTCGATCCACGCCTGCGAAAAGCCACCGTCATGACGAAAGAGATAACGGATGCGCTCGACATTGGCGGCGATGAGGCGTTCGCGCTCGTGCGGCGATAATGTCGCGTCTTTCGAGACGCGTTCCTTCATGGACGCGACGGCGGCGGCCTCGCCTCCCGGAAGGTCGTGCGCAGGAAAAGGGATTCCGTAGAGATGGGGGTAGTCGCGGCCCTGGTGCGTCCACACGCCCGGTTCGTAGGCGTGGAACACAAATCCTGTGTTTGCATCGAAAGCTCTTGGATCGAGGCTGGAAATCGTCGTCTCTGAACGCGGGTTTGTGCCCTGCACGAAGAGCGAATGTGCTGGCGCGGCGAGACGCGCTTCGCGCCATAGCTGTTCGGCTGCTCTCTCCCAGGGAGTGTCGATACCGAGCGCGTCCCGGCTGAAGGGCTCGTTCATCAGATCGAAGGCGAGTGCTTCGGCCGGGAACCGACCTGCCAGCTCCTTCGTAGCCATGACCATCGCGCCGACATAGAGCTGCCACGCCCGGCGATCCGTCTGTACCACTCGTCTCGACAACGCCTCGTGCGTCAGTGGTACAGCATATTGTGCATAGACCTTGAAGCCTGCGGCCAGCAGATCCTCGATGATCTCAATCTGGTGCGCCATCCAGCGCTTTCGGCTCAAGTCGTCGTCAGCCTCGATCAGGCGAGCAATATCGAGGTTCACTCTAACCGTGTTGAAGCCGACCGATCGTAGGGAGGATATCCGCGCCTGACCGAGCCCGGCGGCGCCGTTCCCGGCGGGCATGAGTCTCGGCTCGATTTTGACCCCTCGGATCTGCTGCGCGTTGGCGCCGAAGGCGAGGGTAGAGTCGGCGGCCGGCGTGCAGGAGGCGCCCGCTGCCGGGTCGACCCACGCGAACGCGCTGAGCCATAAGCACAGGGCGGCATGAATCCGCGACCTCGTCATTGCGCGGCATCCGGACCGCGGTCCAAGCGCCTCTGCGCTTCGGAAGCCGCTCTGTCGCCGCGATGAGCGTACGTTGCCGCCCATGCGTAGACGACGAGGTTGGCGGCCATCGCAGCGACTACGGAAAGCGGAATGCTCAATCCGCCGAGCCGATCCGCCGTCATCAGGACCGTGAT
Source organism: uncultured Hyphomicrobiaceae bacterium (assembly GCA_964346065.1). Lineage (GTDB taxonomy): Bacteria > Pseudomonadota > Alphaproteobacteria > Rhizobiales > Rhodomicrobiaceae > Dichotomicrobium. The sequence continues at coordinate 1,506 of CAYFTI010000119.1, forward strand.
CGTGGCCGTGGCGGCTCCGACTACCGCAGCGGAAGAGATAAGTCGAGGATTCTCGCCGACTTGCGCGGCGATCATGAAGGGAAAGCGCACGAGCGTTGTCAGGTTTAAGGCGAGGTAGGCAAGCAGGATCGGCCAAGCTTCGGGGCGGTAGACACCGAAAATGCCGACGATCAGCGGCTCTTGGAGCAGAAGTAGCGCTGCACTCAAAAAGCCAATGAAGCCCCCCGAAGCGGCCGTCAGGCGGAGCAGAAACCGTCGTGCGCCACCAAAACCGCTTGCTAGTTGGGCGCGCTTTGCGCGCGCCGTCGCGATATGCTGGAGTGCATTGATGGGCAGGGCGAGGATATTGGCCAGCTGTTGAAGTGCGCGCGCCAGTCCGACAGCCTCGGCGCCGACGGCGCCGGCGGCAAATAGGAAGGGTCCGTTGTACTGTAGCGTCTCGAAGACGAAGCCGGGGCTCATCCACAAAAGGAAGGCGCGGTGTCGGCACCACATCGCTGCGGCTAGGCGGCGCGACCATCCCGGCCGAGGGTGGCCGACGGCGGCAACCAAGCAACCAGTAAGCCCACCTAGTGCCACCGCGTATAGAGCGGTCTGCGCGGAGGGAGACGGGCCGAATGGAGCAATGACAACGACAATTGCCACGAGCTGCACGACGTTGCGACCGAGATCCATCGCGAATGCGCGCCAGGGCTTACCGAGCACGAACTCGAAGCGCCGGCCGTAGTCGGCCAAGAGACTAAAGCTGTTGGCGATGCCGAGGGCGAGCGCCACCGGAACAGGTTCGGCGATGCCGGCCACCGGCGCCGCTGCGGCTAGCGCCAAGCCGGTGCCGACGCCAATCGACAGCGCAAAGACCAGTGCGCCCGCGAGCAGGAAGCCCGCATAGTACCGCTCGTCTGCAGCCGCAACGTCGGGAGCGATGGTCGACATTGGGGCGAGCAGTACCTGGGTCAGAAAGTTCCTGGCAACGACCAAGACGACAAGGCAAAGGGCGAGTATCCCGAAGGACCCGAGGTCGAGCGTCCGGGCGAAGGCTACGGTGGTCAGGAAGCTCGTAGCGCTCGTCAGGATCTGGCAGGCCAGGGCCCAAGGCACTTCGCCGAGGCGCGCGCTCAGTGCGCGCAAGCGACCGGGCGTGACGGCGAGGACGATGCCTCGGATCCTGCCACGAGCGCTCGCCATCACGCCCGATAGCCGAATTCTTCGAGCACCGCTCCGAGGTCGGCCTCGATGACCGCGATCACGTCAGGAGAGAGCTCGCGCCGCCAGCCGTCGGTGGTGCCTTTGCGAAAGGTCGGTGTTGCGCTTGTCGGAAGGCGTGCCGGCAGGTCGCGCAGCCATCCCTTCGCTGTCGGCGCGCCGCAGAACGCGAACAGCGTCTCAAGCAGCGCCACCGCATCGCAGCCCTGTTCCGGATCACGAACGCGACCGAGCTCCTCGTAGCGAAGCGTGAGGACTCCGGGCTCGCGCTCCCAGGGCAAGTAGGCGCGCAGCCGCTGACGAAAGGGCGGGACACCGACTTCGGCCACGCCTTCGAGCTGCATGCGGATCTTTTCATCGACGCTTGTGCGGGTTGCCTGGATCGCGTTCAAGTAGTGGTCGCGACGGCTGCCAATGTAGCGCACGTCGGAGGCGAGGATCGCGCGTGGGTCGCGCTTCAGGTAGATCACGTTGACACCGTAGTAGCGGGCAAGGTCTCTTGTTTCGACGCGATACGGCAGGTGCGATACTAGGAGATGGCCCGGCCGTGCTCGACTGAGGATGTATTCAAGACCGCCGAGGCGTTCGAGGTTACGATCTTCAATTGTCGGCAAGAAGGGGCGGTAGATTGCGTGATGCATACAAAGCACCGTCTCGGCCAGATGCGTCCCCGCCTTTGGTACCGAGCAGAGAAGGACGGGTCTGAGGTTGGTGCTCGCGCCTCGAGCTCGTCGAGCCCGCTGCATCATCTTCGCCGGCGTAAACCCGAAGCGTTGGAGGTCCCAGAGGATAGCGGCAAGATTCTTTTCTTGGTGACGTATCGTAATTTTCATGTCGCTCCCGATGTCCCCGCCGAGCAGACTCGCATCCGTTGCATGCCGAATCTGCGCTCGGTCCATTCTGCGTTCACAAGCACCGCAAGGGCGAGCGCGGTGCCAAGTTCCACGACAAGATGAGTGAATGCCTGATTTAAGGTCAGGCTGAGTATAACGATAAAGTAGCTGACGAGCACGCGTGTATCGTCGAGGTGTCGAAGTGCTGTCCGCGCAAATGTTAGCAACAATAAAATGCCAAAGGCGATTCCGATTATACCCACAAATGCCGCAATCTGCAAAATTCCATTGTGCATGCCGATGTTTTCTAGGCGCTTAAACCGAATGTAATCGAGCAGTGCATATTCAAAAATGGCCTGATATGAGCCAACGCCAAAGCCAAGTCCGAAAAATCCAAAATCTTCGGATAAATAACTTAAAAGCGCACTCCACATTTGCTGGCGTATCGCGACATTGGAGTCGAGCGCTCCAACAATGTCGACAATAAAAGGAAGAACCAAAGGGAATAGAACTGGCATAAACGCAAAACAAAAAACGACAACGCCGCGTAAAACGCGGCAAAGTGGAAGAAGAGCGAGCATTACAATTGCAACGAGACTGCCCTGCGCTGAGTGTGTATACAACGAAAACAAAAAAAGTACCAGAAAGCCAAAGTAGAGGCGCAGAGCGCGATCGTGGCTCCAGAAGACGTAACCGATCACAAAGAAGGCAGTGCCGCACTCGAAGTTGCCGCGGATATCGAAGTCACCTGCAAATTGTGAATCTAAGCTCAATGACAGTGCACTGTAGAGGACCGCTGCGGTCGCTAGGGCCATGCCACTAAAGATCTCATGCCGATGGTTTGTGATCAAAAATGCTGCGACTAACGTCGCGACAACACAATGGGCGTAGTAAAATTGTTGGCGAAGGGCAAGCGCTAGATCGGGAACATGACCGAAGCCGAATTGAAACATCAGGGCAACGACCATGACGGCGACGAGGGCGGCGAGCGCACACAGGATGTTGGACCGAGTGAGGCCGACGAGCGCGCCAACGGCGCTCACCACTATTGGTAGCGCAATGAAGGGAGACAGTGGTCGCGTTTCGCGGACGAAGGGTGGGAGGATGAACATCAGCGCCGCCACCGCGAAGGGCAGCACCCATCGGCCGAGAATAGGGTTCAGCGCGAGCGCCCACCGTATCGTCGTCGAAGGCGCCACGAACTCGCGCGGTGACGTTCCGCGGCCACTATTTAAGCCGATCGACGGTGCACTTTTACGGGCGATCGACGCCTCCCTGCCACAATGGGCACCCGTCATCGACGTTTCGACTTCAGGCCGACCACGACGCGAACAAGGTCGTCGTGCGGATGGATTCAGTCTTCGCCATTGCCCGCCTCGTAAAGCACACGGCTAATGTCGGTCGGTCGTGCGGTCTCTACCGACACGACGTCGCCAGGTTTCACGAAATCGCCGAGCCCGAGGTCGAGAATGTACTCTTCACCGTCGATGACACGGTAGACGACGATCGACGGTTTGCGCTCCCCCTCTGTCATTGACGCTTCGATGCCGAGCGATTCGGCTAGATGCCTGATGCGGCCGCCGGCGAGACGCAAGCGCCTCTGCGCCGCGGCAAGCTCGTCGAGGAGTGCCTCCTGCCGCTCCCTCTGCCATTGGGCATGTTCTACTCGGTGACGGGCGAGGGCGAAGTTGGCGTTGAACAATTGTTCCTGGAGGCTTTGGCGTTGCGTCTGGGAGAGGATTGCCACACGCTCGGCGTCGACGAGGTCCGCGGTTCGCGCCAAGCCTCGCTTGACGGCATCATTGAGGCGATCTGCCTCGCGGCGGGTGATGTCGGCCGCCTCCTCCATCGTGGCCATCTGGGCTTCTAGTAGCGCGATATTCGCCACCAGCTTTTCCTCGAGGTTCGAGGCTTGCTCGTGCTGGCCGGCGATTGCCGCGAGCGATCCGTCTAGCTGAGTTCTCTGGATTTTTAAGATCTGTTCGAAGGCAGAGGGATTGAGGTGAACGGCGGTCACAGCCGGCGGGTCTTCGTGGCGTTCGCCGGCAATCAACTGCTCAAGCCGCCAGATGCGGGCCGTCTCTTCTGCGTGCTCGATGATTTGGCTCGTCAAGTCGGTCTTGAGACGAAGGAGTTGAACGGCATCGGGCGTATCGCCGAGGAAATCTCGCACCCGGCCGCCTGCGCGCGCAATCACGGCCCGGACCGATAGGTTCGGCTCGTAGTCGTAACGCCCAGGGTTCTCGACCGCGCCGGCTACCGTGATCGGGCGGTATCCGACGATGGCTAGGTTGATCTGGTCAGCATCGACGGCCAAGGCGTTGATCTCGCCACCGACGTCGTACCGTCTGAGTACAAGGCTAGGTGTCTGGCGGAGGATTTGTTTTCTCACGGCTTCGATGGTCATGCCGGCCACCGGCAGGTCGCCGACAATTCCCGTCGTAAAGATGCCAGATTCATCGACGATCTGTTCTTCAGCATATCCGGCTAGTCCCTGGATTGTCAATCGAAGTCGGTCGCCGGGCTGTATAAGGTATTCCGAACCATTCACCGCCGATGGCACGACCAACATGGCAAGGGCCACTGCCATTGCGAGAACAGGCGGCAGTACCGTGCCGAGTTCAAATGTGTGACCGCAACGAAGCAGCAAGACTCTATGGTGACGGGCCACGCAGGATCGAGCACGCAAGCGAAAAAGTAGCCTAAACATTGAGTCCTCAGCAAACAAATATGCAACAGGGCAAAAAGGCTACCACATTCATGCCCACTCAGACGCCACCATGCAAGTCTTCCCGGGTTGAGACCTGCGTCCCGTACAAGCGCCGGAGAAACCAATGAGGCCGGAAGATCGCGCGTCGCGGCCAATTGAGGTGTTGCGGCGCAGCCTCCCGCGCGTGCCGAGGGCCTGGCTCCGCTGTCCCGCAGAGGAAGCCCAGCGGTCAAGCGACGTAGGGCCGCGGAGCACGCCGCGCCTATGCCATAGGCGACCGGCCCTGAAAGTGAAGGACCAGCGCACGCGTTCGAGCCCGCGATTGCGGGTTCGAGCCGGGAGCTCGTGGTCTTCATCCAGCCGAACGCGTCTTCGATCGGCTTCCTGGCCTTTCGGCTCAGAGGCTGTGAAGGAATGGTTCGGCGACGGCGGCGGTGATGGTGCGTGAGCACCAGCCGGGGCGAAGGGGCATCCGGGTCGGGCGACCCGGCGCGAGGCTGCGGGTCG
>CAYFTI010000120.1:0-6642 GCA_964346065.1 uncultured Hyphomicrobiaceae bacterium
AGCGCGCGGAACCAGTCGCGCAGCGGGTCGAATTCGTGCGTCTTGCCGATCTCGTAGACCACCGCCTGGATGTCCTCGCCCGCCGTGCCCTCCGGCAATTCGCCGAGCCGCTCGTAAAGCTCGGTGATCGCGGCGCGCTCGCGCTCATCAGGTGCGCGGAACTGCTTGCTCGGCGCGACGAAGTCCCGATAATAGTTGATCGCGTAGCCCACCATGCGGTCAAGCTCCGGCGCATTCTCCGGCGTCGCGCCCGGCGCATACCGCCCGATGAAGCCCCACAGCGTGTCCTTGTTGTCCGCGTTCGACGCGCTGACGAGGTTGAGCAGAAGCGAGAAGCTGATCGGCATCTCAACGCGCGGCGGATCGCCCAGATGGATGTGCCAGACCGGGTTGGCGACCTTTTCCTTCGCCGTCTGGTCCGGGTATTTCGCCAGGAACGTGAGATACTCGTCCACCGTCTTCGGGATGATGTCGAAATACAGCTTCCGCGCCGACTTGGGCTTCTGGAACATGAACATGCTCAGGCTCTCGGTCGAGGCGTAGGTCAGCCATTCGTCGATCGTCAGCCCGTTGCCTTTCGACTTGGAGATCTTCTCGCCGTTTTCGTCCAGAAACAGCTCGTAGTTGAAGCCCTCCGGCGGACGCGCGCCCAAGGCGCGGCAGATTTTCGAGGAGAGCGTAACCGAGTCGATCAGGTCCTTGCCCGCCATCTCGTAATCCACGCCCAGCGCGGCCCAGCGCAGCGCCCAGTCAGCCTTCCACTGGCACTTGACGCGCCCGCCCGTGACCGGCGTCTCGATGAGTTCATTCGTGTCGGGGTCTTCATAGGTGATCGTGCCCGCGTCCACGTTGCGATCCACCATCGGAACCTGCAAGACGCGGCCCGTACGCGGACAGACGGGCAGGAACGGCGAATAGGTCTTCTGCCGCTCCGCGCCCAGCGTGGGCAGGATGATCTCCATGACCTTGTCGTACACGCTGAGCATCTTCAGGAGTGTATCGTCGAACTGGCCGGACTGATAACAGGTCGTGGCGGAATAGAACTCGTAGTCGAAGCCGAACTGGTCGAGGAACCGGCGCAGACGCAGGTTGTTGTGCGCGGCAAAGCTCTCGTGCTCGTCGCTGAACGGATCCGGCACGCGCGACAGCGGCAAGCCGAGATAGGCCTCCATGCGCTCCGGGTTCGGCACGTTGCCGGGCACCTTGCGCAGCCCGTCCATGTCGTCGGAAAAGCAGATCAGGCGCGTCGGCAGGCCGGTCAGCACTTGAAAGGCGTGGCGGACCATGCTGGTGCGCGCGACCTCGCCGAAGGTGCCGATATGCGGCAGGCCGGACGGGCCGTAGCCGGTCTCGAAGATCACGACATCCGGTGCGCCGTCCTTCTCGAACCGTTTGATCAGCTTGCGCGCTTCCTCGAAAGGCCAGGCCTTGCTCTCGCGCGCGGCCTCGATCATTTCGGCGGCGAGCGGATCGAATGCGGCTGACTCGGAGGGCGTGTTCATGAGGTCGTCTTTCGGTTGCCTGGAGGCGGTTGTAATGGAAAACGCGCGCAAGTTAGGCTGAGGCCGCGAAGCCGTCAATCGGGCCGGTTGGCGTGACGGCGCGCTTGATCGCGCGGGCGAACAGGTTACAAGTCGGGCTGAATTGAGATGCCGGCGTGCATAAGCCGGTTGGCAGCCAAAAAGGGACAGAAATGTCGGATATCCCCCATACGCTGGGCGAAGCAAAGGTCGCAGAAATCCACGAGGCGCTCATCTTTGCCATGGTCACCATCGCCGCGGTCGATCGCGAGATCTCCGATACGGAGTTGCAACGGATCGGACGCATTGTCAGCCACCTGCCCGTGTTCCGGAATTTCAACCTCGACTCGCTCGTTCACACGGCCGAAGCCTGCGGCAATATGCTCAGCGGTGATGACGGCCTCGAGAGAGTGCTGGAGAAGATCGGCACGGCCGTCCCGCCACGGCTGCGCGAGACGGCGTACGCGTTGGCAGTCGAGATCGCGGCTGCGGACCTGTCCGTGAGCGAGGAGGAAACCCGGTTCCTTGAAATGCTGGCCGAGAAACTCGGGCTCGAAAAGTTGCAGACAGTCGCGATTGAACGCGGGGCGCGTGCGCGTCACGTCGTGCTTTGACATATCAGCACAGCCCCTCGCCGTGCGCCTGCCCGATGTCCATATCACGCATAAAGTTGATATAGGGAACTGAGCATGGGCGAACTGAGCCAGACGACCGAAACAATTCTGCGTCTGAGTGCCTTCATCGGCATTTTTGTCGTGATGGCGCTTATCGAACTTGGCGCGCCCCGCCGCGAGTTGCATCACTCCAAACCGCGCCGTTGGCTCACGAATCTGACCATTTCGGGGATCAACGCGTTCCTGCTGCGCCTCATGGGGGTGGTCGCCATCCCGGTCGCGGCTGTGGCGGCAGCGGAATGGGCGCGCGTCGCTGGTTGGGGCGCGTTCAATCTCCTGGGGTGGCCATTCTGGCTGGAAATCCTGGTTTCGATCGTGTTGCTGGACCTGGCGATTTATGGACAGCATGTGGTGTTCCATAAGGTGCCGGTGCTCTGGCGGCTACACCAGGTGCACCATGCCGACGTCGATTTCGACGTTTCCACGGCCCTGCGCTTCCATCCGATCGAGATCGCGCTGTCCATGCTGATCAAGATCGCGGTCGTGCTCGCGCTCGGCATCCCGGCGATCGCGGTCGTGCTGTTCGAGATCATCCTGAACGGCTGCGCGATGTTCAATCACGCCAATATCAACCTTCCGGGCTGGCTCGACCGCGCGCTCAGGCGCGTCCTCGTCACACCGGACATGCACCGGGTGCATCATTCCGTCATCCCGCGCGAGACGGATTCCAATTTCGGTTTCAATCTCTCGGTCTGGGACCGGCTGTTCCGCACCTATCGCCCGCAGCCGGAGGCAGGACATGACGGGATGATCATTGGCTTGTCGGAATATCAGAGCGAGGCCCCGACACGGTTCACCTGGAGCCTGTTGCTGCCGTTCCGCCGGAAGCGTACGTCACAGCGTGCGCTGAGACGGGAAAGCCGGTTTTCGGACGAAACTCGCGCCGATGAACCTCAGTAGAGGCTGAGTGGGAAGTAGCGCAGCATCAGCTCTTCCAGCCGGCCTGACGCGCGCAGGCGTGCCAACGCATAATTGAGGACCGTCACCAACCGGTCATTCCCGCGCTCAACGGCGATTGCCAGCCCCTGACCGAAATATTTCGGCTCCATGAAGCCCCCGCCCGCCAGCTTGCAACAGCCGCGCGAGCCCGCCCCGTTAACCCAGAAAACCGTGCTGAGGCCGTCCGCGAACACCAGATCTATGCTCCCGGCGCGCAGGGCCGCGCGCGCGTCATCGACGGTCTCGAACAGCTTCAGGTCCGCATCCGGAAAGAAAGCCTTGAGATAGGCGTGGTGCGCCGTGTCTTGGGCAACACCAATCTGACGGGCTGCAAGCGACTCCGCCGTGATTGCCGCGATCTGTGTTTCCTTGGACGCAGCGAAACGCGCCGGGATCTGGAGGTAGACGTCCGTGAAGTCGAGGCGCTCCAGAGAGTCCGGCGTTATCGCCATGGCGGCAATGGCGGCGTCAGCGGCACCATCGTTGACCGTTTCGGAAAGATCCTCCCATTCAAGCTCGCTCACCTGGCAATTCACGCTCAGCACCCTGCAGATGCTGCGCGCGAGGTCGACGTTCAGCCCGGTGAGAACATCGTCCTCGTCATAGTAGTTGAAGGGCGGGAAATCGGAGGTCGTCACGAAGCGGAGTTGGTCAAGCCAGGACCAGTCGGGCCGCGGCCCGATCGTGCTCTCGATGTTGGCATTGTCTTCCGGCCCCTGAAGAATCTCGTCCTGTGCCGATGCCGGCGTTGCGGCCATTGCCAGCCACAGCAGGATCGCGACGACCGGCAGGCAGGATAGCCGCAGAGCTTCCGAATATGTGATTTTCTCTATCATGATCTCACATAAAATGTGATTATTGCGCTTGGCGGTAATGCGTGGGGGCGCAATGAGCCTGCAAGCGAGTTCACTGTTTCTCGGCTACCAGGCCGCGCCTGCGGCCATGTCGGACAGGCTGCCGACGCCGGACCGCGGCCACTGGCAGAGCCGCCTTTTCTGGCAATTGGGCGTCTCCTCCTCGGACTTATATCGAGCGCAGTTTCTCGCAGCAACGTGGAACGTGAATGTGTCCGCCGTGCTACTCACACAAGGGGCGGTTACACCTGCGGCGTATTGCGCGGCGGTTGCCCGGGGGTGCGGTCATGCGGCGGACCAGCAGATCGGTTCTCTCGCGCTGGGTCATCAAGCCGACGGGGTGCCGCCACGGGCCTGGCTGGACACCCGAGCGCCCCTGCCCGTTCACGGGCCGAGCGTGTCGGCGGCGCTCAATGCGAATGCTCTTGACCCCGAGGTCGCCGCCGACGTGGCACTGGCGCTGGGAGAGCGGCGGAAGCGGGTCGCGCTGCTGCCCCGGCAGACCATTGTTGATCTCCTCATCAGGGAGCGCGGGGCGTCTTTGCTGCGCGCGGCGACCTGGCGTCTGCGCCGGTTGCGCCCCGATCAGTCGGCGGCGGACGGCGTGGCGATGTGGCAGATGCTCTACCTGCTGGCATTCGCAGGTCTGGTGACCGGCGCGGCGGTCATCGCTTTCCGCGATACGATGACTCTTCTTTCCGCCGGCCTGTCGCTCGTGTTCCTGATCACGGTCATTCTGCGCCTGGTTGCAGCCGGGCAGTTGGCCGGGCGCAGGTTGCTGACGCAACATCCCGCGGCGGTAGGCCGGACCGCTGATGCGGACCTGCCGCGCTACACCATCCTCGTGCCTCTGTTCCGGGAGGCCGAGGTGCTGCCGCAACTGGTCGGGAACCTGCGCGCGCTCGATTACCCGGCGCCCAAGCTGGACATCAAACTGATCCTGGAAAGCGTGGATACCGAGACGATCGCGGCGGCGCGCGGAATGGCGCTGCCGGGCAACTTTGACATCATCATCGTGCCCGACGGCCAGCCGCGCACCAAGCCCAAGGCCTGCAACTTCGCGCTGGAATTCGCCACGGGTGATTTCGCCGTCATCTACGACGCAGAGGATCAGCCCGAGCCGGACCAGCTGCGCAAGGCGGTCGAGACGTTTGCCGCCGCGCCACCGGAGGTCGTGTGCCTCCAGGCGAAGCTGAACTTTGACAACGCCACGGAAAACTGGCTCGCGAAGCAATTCACCATCGAGTACACGTCGCTGTTCTGGGGCATCCTGCCCGCGCTCGACATGCTGCGCCTGCCGATCCCGCTGGGCGGCACATCCAACCATTTCCGTATGAGCGCACTGCGCGAGCTTGGTGCGTGGGACGCGTTCAATGTCACCGAGGACGCCGATCTCGGGATGCGCATCTATCGCGCGGGCTGGCGCTGCAAGGTGCTGGATTCGACGACATGGGAGGAGGCCGCGTGCCAGCCCGGGAACTGGCTGCGCCAGCGCACCCGCTGGCTCAAGGGCTGGATGCAGACCTACGCCGTGCATATGCGCGATCCACAGGGCTTGCGGCGCGAGCTGGGGCCGGGCGGATTCTGGGCGTTTCAGGGGCTGTTCGCGGCGGTGGTGATCTCCACGCTCGCGCATCCGCTGTTTTATATCCTGCTGGCCTATGATTCGATAAACGGCGGCTTGCTGCGTCAGGCCGAAAGCCTGCTGGGCCTGCATTTCTGGGCGATCGCAACGTTCAATCTGGTGGCGGGCTATGGTGCGGCGATCGTGCTCGGGGTCGTGTCCCTGCGCGCGCGAGGGGTGGCGAACCTCTTGCCGCAGATCCTGCTGATCCCGGTTTACTGGCTATGCATCTCGGTGGCGGCTTATCGCGCCCTATACCAGCTCATAGCGAACCCGTTCTATTGGGAGAAGACACAGCACGGCATCAGTAAGGTGCCGCGCAAGGCAGCCTAGTCCTTGCGCTGGATCGTAGGCTCGTGGCGGACCGGGAAATTGACCGAGTTGGCGATGAAGCACTCGGCGTGCGCGCGCTCATGCAAGTCGTGCGCGAGTGTTTCGTCGCTCTCCGCCGTGATGGTCACAATCGGACGCAACACCACGTCCGTAAAGCGCCCGGCGCGCGGCGCTTCGACCATCGTCGCTTCGGCGCGATCCTCGTAAGCCGTGACGACCACGCCTTTCACCGCGCACAGATGCAGATACCATAGCATGTGGCACGCGCTGAGCGCGGCGAGCAGCATGTCCTCCGGGTTCGGCAGATCAGCGTCGCCCAGAAAGGTGGGATCAGCGGACGCCGAGATGGTCGGCTTGCCGTTGATCGCGATGCGGTGCGCGCGCGAATAGCTTTCGTATCCGCGCGTCTCGCCGGACCAATGCACGCGGAGCTGGTAGCGATGCTGTTTTGCGGACATATTTTCTGCCTGCCGCGACGGGGGGGGGGGGGCACGAAGGCCGCCCCGCCGTTTCCGCCGCAGCTTACGCCGCGACGCGCACCGGCGCGCCGTCGATGATCAGTTCGCTGCCGCGGGCGCTGAGCTGCACGGTCTGGCCGTCCTTGATTTCGCCCATCAGGATTTTCTCGGCCAGCGGATCCTGCACGTATTTCTGGATCACGCGCTTGAGCGGGCGCGCGCCGTAAACCGGGTCATAGC
>CAYFTI010000121.1:0-6575 GCA_964346065.1 uncultured Hyphomicrobiaceae bacterium
GCTCTCATCGCCGGGAGTTTTGCTACTGCATATTGGGGTGGGCGCAGGCCGAGGCCGCGAACGGTCGCGATTTTATTGGCCGGTGGAGTGTTTGTTGGGTTCTCGATCGCGCTCTCGCTTTACGAGACGGAGGTGCTGCAATGGCTGAACAGACGTTGAGAGATGTGCAGGGGCAGTCCACGCTGACTTGCCCGGAGTGCGGCCACCGCGCGTGTCTCGAAATGCCGATGGATGCCTGCCTGTTCTTCCACCAGTGCGAAAGCTGCGGCGCGATTCTCAAGCCCAAGCCGGGCGATTGCTGCGTGTTCTGCTCCTATGGCGATGTGAAATGCCCGCCGGTTCAGCGTGGCGAGGCATGCTGCGGATGAGCGGCCGACCTCTTGGGTGCGCGCAACCATGCTGTCACCGGCAGTACGATGGCCAGCGCCATGGCGAGCGAAATCGCGACCCATTTCGCTTGCGTCAGCATCGAAGCGAGCGCGACCAGCGCAGGGTCAGGCCCCCCGGTAACAAGCATTTTTGCAACAAGTGCGTTTTCCCCGACATCGAACACCAGCATCATGACGGGTGCGGCGAGCATGGCGCGCCGCCCGGCGCCGGGCACCGGCACCGAAAACCGTGCACCCGGCCGCGTGACCCGCATGATGATCATGATGATCGCAATCGCTTCGATCAGTGCCAGCGCCGTGTCGGCAGGCACGTGGCGGCTGAGATAGAACCAGCGCCCCTCGGACCCTAACGCCGCAAGATACGCCACAGCTTCGCCGTGGCCGTAGCCGCCGACACGCATGTCGAAGATCGATGCGCCGGCGATCTCCATGAGTGCGGGAATGCTCACGCTAAGCTCATAGGCATCCAGTATCGCCACCAGCAAGATCAAGCCCGCGATATGCCACCAGCGTATGGCCGAGCGCGATGCCTTCATGGGTTTGACCTAATTGATGGCTCCGCCGCTGAGCGTCATCACGGCCGGGACGCGCGGGGCCGGAAGTGGCGGGAAGCCCGGCGGTGTCTGCTTTGGTTCCGGTTCCAGATCGATCTCCTCGGCGCTGCCGCATTGCGCGGCCTCGAGAGCGGCCTTGGTGCGCTGCATGTAGGGCTTGTCGGGGGTCGGCACCCGTACCGTGATCGTGCCGCGCATTTCCGGGCTGATCACGATGATCTGCTGCTCGCCTTGCGCGGAAATCTCTGCGCTGGCTTCGAGCGCGAGCCGTTCGCGGGGGACGAGCAACATGCGGATCCGGTCCCGCTGGATATCCGCCCCGCTGATGACGTAAAAGTTCTCGCCGTGGCGCGTATGGATCGCCGCGCTCCAGATCGGGCTGGAGACCTTGGATTCGAACACGACGTTCTTCTCGGTGAGATCGAAGCGGCAGAAGGCATAGCCCATATCCGGCGCGGTCAGCGGCAGCGGTTTCGTCTCGTGCTGTCCTGGTGGGGCCAGAAAGACCTGGTTGACCGCGGAAACTTGGGCAAGGCGGCCCCAGGCATCCTGGCGCGCAAGATACGGCGCGCCGAGCACGGCGGCGATATGAATGACCCCAGCCGCCACGATCCCTGAGGCAATGGTGAACCACGAGATCTTCATGCGCAGTCCACCTGTTCGATGCGGGGCAGAATGTCCAGTGGCATTTCACCACTCGCCAGATCGGCCGTATCGTAGGGCCGGAAGACCTTGAAAACGAGCATGAGATTTCCGCCGCCGCCTGTGGGCAGCCAATACCCGGCCCGCGGCGAAGGGCCGAGCGCCACAGTCACGTCGCCTTTGCTGTCGGGCAGAGCATTCTTGCTGTTGAACGCATGTCGGCCCGCCCGGCTCTCGATCAGGTCTCCTTCGCCATTATACAGGGCCAGGCTCCACCACAGGGCCGAGACTTCCGGGATGATGACGCTGTAGTGGCAGGCCGCCTCCAGCGGATCGCCGTTGCCATCGGTTCGCGCGATAAACTCCATCTGGGTCGTCGATACAACCGGCAGACGACCGGAGCGGGCGACACGTGCTTTCGTGTAGGGGTCGGCGTCGGGTGAGCCGGCCGAATACCAGGCGCTCCAAGGGCCGGCACGCAAGGTGGTGAGCGTGGAGCCCTGGGTGATCATGTGCCAGGCCGAGCCCAGGCCAAGGATGAGCGCGATCGCGGTGAAGACGATGAAATTCAGGATCAGTTTCACGGTCTGCTTCGCTCTGTCTCTCGGGCGCTGCCGTTGCGGGTCGCGGGCGCCAGGTCAGGTCGCAGCCACCGAGGCCACCACCTGAGCGGTACGTGTCAAAGCCGCGCTTCCTGCTTCGGCTTATCCTCGGCTCCGCTTTCCGGCGCGCCGGCTTCCTGATCCGTGCCCGCGCCCATGGCGTTTTCGAACATCGTGATGAGATTTTCCAGCTGCTGGCGCGTCTCTTCCGGCATGCTCCGCGCGGCGCGGGTCCGCCGGTTAAGCGTAGGGTCTTCGGCTTCCAGTTCGGCCATGCGCTGGCGCGCTTCGACCTGTTTCGGATGGGGTTCGAGGCCCGGTATCGTCGGAATATCGTAGTTGGCGTGCGCCTTCTGCATGTAGTCCTTCCAGGTCATGGCAGGCAGATTGCCGCCTGTCACGCCGCCTGTCGGACGATAGCTGTCATTGCCGAACCACACGCCTGTCACGTACTTGCCGGTGAAGCCCATGAACCACGCATCTCGGTAATTCGAACTCGTGCCGGTCTTGCCAGAAACATGCGTGAAGTCGAGCCGTGCGCGCCCCCCGGTGCCTGCCGTCACCACCGTGTTCAGCATGCGATTGAGCGTTTCGACGTTCTCGCGCCTGAAGATTTGCTCGGGCTCCGGCTCGTCGCGCTCGCGGTCGTAGACCAGTTCGCCGGTCTCGGTGCGGATCTCGGTGATCCCGTAAGGGCGCACGCGTTTGCCGCCACTGGCGAAGTGGGCATAGCCGGCGGTGTGGCTCAACGGGGTGATCCCGGTGTCGCCGAGCGCCATCGAGCAACTCTTGCGCGGGCCGGTGATCCCCATCTTCTTGATGTTTTCCAGCACCTTCTCACGCCCGACATCCAGCGAGAGCTTCACGGCAATGGTGTTGATCGACTTGGCGAGCGCCCGCTCCAGCCTCATCGCGCCGCGATAGCCGCCGGAGTAGTTCTTCGGCGACCAGCTTCCGCAATAGACCGGGCTGTCGACCACCCGTGAATTCGGGTTATAGCCGTTCTGAAGCGCGGTCAGGTAGACATAGGCCTTGAAAGAGGAGCCGGGCTGGCGCAGCGCGGAGGTCGCCCGGTTGAACTGGCTCTCGCCGTAATCGCGCCCACCGACCAATGCCCGCACAGCCCCGTCTGTCTCCATCGACACCAGCGCGGCCTGGCGCGCACGCCGCGATCGCCCGTAGCGATCAAGCGTGCCTTTCACCGCCTCGTCAGCGAAATTCTGAAGCTCCGGATCGACCGTGGTCCGCGCGACGAGGACATATTCATCCTTGCCCTTCATCAGGCGCTGGACCTCTTCGAAGGCGTAATCAAGGAAATAATCCGGGCTGGAATGATCGGTGCGGTCCACCACTTCGGCCGGGTTCAGACGGGCCCCGTGAACCTGTCCCTCGGTCATGAAGCCCGCATCGACCATGTTCGACAGGACGGTGTTCGCCCGCGCAAGGGAGCGCTGGCGGTTCGCATGGGGGGCATATTTCGATGGCGCCTGAAACAGGCCGGCGAGCATTGCGGCTTCCGCCAGATTGATATCGCGCACCGACTTGTCGAAATAAAACTGCGACGCCGCTTCCAGGCCGAAGGTGCCTGCGCCAAGGTACGCGCGGTCCAGATAGAGTTTCAGGATTTCCCGCTTGGTCAACCGCGCTTCCAGCCAGAGTGACAGGAAAGCTTCGTTGATCTTGCGCTCCAGGGTTTGCTCGGAGGACAGAAACAGGTTCTTGGCAAGCTGTTGGGTAACGGAGCTCCCCCCCTGAACCACGTCGTTGGCCCGGATATTGGCGCGCAGGGCGCGAAAGGTCCCCACGAAATCCAGGCCGAAATGCTGGAAAAAGCGCCTGTCTTCGGTCGCGAGCACGGCCTTGATGACATGGTCTGGAATTTCTTCCAACGGCACGGCATTGGAGAACAGGATCCCGCGCTTGCCGATCTCCTCGCCGTAACGGTCAACGAAGGTGACGCTGTACTGCGAAGCGGTGCGCCAGCCCGCCTTGTTGGTTGCTTCGATGGCCGGGATGGCGAACGACAGCATCACGGCAAAACCCAGCACCGCAAGGGTCGCGCCTTCGGACGCGAACTCCGCGGCGATCTTGCGCGCGCCGGAGACGTGGAAACGCCCGAAGAAGTTGGAATAGCCCGCCCAGGCGTCCTTGAGCCTGACCCATACAGCGTAGATGCTGGAATCGACCCACGCATCCAGCGCCCACCAGTCGACGAGGCGGTTTCGGCGGTTCGGCTTGAAAATCCAGTCGCGCACGGGGCTGTGTCCGGTTGGCTATTGCGAGTGATCTTCAAGCTTTATACTGTGAAGCCGGTGGCGAACGAAAGACCCATCTGCCGCCATCCCCGTTCAAGAGGATATCAAGGATCAGCGATGGCGGACATGCCGACGCATTCGACAAACGCGGCGCCTTTCTGGGAAACCAAGACGCTGGAAGAACTGACGCACGAGGAATGGGAAGCGCTGTGCGACGGCTGCGGACGCTGCTGCCTCGTCAAGCTGGAGGATGTCGAGACCGGCGAGCGCTTTGACACCCGGGTGGCCTGCGAACTTCTGGACATCGGAGCGTGCCGGTGTTCCGACTATCCAAATCGCCATGCGCGGGTTTCGGACTGCCTCAGCCTGACGCCCGAGCTTGTCCGCAAGCTGGACTGGTTGCCGGAGACCTGCGCTTACCGGCTTCGCGCACAGGGAAAGCCGCTTTACTGGTGGCATCCGTTACGCTCAGGCGACCCCGAGACGGTTCACGAAGCTGGCGTGTCGGTGCGCAGTTTTGCGATCAGCGAAACAAATGCCGCCGGCCGGTGTTACGACGACTACGCCATGAAACCGCGGCAGGCCCGCGCCGCCGCGCGGCGGGTTGTTCAGCGGCGGCAGAAACGGCGCTGAGTGGCACTTGGCCAAAAATATCACTTGAGACGTGATTTTCTGATTGACACCGTGCCGGTGTTTTGGTAGTGTCCTGATACATCGCGAGAGTTACGTCGGCACCCGCTGGGAAGCCGGGCAACGGGCGCAGCAGTCAAAAATCGCGCCGCATGCAGTAAAACCTCGCGAAAACGCCTTCCACCACAAGATGGATTTGCATGCACGAGGACGCTTCCTCGATGTGGGCCGCCGTTGCCGCGGACTACGCCGCTGGCGACCTGACGGTGGCACAGCTTTGTACGCGATACGGAATCACGCGAAAGGCGCTTTATGCGCGGGCGAAGAAGCAGGGCTGGCCGCTGCGTCGCCCGGGCAGGCAAACGCGCGCGCATCACGCCAAGCCTGCGTATCCGGCGCGGAAAGCGCTGATTGCCCGGCTTTACGAGGCGCTGGAGCAGAAGATGAGCGAATTTGAAGCGCGCCGGCCAGACGGCGCACAAACAGCAGCGGATCATGAACGCGACACACGCACGCTCAACACGATGGTACGACTTTTCGAGCGGCTCGGCGCGCTGGAGGAGAAGGCGAAGGCCGGTGAAGCGGCATCGCGTACCGATGGCGATGTGAACGCCGATGCGCGATCCTTGCGCGAAGACCTTGCGCGACGCCTTGAACGGCTGCGTGGCGAGCACGGCGCTTGACACCTTTCTTGCTGGCCTTAGCACGCGCGAAGCACGGTTTCTGTTGCATGACTGGCAGATCTGGGCGCGGGACGATCAGCTTCCGCCCGAGGCGGGGCAAGGCGGCGGGGTCTGGACGACATGGCTGCTTCTCGGCGGGCGCGGCAGCGGCAAAACGCGCGCCGGGGCGGAATGGGTGCGTGGCGTGGCGCTCGGGCGTGCACCGTTTGCATCACGGCCGGCCGGGCGGATCGCGCTGGTGGCCGACACGCTGGACGATGCCCGCGCCGTGATGCTCGAAGGTGATTCGGGGCTTCTGAGCGTCCACGCACCGGAAGAACGGCCGAAATATCTGGCCGCGAAGCATGAACTGGAATGGCCGAACGGCGCGCGCGCCCGGCTGTTCTCGGCAAGCGACCCGGACAGCCTGCGCGGCCCGCAATTCGACGCCGCCTGGTGCGACGAGCTGGCGAAATGGCCGCGCGCGGACCGCGCCTGGGACATGCTGCAATTCGGCCTGCGCCTCGGCGAGCGCCCACGCCAGGTCGTGACGACAACGCCGCGCCCGATCCCGCTCATCAAGCGCCTGATCGCTGATCCGAAAACGGCGTTAACGCGCGCGGCGACATCGGCGAATACCGCAAATCTCGCGCCAGCTTTCCTGGACGCGATCGTCGGACGCTATCAGGGCACGCGGCTTGGCCGTCAGGAGCTCGATGGCGAGATCATCGAGGATCGCGCGGACAGCCTGTGGCAGCGGGACGCGATCGAGGGGGCGCGGGTTCAATCGCCGCCCCCTCTTTCGCGCATCGTGGTGGCGGTCGATCCGCCGGTGACGAGC
>CAYFTI010000122.1:0-6548 GCA_964346065.1 uncultured Hyphomicrobiaceae bacterium
CATGCCTCAAGCCGCCGCGGGTCGAGACCAGATCGACCCGAGCTGTCACGTTGCAGCTCACGTTGCCGCTGGTTGAAACGGACGTTGTGCTCGGGCTGCCATTGTTGACTGGAATGTCCAGATCATCCATTCCGTTCTGGAATTTGCAGGTTTTGGGAATATTGGCCTCTATTTGAACGTCTTGCTCTGCTTCAGTTACGCCGTTCGCGTGCGCAGGTGCTCCGGTAAACGCGAATGCCGCGCCGGCGATGCCAATGGCGGCCAGACGCCCGGCCTGCAAACGCCATTGTTGTTTCTTGGTATTCATGTTTTGCCCCTTCCTACTCAATACGTGCCCCAAGGGCTGAACGACAACCCTGTCTGGTCATCCCGTTAACAATACCGGCTGCACCCGGCCACCGGGCGCCCCCAATCTGCCGTATTGAATATGGATGACAGACGCCGGTAACGTATCCGGAGAAAAGTAACGTGACAAGTGAAAAAATGCTCTGAGCAATCACGCGCACCTGTGGCGGATCTTCTCGCACGTGTCGCATGGGCGATGACTTGGGGAGCAAGGCTGATGGTCGGAGCGGCGGGATTCGAACCCACGACCCCCGGTCCCCCAGACCGGTGCGCTACCGGACTGCGCTACGCTCCGCCATTATTTGCCGGGATCTTGAGTGTGCCCCGCGCGCTATCGCTGGTCAAGCGCCGAGCGCTGCCAGGCGCCGGAGTCCGACCGCGGGTTTTGCCGGTTGCCGCGTCAGGTCTGATACGCATCGACTGGCTGCGCGAGAACGGCGCGGCACTGCTCCAGCTCGGCGAGCGCTTCTTCCAGCACGCGGCGGTCGCGGGCCGCGAGCGATGCGCTGCCTTTATTGCTCTGGCTCTGCCTGGCCGGCTTGCCCTGACCCGGTGATGCGCTGCTGGAGGTGGATTTGCGGTTTTTGCCCTTGCTGCCAGATTGTGCGTGGTGCAGCGCGTTCTGTCGGGCGTGGCCAGCGGTCTCGCCAGCCAGATCGGGAAGTCCGCCAGCGGGGCCGAGTTCCGCGCCATGCCCGGGCCCTGCCGGCCCGTACTGCTTGACATAATTGACGCCCTGTTCGCGGAACAGGCGCTGAAGTCCGCGAATGGTATACCCCTCGTCGTGGAGAAGCGTGCGGATACCGCGCAAGAGATCGATGTCTTCGCGGCGGTAATAGCGACGGTTGCCACCGAGCTTCATCGGCTTGAGATGCGTGAACTTCGTTTCCCAGAAGCGAAGCACGTATTTCGGGACGTCGAGTTCCTGCGAGACTTCGCTGATGCTGCGGAATGCGTCCGGCGACTTCCCCAACGATCTGGCCCTCTAGCGATTTTGCCGGATTTGGCGGCGCTATTCCGCCGCCCGCTTCCGGATCAGTGCCCTGTTGATCCGTTCTTTCATGATATTGCTGGGGCGAAACCCGATCACACGGCGCGGCGCGATCGGCACGGTTTCGCCCGTCTTCGGGTTACGGCCGATGCGTTCGCGTTTCTGGCGGACGCTGAACGTACCGAAAGAGGAAATCTTGACCTGCTCTCCCCGCTCAAGACAGGACGCGATTTCCTGAATCACTGTTTCCACCATCTCGGCCGACTCGTTGCGCGGCAGACCGACTTCGCGGATCACCGCTTCGGTGAGATCGGCCCGTGTCAATGTTTTTGCTTGTGAACGCATGGGTTAAACACTCTTCGCCAACCGGCATTCATTAAGCGTAACGGAGTTTTTCCATTCAGGTCAATTGCCTGCAACGCAAAACACTGAGTGAAAACGAACTTTTTTACGCCGCCGAATGATTGGCGTTTACCAGCGCACGAGTGCCGCGCCCCAGGTGAAGCCGCCGCCCATGGCTTCCAGAAGAACCAGATCACCTTCCGTGATGCGCCCATCCTCGTAAGCGACGTTCAACGCAAGCGGAATAGACGCGGCGGAGGTGTTGCCGTGCTTGTCCAGGGTAATGACGATCTTCTCGTCGGGCAGGCCGATCTTTTTCGCCGTGCTGGCCAGGATCCGCTGGTTGGCCTGGTGTGGCACGAACCAGTCGACGTCGGACGCGCCCAGCTTGTGATCCTCCAGCGCCTCCTCGATGACGCTGGCGATCTTGTTCACCGCGAAGCGGAAGACTTCCCGGCCCTCCATGCGCAGATGCCCCACCGTCTGCGTGGAGCCCGGCCCGCCATCGACGTACAGCATCTCCTTGTACCGGCCATCGGAATGCAGGTAGCTGCCGAGGATGCCGCGATCCGTCTCGTCGCCCCGGCCCGTCCGTCCTTCGAGAACCACGGCGCCGGCGCCGTCGCCGAACAGCACGCAAGTGGAGCGGTCGCTCCAGTCCAGGATTCGCGAGAAGGCTTCCGCGCCGACGACCAGCGCGCGCCTTGACTGGCCGGCCTTGATGAAGTTGTCGGCCGTGGCGAGCGCATAGACAAAGCCGCTGCACACGGCCTGCAGGTCGAACGCCGCGCCATGCTCGATGCCCAGACGCGCCTGCACCGTGGTGGCGGTGGCGGGAAAGGTGTTGTCAGGGGTCGACGTCGCCAGCACGATCAGATCAATATCGCTGGCGCGCAGACC
This sequence comes from uncultured Hyphomicrobiaceae bacterium, assembly GCA_964346065.1. Classification (GTDB taxonomy): domain Bacteria; phylum Pseudomonadota; class Alphaproteobacteria; order Rhizobiales; family Rhodomicrobiaceae; genus Dichotomicrobium. Next base: position 2,579 of record CAYFTI010000122.1, read on the forward strand.
CGAGCGCTCCAGCGCCTGTTCGCAAGCCGCAAGCGCCATGTCGGAGGTGAACTCCCCTTCGGCCGCGATATGGCGCTGCTTGATCCCGGTGCGCTCGGTGATCCACGCATCAGTCGTGTCGATCATCTTCGCGAGATCGTCATTGGTCAGCACTCTCTCGGGAAGATACCCCCCACATCCGAGAATGACCGAGCGGATCGCTTTCACCTTAATCCGTTCCTTGTTCAACCGTGGGCCGTCCGCGCGCCGCGTCGGCTTCGTTTTCTGCCGCCGCCAGGTTTTCGGCCAACGCCGCCTGGAATTTCGAAATGTCGCGCGCAATGCTTCCGCACAGGTCGCTGCGCGCCATGTCGTAGCCCAGGTCCACCGCGCTGGCGAAGCCGACCGCATCGGTCCCGCCGTGGCTCTTGATCACGATGCCATTCAAGCCGAGAAACACGCCGCCATTGGATTGGCGCGGGTCCATCTTGTTTTTCAGGGCCTTGAACGCGCCCTGCGCCAGGAATGCGCCGATCCGCGACAACAGCGACCGGTTGACCGCGGCGCGGAAATACTCGGCTATTTGCTTGGCGGTGCCTTCAGCCGTTTTCAAGGCGATGTTGCCGGTAAAGCCTTCGGTCACCACGACATCGACGACGCCCTGGCCAACATCGTCGCCCTCGACATAGCCGTAATAGCGCACCGGCAAGGTCGAAGACGCCAGCGCCGTGTGCGCCTTCTTGACCTCTTCAAGACCCTTGATCTCTTCAACCCCCACGTTCAGCAGGGCCACGGACGGCTGGCCGACCTGGAATAAAGCGCGCGCCATCGCCGCGCCCATCTCGGCGAAACTCACAAGCTGCGTTGCATTGGCCCCGACGTTGGCCCCGACATCCAGCACGATGCATTCACTCGACACCGTCGGCCAGATCGCCGCGATCGCCGGACGGTCGATACCGGGCATGGTCTTGAGGCAGAATTTTGCCATCGCCATCAGGGCCCCGGTGTTCCCGGCTGAAATCACCACATCGGCATCGCCGCGTTTCACCGCTTCCAGCGCCAGCCAGATACTGCTCTTCCAGCGCCCCTGCTTGAGGGCCTGGCTCGGCCGCGCATCCATCGTGACGGCGATGTCGGTGTGAACCACCTCGACCTTGCCTTGCAGCTCGCGATGCTGCTCGATCTGAGGCTTTATAAGATGCTCGTCGCCGAACAGGAGGAAGCGCGCGTCGGGATGGCGCACGGCTGAAAGCGCGATGCCTGCCACCGAGACCGACGGGCCATGATCGCCCCCCATCGCGTCCACGGCTATCGTGATCGGATTTGTCATACTTGCCGAACTCGGGTCACGCTCGCGCACCAGTGCGCGCAAGCGCATTGCTCACCCCTCTCCCGCCTCAAGGCGCTGCGACCATAACGATTCCCAGCGCGGAGACAACTCATTTTCGCGCCACTGAATGCATGGGAAAGGCTTCTAGCCGCTCTTCCCGTTGCCGTGCGGCAGGTCCTTGAGAACGGCGAAAGGGCTTTCGGGCGCGCTGACGGTTTCGCGCCACTCGAGCTCAGCGCTTTCGTGGCGTGGAAACGGCGGCAGCGCGACGATCAGCAGTTCCTCAAGCAGCCGTCCGGGATCGACCATGCCGTCCTCGATCAACTCGGGGACATCCTGATCGGGATCGATGGCGATCTCGCCGGCACCGCGCCAGTGACGTTCCCAGACCTCGGGCGGCCAGAACTCGACGCTGACTGTCTCGCCGAGGCTCAGCGCAATGGGCTCGAGCGTCACTCCGCAGATCTGCGTGGCGCGCGCCGACCACTCTCCCGTCAAGCGGAAACGGCCGCGGCTCATCGGGGTCAGCTTGTAGCTCAGGCGCAAGTCGTCAAGCGCCGCGAGGTCGAGCCGGCGGGCGAGTTCGTTGCGTTCCTCGCTGCTGGCCTCGACGACCCCCGCGGTGCCGTCTGCCGGTATTTCCCCGGTGTCGAGTTTGCGGGATAGCGTCGCGCCGTCATCCGTTGCGGGCATGGTCGTCGCTTTTAGGTTCTACTTGAGCGTCTGACGATGGGATATGCGCATCCTCGGCGCAGATTAAAGCCCTAGCCCGCGCGCCGCGCCCGCGCGATCTCGGGAAAATCCAGGTAGCCTTGCAACAGGTGGGTCAGAGGGGTCTCGCGTACCGCGTAAAGCGCATCGAATATGTAGTCTGCGACCGCTTGTGCGTTGACCTGCGTCGTGGGGTTTCCCGAGCGAAAACTTTTCCAGACGGCCTCGGCGAGGGCGCCCTTGTCCTCGTTTTCCGCTGCTTGAGCGTAGATCAGGATCTGCCCGTAGAACAAGCCGGCGATGCGACGGACTTCCGGCGGCACCTGGTTCTCGCTCACGCCCAGATCGCGGACCATGCTGTCCATCTCCCGGATGAAGGCCTCCACCACCTCGCGCCCGAGAAGTTCGCCCTCCTTGCCGGCCAGGCGCAGGTTCTGCAGGACCATGAACATGTGGATGACGAGCATGTCGAAGCGGCCGGACAGCGTATCGGGCACGCCGAATCTCAGATAGAAGTCGGGATTGCGCGACTGCGCCACAATTGCATCGTAAATCTTTTCGGCAGCTTCCTTACGCGCAGCGCCTTCGCCAAACCAACGGAACATGATGTTTATCGAACTCCAGATGTTGGTTCTTCAGTGTGTTGGCCGCATGCCGCAGGTCCGCCGGGATGGAAGCGACACAAGGCATCCGCAGCAACGCTGATATGTCCGACGTGCCAGATGACCAAGGTGAACCCTTTATGTCAAACCCCCACGAAGTCCAATCTGCAAGACCCGCGCGTCCAACACAAGGGATGTTTGGGGCGCGAGCAAGGCGCTCACGCACGAGCGCGGTACTGGCCGCGGTCCTCGGCGCGGCGCTGGCCGGATGCACGGCGCAGACGGCCCAGCACGGCGCAATCTTCACCCAGGCCGAGATCCAGCAAATCCAGGAAGGCATGCCCCAGGATCAGGTCAAGCTGACCCTGGGATCGCCCAATGCCACCTCGACCGTCGGCGACGGGGTCTATTATTACATTTCCACCAAGACCGAGACGCCGGTCGGCTTCATGAAGCCGCGCGTGGTGGACCGGCGGGTGCTGGCCATCTACTTCGATGACAACAAGCGGGTGACGCGGGTTGCCAACTACGGCCTGGAAGACGGCAAGGTGATCGACTTCATCACGCGCGAGACGCCGACCTATGGCGGCGAGGATGGCCTGCTGAAAGAACTGTTCCGCAATATCGGCACGGGCGTGACCCCCCAGGGCGGCGGCGCTGGCAGCGGCACGCCAGGCTCCGGCATTCCGGGCGGTTGACGGCGTGCAAGTGGCTGCTCGAGCGTCAAGGCGGCGTGCGAAAGCGCAGGGCATGTGCTACGTCTCATGAGCGCGGCATGTCCTGATAGGAATGCGACGATCTGGGGGGACCATGGCAGAGCGAACAGGGACGAGCCGTTTCGTCCTGGGCATATACGGCGTTGTCGTGCTGCTCGGGATGATCCTGGCGTATAACTGGCACATCTACTGGCTGATCCTGCCGACGCTGGCCGGTCTGGACATGCTGCTGGTCGCGGTCACGGGCACCGGGCTGGCCGCATGGCTGGCGCGCGTCATCCGCATTGGGCGCTAACGGGGCAGGACGATGCACCTGAGCGACCGGAAAGCGTTGGTGACCGGGGCGAGCCGCGGGATCGGTGCGGCCATCGCTCGCCATTTTGCCGGCGAGGGCGCGGATGTCGCCATCACGTATTTCAGGTCCCTGGAGGCGGCGGAACAGGTCGCCGCCGATATTCGTGCGCAGGGCGTGACGGGTGAGGTGATCCAGTCTGACGCCGGCGACGCGGCGGCGATGCGTGCGGCGGTGGCCGAGGCGCGCGAGCGGCTCGGCGGGCTGAACGTGCTGGTCAACAACGCCGGCATCTTCGACGGCCAGCCGCTGCCCGAGACCACCGAGGCCGATTTCGACC
>CAYFTI010000123.1:0-6542 GCA_964346065.1 uncultured Hyphomicrobiaceae bacterium
TCGGATCGCCGCTTCGTCCCTGGATTTAATCCCGGCATCCTGCTCGATCACACGCTGCTGGATTGACGTGTAATCGGATTCTTCCGGTGTGTCGGCAACCTGGGCACTCATTTTCTAAGGAAGCTGCAGGCGTGCTCAGCCTAACATCCCGGACGTGTGTATCCGGGACGTTCCTACCGGCTATTCAGGACTTGCCCACAATCGGCGGACCTATCAGTCTGCGTTAACCGAAGTGTCCAGCACTTCACCGCGGAGCCTCATCACATGTTTTTGCAGAACGTGCAATTCCATGGCAGTGCTAGAGGATGACTCTGTGCCAGGTCTCTGCTATGCTCGTTTTTAACAATCCTAGACAGGCAAAAAAGGTGCAGGGGTCGACGGCTTCTGGACAGATTCGTCACCAAACACCCGACCTCTCCCTACCTAGAGGCGGCGGTGCCATCAGCGCACTTGATGAAAATTTCTCCGCCAGTCTTGTTACCGGCACAGCTTCATTCGCAATCAAACTGCCGATTACTCAAGGCCGGGGTTTCGTGCCGGGCTTGCAGCTTGCCTATGACAGCGGCGGGGGCGTTGGCGCTTTTGGCCTTGGTTGGTCTGTCGGCATCGGCTCGGTGCGGCGCGAAACGAATAAAAGGCTTCCGACCTACGATTCGGAGGACCTCTTCATCTTTGGCGGACAGGATCTCGTTCCTTTTCTTGGTCCCGATGGAGAGCCGGAGATCGTCGAGGTCGAAGAAGGCGGCAAATCCTTTCGCGTGCAAAGATTCAGGACGCGCGTTGAAGGCGGCTTCAAAAAGATCGAATTCTGGCGGGCTGGCCCGGCTGACTGCCATTGGAGAAGCTGGTCGGGCGACAATGTTGTAACCGTATTGGGCCTTGACCCGGAAAGCCGGCTTGCCGACCCAACGCGTCCAGAGCGAATTCTTGAATGGCTGCCTGATTATTCGGCGGATGATAAGGGCAATGTAATCCGCTATCGCTACAAGCGAGATGCGCAGCCGCACGCGAGCCGCGCTTCCGCTCCAGCCGTGCAGGTTTACCCCAAGGCGGTCTATTACAATAATGTTTCGCCGCATCGCGGGGAATTGCCCGATTTCGAACAATTCACATGCATCCTGCTGTTCGATTACGGCGAGCATGCTACCGACCGCCCCACCACCGATGAACTGTCGAAATGGAACCTGCGACCCGATCCGGTTTCTACTTTCAAGACCGGTTTCGAGCGACGCACTCTCCGCCTATGTCAACGCATGCTGCGCTTTCACAAATTCGGCGACGAACCCGCTCGCGCTATCGACGGGCTGGAGCTGGAGTACACACAACTGGACAACGGGCTATCGGCTATCCGGAGGATTCAGCAAATTGCCTGGCCCGAAGATCTCTCCCTGCCAGCAGAGCGCATGCCGGCGATGGAGGTCGCTTATACCGGCCATGCGTGGAGCGATCATCCCGGCTTCCGCCCACTCAACACTCCGTTCGAGGATCGAGGACATGCCCCAGAAGGCGTCCGCTGGGTAGATCTCTTCGGCGAGAGCCTGCCAGGGCAGATGTTCGTTCGCAACGGCACGCTCTATTTCGGCCGCAACCGGGGGAATTTGCAATTCGACCCACCGATAGCGCTGTCGCGGCAGGCAGCCTTGGCTCCGGCGGTGGGAGAAGTGCCGCCAACGCGTCGGATCGAAAACGGAAACTTGTTTCTGGAGTTGGTCTCGGAGGCGGTGAAAGGCGGCTTCTATGCCGATAGCGAAGGAGGCTTCGATGCCTTCCTGAGCGACGTTAGTTGTCCTACAGGGGCGGACAGCCGCGAACCGGCGCTTTCAATCGATCTGCTCGGCACTGGATTTGCGGGCAAGCTAAGGCTCGATGGCGACACGGCGACCTATTGGCCAAAGACCGGGCTGCGCAGTTATGGGCCGCCCCAGCGCTTGCAATGGGACCAGACCCGCAATGACGGAGCGCGAATTGCGGTGAACCGCGAGGCAGCCTTGTTTCTGGCGGATATGGTTGGAGATGGTCTGCCTGACCTTGTACAAGTTGCGTCCGGCTCCATTCGTTACTGGCCCAATCTGGGGCATGGCCGGTTTGGCCCGGCCATTTCGACGCTGCACCCGCCGCAGCTTGGCCATGCCGATACCTTCGATCCTGATCTCGTCCGGTTAAGCGACCTCGACGGGTCGGGGCCGGCAGACCTGCTTTATGTCGATGGACTGACCCTGCGAGCATGGCTCAATCATCAGGGTACAGGCTGGAGCGAGGCCGTATTTTCCGTGCCGATACCGCCACGTTGTGATCCATATTCGCTCGGATTGGTGGATTTGCTCGGCAACGGCTTACCCAGTGCCGTGCTGAACGAAAGCGAGCGAGGCCGTATATGGGTTGCCGAGCTGCTCGGCGGAACCAAGCCCGGGCTTATTGCCAGCATTGCCAATGGCGTCGGCGGAGAAACGCGGCTTGGCTACCGTACTTCGACGAGCTACCTTGTCGCAGATCGCGACTCCGGTCGTGAGTGGCTCTCGTGCCTTCATTTCAGCGTGCACTGCCTCGCGCGCAGCGAAAAGATCGATCACGTCACCGGCCTGCACTTTGCAAGCGAGTACGCCTATCGCCATGGTTACTTCGACCGCCTGGAGCGCGAATACGTCGGGTTCGCCTTTGTTGCACAGCGGGACACTGAAGCGATTGATAAGGCATCAGGCGGGGCGCAGCCCGACAGGCTGTTCGCCCAACCGCCGACCGAAGTAAGGCAATGGTTTCATACCGGCCTAGAATCTCAAGGCAAGGCAATGAGTGCCGCGCTGGCCGATGAATTCTTCCGGCATGAAGATCTCACCCTTCCAGCCTTGACCTTTGCAATCGAGGGCGCGGCGGATGGCGATGAGCGGAGCGATGGTCTGCGCGCCTTGCGCGGTTCTCCGATCCGATCCGAGACCTACGCCCTGGATGCCGGCAGCAAGGCCGATATCCCATTGACGATCACCTGTTCCTCTCGGACGGCTGTGCGTCGGCAGGCCAAGACGCAGCCGCCCGACCCGGGCAAGGGCGGATGGGCGGTCTTTCAGGTGCTTGATGGGGAGAGCGTAAACGCGGTGCTCGACCGTACGCCGGAAGATGCGCGGATCAGCCACTCGCTGGCGCTTGAATTCAACGAATTCGGACAGGTGCTGCGCAGTGCAGCCGCATCCTATCCGCGGCATAAGTTTGATGGCACGCTGCCGGAAGTGGTCCGCTCTGCGCAGGCGCGGCACCATGTTGCCCTGTCCACTTCCAGCTATACCCCGCGTATCGAAGGCGCGGGCGCGATTCCGGGCTTTCCATCGGCCGAACAGGCCTACCGTATGCCCGCACCGTTCGAAACCGCGACCTCCGAAGTGCTCGGAGAGAACCCCGGAAATCATTTCTGGACAGTTTCGGAACTGATCGAGAAATCGGCAACACTCCCCAACATTGCCTACGAAGACTCAGGTCCTGATGCGCGCGGTGTCAGGCTGGTTTCGCGGCAGCAGACGTATTGGCTTGCCGATGATTTCGTCAACGCGCTGCCTTTGGGCGAGCAGGGATCACTGGCGCTCGGCCATCATGGCGAAACGCTCGCCTTCTCGTCGGGGATGATCGAAAGTCTGTTTGGCGAACGCGTCAGCCAGGAACTGCTTCAGACCGCAGGTTATGTTGAGCGCGAGCCGGGCACATGGTGGATGCCAAGCGGTACGCCGGTGCATTCGCCCGACCCGGCAGCAGTGTTCTTCATCCCGTCCGGCCAGCGCGATCCGTTCGGTGTCGTCACTACTGCGGAGCGCGACGCCTATGCCATGTTGGTCGAGCGCGTGACCGACGCGCTGGGAAATCGCGTCATGGCCATCAATGACTACCGCACCATGACCCCCCGGCTGGTGGGCGATGCCAACGGCAATTGGAGCGCGGTTGAAACCGACGCCTTCGGGCGGGTTGTCAAGGCTGCGACCATGGGAAAGCTATTGGGAGGAGGAACCCCGGCAACCGGTTACGAGTCCGAAGCGGCGCTCGATACACTGGCCAACCCCTCGGCGCGATTCTCTTACGACCTGAATGCCTGGGCGGAAGGGCGCGGCCCGACAAGTGCGGTCGGCGAGATGTTCGAAGAGCATTTCGGCAAGAACCCCGAACGCAGCCGCACGCAGAAGTCGGTCGAATACAGTGGCGGCATGGGGCAGGTCGTGATGACCAAATCGCGCACGCGTCCGGGCGAGGCGCAAACCCTCGGGCCCGATGACCAGGTCACGGTCGTGGACACGGCCGTGTCCGATCCGCCCGGCGAGCGCTGGATCGGCAATGGTCGAACGGTGTTCAATTCGCAGGGTCAGCCGCTGAAGACCTACGAGCCCTATTTCAGCGCCAGCGCCGCGTATGAGGACCATCCCGCACTGGTGGAACAGGGCATTTCCTCGCTGACGTTTTATGATGCCGTGGGTCGCGCGATTGGTTCGCTGGCACCCGATCGCAGCTGGACGATGATGCGCTCGACGCCATGGCGAACTGAGAGCTGGGACGCCGTCGATACGCTGGGCATTGACGATCCGGACGCCGATCCCGACCTGGGCGAACATTTCGCCAGTCTTGATCCGGCGCTGTATGCCGGCGGCTGGCACGGACCGCGGCTGTCGGGCGAGCGGGGAGCGCGGGCCCAGTCGGCCACGGAGGGGGCAATGGCAAGTAAGGCGACGCCTGCCCTCACCCATACAGATGCGCTGGGCCGAACGATTCTGACCATTGCCGACAACGGCGCGAGCGGCACGATCGCGACCCGCAGCGAGCTCGATGGCGAAGGCAATGTGCTCGTTGTGATTGATGCACGCGGCAATGCGGTCACGCAGATGCGCTACTCGCATATTCCGGCACCGGACGAAGAATCGTCCAAGCCGGCGCTGTACTCGCGCTCGATGGATGCAGGCGAGAGCTGGATGTTGCCCGACGTGCTGGGCCGCGCCTTCGCCAGTTGGGATGGCGCGGGACGATTCACCCGCCTTCGCTACGACACGCTCGGCCGTCCCGTCGAAACCGAACTGACCGAACCGGGTGAGTCTCCCCGGAGGATCGCCGTCACGCTGTATGGAGAGGACGCGCCCGATGCGGCGGCACGCAATCTACGTGGTGCCGCCTGGCGCAGTTGGGATCAGGCCGGATCGTCCACCATCGAACGCTACGATCACGCCGGGCAGCCGCTTGCTTCCGCGCAACGATTTGCCGTGAGTGTCGACGAGGTGATTGACTGGCCGGAGGATGTCGTTGCACGCGATGACGTGCTGGAGGACGAACGCTTTGTTGCCGAAAGCACCTACGATGCCATCGGCCGGCCGGTCCAGTCCCTCGCCCCTCATGCCGAGGGCAGCGCCTCAAGTGAAGTCTTCCTGAGGTATCACGAAGGCGGAGCGCTGGCACGGGTGGATATCAGGGCACCCGACGGCGTGCTTACCACCTATGTCGAGGACATTGATTACGACGCCAAAGGGCAGCGGCAGTTCATCGCCTACGGCAACGGCACGCGCACCGAGTATTCCTATGATGCCGAGACCTACCGGCTTGCGCGCATGCAGACATTGCGCGGTGCAACAACCCTTCAGGAGTTCTCCTATGAATACGACCCCGTCGGCAATATCCGTTCGATCCACGACTCGGCACAAAGCGAGGTCTATTTCTCGAACGCGGTGGTCGGCGCCGATTGCGCCTATGACTATGACGCGATCTACCGCCTGATCGAGGCGAGCGGCCGTGAGCATATCGACCAGGCAGGCCTGCCCGACTGGGCCAGCGGCCAGCAACAGCGCGCGCACCCGGAGGATGGCCGGCGCATGCGGCGCTATTCGCAGTTCTACGCCTATGATGCGGTCGGCAATATCGAGGTGATGCGGCATGTGGCGGCCGGCGGCAACTGGACGCGTCATTTCCGTTACGCCGAAGATAGCAACCGGCTCCTTTCGACGCATCGCGGCAGCGCCGACGCGCTTCCTGAGCACAGCTTCGAGTACACACCGCGCGGAAGCATGACCGGGATGGACCATCTGGATGCGATGCGCTGGAATTTCGCGGAGCAACTGGTGATGGTGGATCGCGGCACTGGCGAAACAGCGCATTACACCTACGGGGCTGATGGGCAGCGGGCGCGCCGAGTGCGGCGCTTCCCCGGCGCGCGCGAGACCGAGCGTCTTTATCTGGGCGGCGCCGAAATCTGGCGCGAGCGAATCGGCGGTGTGCTCAAGACCGAGCGCCAGACCTTGCACGTCATGGACGATTCGAGCCGTGTCGCGCTGGTCGAGACACTGATGCTAGAGGACGGTGTACCGGTAGCCGCGACCGAACCGCTGGCGCGATACCAACTCGAGAACCATCTTGGCTCAGCGTCGCTCGAGCTCGACGGCGCGGGCGCGATCATCTCGTACGAGGAGTACCACCCCTACGGCACCACCGCCTACCGCGCGGTCAGCGCAGGGCGCGAGGTGCCGCGCAAACGCTACAGCTACACCGGCAAGGAACGTGATGAAGAAAGCGGCTTCACCTATCACGGGGCG
>CAYFTI010000124.1:0-6465 GCA_964346065.1 uncultured Hyphomicrobiaceae bacterium
TCCTGAACACCTGCCATATCCGCGAGAAGGCCGCCGAGAAGGTCTATTCCGAGCTCGGGCGCGTGCGCGAGGCGCGGGAGCGCCGCCGCGAAGCGGGCGTCGGCGACACGATGATCGCGGTGGCGGGCTGTGTCGCACAGGCGGAAGGCCAGGAGATCATACGGCGCGCGCCGGCCGTTGACATCGTGGTGGGCGCGCAGAGCTATCACCGGCTGCCGGAGCTGCTGGGCCGCGCCGGACGTGGCGAGAAGGTTGTCGAGACGGACTTTCCCGAGGAGGACAAGTTCGCCGCGCTACCAAAGCGCACGGCCACACGCCGCCCGACAGCGTTTCTGACCGCCCAGGAAGGCTGCGACAAGTTCTGCACCTTCTGCGTGGTGCCGTATACCCGCGGGGCCGAGTTTTCGCGGCCGGTCGACGACGTTGTGGCCGAAGCCCGGCACCTTGCGGACTCGGGCGTGCGCGAAGTCACCGTGCTGGGCCAGAACGTCAATGCCTATCACGGCGTGGGCACGGACGGAAAAGACTGGTCACTGGCGGCGTTGATGCACGCGCTCGCGGAAATTCCGGGTATCGAGCGGCTGCGTTACACCACAAGCCACCCGCTCGACATGACGGACGACCTTTACGCGGCTCACCGCGATCTTCCGCAAATGATGCCGTATCTGCATCTTCCCTTCCAGGCGGGCAGCGACCACATATTGGCTAAGATGAATCGCCGCCACACGGCCGACGACTACCGCCGGGCCATCGACAAGCTACGCGACGCGCGCCCCGATATCGCGCTATCGACAGACATTATCGTCGGTTTTCCTGGCGAGACCGATGCCGATTTCGAGGCGACCATGCAGCTTGTGCGTGAAATAGGCTTCGCCAGCGCGTTCTCGTTCAAATATAGCAGCCGGCCCGGCACACCGGCTTCCGAGATGGACGAACAGGTCCCCGAGCAGGTCAAGCTCGATAGGCTGCACGTTCTGCAGGACCTTCTGGCGGATCAGCAGCGCGGCTTTAATGACTGCCTGGTCGGACGGACTCTGCCGGTGCTGTTCGAGGCGAAGGGCCGGAATGCGGGGCAGTTGACGGGACGCTCGCCCTATCTGCAACCGGTTCATGTCGAGGCGCCGGAGGACGAAATCGGCCAGATCAGGGATGTGTATATCGCCGAAGCCGGCGCGAACAGCCTGAAAGGTGTCATAAATCCGCTGTGAAATGTCGATAGGCTTTTCAGGCTGCAGGCATGATGGCGCGGGCGCCAACAGACAGCCGCTCGCGAGGAGAGGTTAACACTGCGGATGCCGCAACAGCGATCGCCCTTGAAGGCGCACCCGACATTGCCGACCCAGGATCATTTACAACTCCGTTTTGAAGACAACCGCCTGTTGGCCGCTCTGCTCGGCGAGTTCGATTCGCATCTGGTGATGCTGGAGGACAAGCTGGGTATCGAGGCCGTTGCGCACGGCAACGTCGTTATGCTCGATGGTCCGACAGGCGCTTGCGAGGTTGCCCGCGACGTGCTCGAAGGGCTTTACTCGCGGCTCGAGGCCGGCGGACAGGTGAGTGCGGGCGACGTCGATGGCGCGCTGCGGCACGCACGAGCGGGACGCAAGGCCCAGCAGGCCGCCGAAATGCCGGCAAAAGCCGAGGCGCCTCACAAGGAGCGCCCGGGCGAAATCGCGACGCGCAAGCGGGTCATCACCGCGCGTACACCGGCACAGTCGGCCTATATCAAGGCGCTGCAGAATTGCGATCTGGTGTTCGGCACCGGCCCTGCCGGTACGGGCAAGACGTATCTGGCGGTCGCGCATGCCGCCGCGCTGCTGGAACGCGGCGAGACGGAGCGGCTGATTCTTTCGCGTCCGGCGGTCGAAGCGGGCGAGCGGCTGGGCTTTCTGCCCGGCGACATGCGCGAGAAGGTCGATCCATATCTGCGCCCGCTTTATGACGCCCTTTATGATGTACTCCCGCCCGAGCGTGTGACGCGGGGCATGGAGACCGGCGTCATCGAGATAGCCCCTCTGGCTTTCATGCGCGGGCGCACCCTGAGCCATTCGATCGTTATCCTGGACGAGGCTCAGAACACGACAACCATGCAGATGAAAATGTTTTTGACTCGTCTCGGGGAGGGCAGCAAGATGATCGTGACGGGAGATCCATCCCAGATCGATCTGCCGCCGGGCCAGACATCCGGCCTAGCCGAGGCGACCGCCGTTCTGGATGGCGTGAAGGGCATCGATCATATCGCCTTCACGAATCAGGACGTTGTGCGCAGCGAGCTTGCCGCCAGGATCGTCGAGGCCTACAACAAAGCTCGTTGAGATGATGCGCGACGACCCGGACCCTGGGCACAGTATGATCGACGCGGCGGTGTGCGATGAGCCCGTTGCGTCGAGGCATGCAATCGACCTTCTGTTACCCGACAACCAGCACGATGACCAGGACCGGCTCTGGCCCGCAGAGCGATTGCGTCGCGCCGCGCTGACGGCGCTCGACACCGCACACGAGGGCGCGGGCAGCGTGACCGTGGTTCTGAGCGATGACGAGGAGGTCCGGGCTCTCAACCGGCAGTTCCGTGGCGCGGACAAGCCGACCAATGTGCTGTCTTTTCCAGGCGCGGACATGTTGCCCGCGGCCGACCAGCCAGCTTTCCTCGGCGACGTGATCCTTGCGCGCGAGACGGTACTTCGCGAAGCCAGCGCGCAGGACAAGACGTTCGAGGACCATGCCACCCATCTGGTGGTTCACGGGGTTCTGCACCTCCTCGGCCATACGCATGACGGCGATGAAGACGCCACGCGCATGGAGGCGCTTGAAGTTGCCATTCTGTCGGAACTCGGCGTGGCCGACCCGTACGACGTGGCCAGACATTCGGAGACTTAACCTGTACGCATCGTTTGAACGAACATGAGCGATACCTCTCACGCGTCCCAAAATGGCAACGGGACGCACGCGCAGCCCGAGGACGACAGTTCCGGGAGCAGCGGTAATTTCATCAGCCAATTCGCACAGCGGCTCGGTTTCGACAGCGACGAGAACCTTCGTTCGCGGCTGGAGCGTGCGTTGAAGGGGGAAACGCGCGAGGCCCAGGCCTTCGAGCAACAGGAGCGCACCTGGCTGCTCAACACGCTGCGCTTCGGTGGCTTGCGGGTCGAGGACGTGATGGTGCCCCGCGCGGACATTGTGGCCATCGATCAAGCAGCGCCGCTGTCCGACCTGATCGCGCTGTTTCGCGAGGCGGGGCATTCGCGCATGCCGGTTTATCGCGAGACGCTCGACGCGCCCACCGGCATGATCCATATCAAGGACCTGCTGACCTGGATCGCCGCACAAGCCGAAAAAACGCAGCCCGGCGAAGGGGAAAGCGCGGAACCACAGCCGGCGCTCGACCTCGGCACCGTTGACCTTTCGCGGTCCATAGAATCCTCGCTTCTCGTCCGCGAGGTGCTGTATGTGCCGCCATCCATGCCTGTCGTCAGCCTGCTACTGCGCATGCAGAGCGAGCCGATCCACCTCGCCGTTGTCGTTGACGAATACGGTGGCACGGACGGGCTCGTGACAATCGAGAACCTCATCGAGGAGATCGTCGGCAATATCGAGGACGAGCACGACACGAACGGCGACGTCGAGATCCGCGAGACCGAGGACGGCCTGATCGCCTCGGCACGCACGCCGATCGAGGAACTGTCCGAGCGTCTGGGCGGCGCCGAACTCGTTGCGCCGGAACACGAGGACGAGGTCGATACGCTGGGCGGGCTTGTCTTCACGCTGCTGGGCCGGGTACCGCTGCGCGGCGAACTGGTGCCACATCCAAGCGGCATCGAGTTCGAGGTGCTGGAAGCCGACCCGCGCCGCATCAAGAAGCTGAAGATCCACCTCCGGAATGCGGGCGAGGCGCGGCACGCGCGGCGACACGCCGACACTGCGCACGCGTCTGCGAATGGAAGCGCGGAGAGCGAATCCTGACGCCGGTTACAAGGCGATGCGCGTTCTCACGCCTCGGCCATGGGGTAAGCCACGCCGGTGCCGCGTATACCGCAATAGCCCGCCGGATTCTTGGCCAGGTATTGCTGGTGATAATCTTCGGCGAAAAAGAAATCGGGCGCGGCCTTGATCTCCGTGGCGACGTGGCCTTTGCCCCGCGCTCTTAGCGCCTCGGCGTAGGCGTCGCGGGAGGTTTCGGCCGCTTCCTTCTGCTCCGGCGTCGTGTAGTAGATCGCGGAGCGGTACTGCGTGCCGACATCGTTGCCCTGACGCATGACCTGCGTCGGGTCGTGGCTTTCCCAGAAGACCTTCAGGAGATTTTGAAGCGACACCTTGTGCGGGTCATAGGCGACGAGGACCACTTCGTTGTGGCCGGTCATGCCGGAACAGACTTCCTCGTAAGTGGGGTTGGGCGTGTAGCCGTCGGCATAGCCAACTGCCGTCACGTAAACCCCCGGGATCTGCCAGAACAACTGCTCCGCGCCCCAGAAACAGCCCATTCCGAAGATGATCGTTTCGGTGCCCTCGGGATAGGGTCCTTTCAACGGTGCGCCGTTGACGAAATGGCGCTGGGCGGTGCGGATCGGCTCGCTGCGGCCGGGCAAGGCCTCCTCCGGTGCGGGCATGGCGAGCTTCTTGCGTGGCGTGAACAGTCCCATGGGCTCTCTCAAGTTCGTTCCTGTGCAATCCGCACATAGTGTCTGCGCCGCGCCATGCAAAGCTGAGGCGCTCACTTTCATGTTGACCGGCACAGACCCTCGGCGCAAGTTGCTCGTGCTTTGCGACTGGTCATGGAGACGGGGAGATGGCGCAAGCGGTAGCTGCCGGGGAAGCGCCGGCCTATACCCACGGGCGCGGCTTGCGGGTCGTGCTGAGTATTGGCTTTTTCCTGTTCCTGCTTTTCGTCATCAATGCGGGCGCAGGCGCGATTTGGCTCGTGACCCACAATCTGCCCGGCACGGCGGCCGTCTTCGGGCTCATGTTCATTCTCGGCCTTTTCATCCTGCTTTACATCGGGATTTTCCTGTTCGCCGCCTCGCATACCGAACTGCACCTCGGTCCTGACCATGTGCGCATGATTCTGCCGAACTGGCGCGGGCCCATGCCCCTGTTCCCCTATACCGAGGTAGAAATCCCTTACGACCAGATCGCGGCAGTGGAAACGCGGGGCGAAATTTACCGCTATCTGATCATGCCGACGCTTTTGCGCTCCGTGAGCATCCTGCGAAAGGACGGTCAGCGGTTCACGCTCGGCTACGTCCGCGAGGACACCACGGATCCGGCGGTGCCGTTCAATGAGCTGGCGCGGCGAATCGCCGAACGTGCGGGCGTGAGCGTGAATACGCGTGGCGTGGTTGACTGCGGCAACCGTTTCCGCGTCATGGTTCAGGACGAGCCGAGCTGGGACACGGCGGAGTGCAACCCCGTCGACATCGACAAGGCGCGCAAACGCGAGAAATGGCTCTGGATGCTGGCTTTCGCCGTCTTCGCCGTTGCTGTGATCGTGGCGATCGTGTTCCAGGTGATCGAGCTTTACGGCATCGGCGCGTGATATGGGCTAGTTGGTGAAGACGTCGAGTTTCTTGCGGCGGTACCCAAGCAGATAGAGCAGCGCGCCGAGACCACCGACGACCACCCAAGCAGGCAGCAGAAGGATCGTCGTGATCACCGGATCCCACAGGAATGGCGCCAAATTGCGCTCGATCCCGGCCTGCGCGGCATTGAGGCTGGCGGCATCGATATTGTACCAGTGTTCCCCAAGCGATGTGAAAACGATCGCCCCGTTGTCCGCCAGCATGCGGGTGCCATCATAGACAAGCGCCACAACCGCCAGCAACATGAGCCATACGCCTATCACCCTGAGAAGCAGCATTACGGATCCTCTCCTGCGCCGATTGTTTGATGGCGAACGATAAGCTGTGTACGGCTTCGGGCCAATCCCTGCAAGACCGCCGAGCGCCAGCCGCGTTATGGCACGTCACGGATCGTTAGAGCCTGTCTGTACGCGGCTTGTGTTCGAGCCTTCCTTCGGTGTATTGCAACGAGACCGGGCAGATGACTACCTCATGAGGTAGCAGCGGAGGGGTGGCCGAGTGGTCGAAGGCGCACGCCTGGAACGCGTGTAGGCGGGCAACCGTCTCGAGGGTTCGAATCCCTCTCCCTCCGCCACATCGTGGCCCAGCCACATCCGGCTAAGTCCAAAAACTCTCTGAAATTCAGCGTAATCGCGCCTCATATCAGTCTGTAGAGATGCGATGACGTCCGTGGGCAGCCGGAAGATTTGACGGTATTTCTGACGGTATAAAAACGCTTACCGTCTCCAGATACCGTCATGCCGCTCACCGATACCGCTCTCAGGAACGCCAAACCCAAGGACAAGCCCTACAAGCTCAGCGACGGGTCTGGGCTATATCTGCTGATCCATCCCAAGGGCGGGCGCTACTGGCGCATGGATTATCGCTTCGCCGAAAAGCGCAAGACGCTCAG
>CAYFTI010000125.1:0-6455 GCA_964346065.1 uncultured Hyphomicrobiaceae bacterium
TTCGCCCTCGGACTCGCTGCTCGGTGAAGCGAATGAATGCGTCGATGCACTAGCCCCGCCATTGCAGGACCTCTCGCCTAATTTCATACCATCCTGATTCACCTCAGAAACACCCGCGGAGGCGTCTCTTTTAGTCCGAATGCGATTCGACTGCTCACCTCCAGTCGAGTGCCAATTCCGGTTTCAACTGGCATCCGCGCCGCCCTGCCCTGGCATCCTGCGTGCAGCATTGCGTCCTCGTTCGGAAAGATGCATTCAGACCCGCTCCCGCTTCGGGTTACCTGCTGGCCAAACTTGATCTGACGGAGCAGACGGGGGCAGTGCTGATCCCATCTGAACGGCACTTCCTCGCCTCGTTTGCCGAGCTCAATGACGGGGCATGAACCTGCGGCGTTGAACCCGGCTGACAAGACAAGCGTACTCCTTTACAACGTTAACAAGTTTGATTGGTCATAAAACTGGTCCGCGCAATGGCCGGTTCCGAGCAAGCGACCATGGTTCCGGCGCGCTAAGCCGCCGACGAAAGGAGTATGTCCATGACCGACAAGCCTGCTGCCAGCACAGCCGGTGACACCGCGGGCCGCGACACAGCGAACACGGAGGCTCGCTATGACGTCTCCGGCGACTGGGAGGGCGACAACCAGTCCTGGTGGGAGTGGTATGTGTCCCTGGCTTACGACGATGCGGGCTCAGGCTCATTCGAAGAGGCCGCGCTGTCCGGCGCGGAGCCGGCGTCGGATGAGGCGCTTGCCGAAGAATTGGCTGAACCATACCCGCTGAGCGACGCCCTCATCGACGGTTTCCAGCGCGACGGCTATGTCAAACTGCCCAATGTCATTTCGCCCGAAGCCGCCGCACGTCTGCGCGCGGTGATGCAACAGCATCTTGAGACCGCATTCTCGGTCGCCCTGGACGGCGGGGCCAATGGCCGCTTTCTCAGCCTTGAGATGTTGTGGCTCGAAGATCCGGTCTTGCGCGCCTTCACGGTGAGCCCGCGCATCGCCGGCATCTGCGCGCGCTTGCTCGGCGTCGATGCGGTGCGGCTTTATCATGACAATGTGCTGTCCAAGGAGCCGGGGTGCGGACGTACGCCCTGGCATTATGACGACCATCACTTTCCGCTCGCCACGCAGGACGTGGTCACGGCCTGGATACCCGCCCAGGCGATACCGCGCGCCATGGGCCCGCTTGCGTTTGCCGCGCCCATCGATGTTTGGCGGGACGTTGCTGACATCCCCTTTGACAAGACCGATGACAGCTATGACCGCGCGGTTGCGGAGACCTTCCGCGCCAAGGACATCGCGGTCGATGACGGCGCGTTTGACGAGGGGACGGTCAGCTTCCACCACAATCTGAGTTTCCATGCCGCGGCCGGCAATCGCACCAAGCTGAGCCGGCTGGTGCTTGCCAACACCTATTATGTGGACGGCGCGCGGGTGGTGGACGCACCCACGCTTGTCTCCGGGGATTGGCGCAAATTCTTCCCCGGTATCGAGCCCGGCGACGTGGCGGCCACGCATCTGAACCCGGTGTGCTGGCCGGCGCGGGACCAGCGCTGACATGACCGATCTCTTTTCGCGAAGCTGCGCCCACTGGAGCGAGGCGGGCCGTGCCGGCATGGACGCGTTTTACGCGCTTGCCACGGTGGATTATCGCCATTTGGCCGAAGCCGTGGATTGGGCCGGCTGGCTTCGTGCTCAGGATGAGCGTGTCGGTGAGCGGGCTTTGCGCCTGCTTGATGTCGCGTGCGGCTCGGGCAAGTTTCCCGCCGCTCTGGTAGACCATGCCGGGGTTGGGGAGGCCGGGATCAAAGACATCGATTATGCCTTGCTCGACCCATCAGCCTTTTCGGTTGGCGAGGCGAAAGCGGCTCTGCGCCCGCCTTTCCGGGCGGGGGCGGAGTATGTGTGTACACTGCAGGAGCTCGATGCACCGGCGGGCGCCTTCGACGTGGTGTGGGCAACCCATGCGCTTTACGCCCTGCCGCGCGATGAATTGAAGGCAGGGCTCGAGAGGTTTGTGAAGGCCATTGCGCCCGGCGGCGCCGGCTTCATCGCCCATGCCACTGAAAGCGCACACTATCTGCAGTTCTACCGCGCCTATCTCGACGGCTTTGCCCGCGCAGACAACGAACCCTACACGAGTGCCGAAGCCATTCTTGAGACACTGCAGGACCTCGGCGCGCGTGTGAGTGTGCGGTACGTCACTTATGAAAACGGCGCACCGGATACGCAACGCGAAGCAGTGGAAGGCTATCTCCAGCGCTGCCTGTTCGATGATGCCATCAGCCTTGAGGATATGCTCGAAAACCCTGTCACGGGTGCGTATCTGAACCGGTGTTTTGACGGCACGGCCTGGCGCTTTTCCCAAAGCGTCGCCCTTATCACCATCGGCTAAGCTGTCAGGGCGAGCATCATGGCATCACCGCAAACCCGCGCAGCTCTCCGCGCTGCAGCACCGGCCATGACCGTGGGCGGGGCGCAGGGGGCGGTGAATTTCATGCGCCGCTCCTGGGCGGCGCTCGGCTTCGGCTTCTTGCTCGCCTTCAGCTCCAGCCTCGGCCAAACCTATTTCATCGGCCTGTTCGGTGGCGGCATCCGTGAGACCTTGTCGCTGTCGCATGGCGCATTTGGCGCGGTGTATTCCGCGGCGACGCTGGCCAGTGCCGCCGCACTTGTTTTCGCCGGCAAGCTTGTGGACCATGTCCGCGCGAGCACCGCCGCGCTCATCGCCTTTGCCGGGCTCGCCGCATCAGCGGTGCTGATGGCCCATGCCGGTTCCGTGGCGCTCCTGGCGCTCGCACTTTTCGGTTTGCGCCTGGGCGGGCAAGGCATGTTGAGCCATATCGCGCTGACAGCCATGGCGCGCTGGTTCCGGCGCGAGCGCGGCCGCGCGGTGGCACTCGCTACGCTGGGTTTTCCCGCGGCAGAGGGGCTCTTGCCCCCGCTTGTGGCGCTGGGCCTTGCGCTTTCGGGCCCGCGGGAGGTGTGGCTCGCTTCCGCGCTCATCCTTGTCGCGGTGTCTGCACCCCTGGCGGTGGGCTTGGCAGCACGGGGGCGGCGCGATGGCGCAGCAGCCGAGGGGGCGGAGAGCAGCACGAATGAGGCGGCGGGTGAGGCTCCCCTTTCCTGGACACGGGGCCAAGTTTTACGCGACCCGCGTTTTTTCGCGCTCTGGCCTGGTCTCCTCACCCCGCCCTTTGTGGTGACGGGCTTGCTGTTTCACCAATCGCGCCTGGTTGAGCTCAATGGCTGGACGCTGCCCGGCTTTGCGGCCTTGTTCCCATTCTTCGCCGTGAGCGGCGTGGTCTCGGGCCTCAGCATCGGTGCGCTTGCCGACCACTATGGCTCGCGGCGTGTCTTGCCCGGTTTCCTCTTGCCGCTCGGCCTCTCGGTCTTGCTGTTCAGCCTGACCGACACCCTGGCTGTGGCAGGTGTGGCCATGGCCCTTGCCGGCATCACGGCGGGCGGCGCGACCGTACTGTTCGGCACCTTGTGGATCGAGCTTTATGGCGGTATGCATCTGGGGGCCATCCGCGGCCTGACAACCGCGCTGATGGTCTTCGCCACGGCGCTCGCACCGGGTATCATGGGTGCGCTCATCGACGCGGGGCTGGGGCTCGACATGCAATTTAAGGTCTTCGCGGTCTATATCCTGATCTGCAGCATCGGCTTCTTATGTCTGCAACCTGCCCTCATCCATCGCTCCCCGTCCACGGGGCATGACCCAAACCCATCCCATCAGACGCCCGGGCATAACAATCCATGACCAACCCCCTCCCCCACATCCGTCCTGACATCGACGCCGGTCCCAAGGCCACGCCGGCCCCGGCTGAGACCCGCTGGAGCCGCGAAGGCCCGGCTGCCGGGGGCGAGCGGCTGCGCGAGCATTTGCAGAGCGTGCACAACACCGCCGCCGGTTTCACCGAAAGCTGTGCCTCGGCGTGCCGGGATGTGGCGGGGCGCAACACCTATGAATGGCTGTGTGAAGCGGCTTCGCCTTGCGCGGGTGAGGGCGTGCTGGACCTCGCCTGCGGCAGCGGCGTGCTCCTCGAGCTTTGCCGCGCACGCTATCGCGAAGGGGTCCATTTGACCGGGGTGGACATGAGCGCCGCTGAACTCGCCCTCGCCCGTGCGCGACTGGGTGAAGGGGTGACGCTCCATAAGGGGCTTGCCCAAACGCTGGACTTCGCTGCGGACAGCTGCTTTCAGGCCATCCTCTGCCACTGGGCCCTGACGGTGATGGACCCCATCGCGCCGGTCCTAGCCGAGATAAGCCGCCTGCTGGCCCCTGGCGGTGTGTTCGCCGCCATCATCGATGGCCCTAGCGAAGTGGCGGACGGTTACGCTGACGTGAGCGCCATCATCGAGGCGCATGTGCACGCTGCACGCCCTGCTTATGGCGAGCTTGGCGACCCGCGCGTGCGCCGTTCCGAGGATTTGCGCAGGTTGGCCCAAGACGCCTTCGCGGATGCTCATATCGAGATTGAAAGTGGTGTCTTCGCCCTGGAAGGCGCGGCGGCGCCCTTGGCCACGGTGGCGTCCGGCTTTTTCTATTCGGCTTTTGTCCTGGATGAGGCGCAGCGCACCGCAATGCTCGCGGCGCTTGAGCGACATTTCAGTGCCACTGCGCGCCCGCGCTTTGAGATGCCTGTCAACCGACTGATCGTGCGTATCCCCGCCGGTGCCTGAGCACCGCGACGAAGGTTGAGCGTGTGTACCGGGCCAAGCTCGAGGTCTTGTCATGCGGTGTTCGGTGTCGCAGCGTCAGATGGAGGGTCTTTCCGGCGAAGGCCGTTGCCAGGACAGGCGATAAATCGCGCTCATGGGATCAAAAAATGAACAATGAACGCCGACGGTTCGCGCCTCGGTGCCAATGAGTGATTTTCAGACCTATGACAACTTGGCAGGGCATTGAAATGGCGCAACATTCTTAGCAGCTAACATGAGATGTATTCGGTCAAGGAAATCTACTTCACGCTGCAAGGTGAAGGCGCGCAGACCGGCCGCGCAGCGGTGTTCCTGCGGTTTGCCGGGTGCAACCTGTGGACCGGGCGCGAGGAAGACCGCGCAAAAGCGATCTGCCAGTTCTGCGACACTGATTTCGTCGGCACTGACGGGCCTGGCGGCGGCAAGTTCGCCGAGGCCGAAGTGCTGGCCGAGGCCGTAGCAGGGCATTGGCCCGGCGGTGGCAAGCGGCTTGTCGTTTGCACCGGGGGCGAGCCGCTCTTGCAGCTCGACGCGGCGGCGATCGACGCGCTGCACGCGGCCGGCTTCGAGATCGCCATCGAGACGAACGGCACCATCGCCGCGCCGGATGGCATCGACTGGATTTGCGTCAGCCCGAAGGCGGGCGCGCCGCTCGTCCAGCGCAGCGGGCAGGAGCTGAAACTCGTCTATCCGCAGGAAGGCGCGCTCCCCGAAGCTTTCGAGGCGCTGGACTTCCAGCACTTCTTCTTGCAGCCAATGGACGGGCCTCAGCGCGAGGCGAACACGCAAGCCGCTGCGCGCTATTGCCTCGAACACCCGCGCTGGCGGCTGTCGCTTCAGACCCACAAGTTCATCGGGCTGGCCTGAGCCGGGCGCAATCGGCTAAACAGGCGAAAACGGATTATTCGCGGGCGCGAAAACGAGCCAACGCGCCCGAGCGCGAGCAACGACATGACACGCATCTACAAGGAGTTCACATTCGAGGCGGCGCATTACCTGCCGTCCGCGCCGGAGGGCCACCGCAACGCGCGGGTGCATGGGCATTCGTTCCATGTGCGCGTGAGCATCGACGGCGAGCCAGACCCCGAAACCGGGCTGATCTATCACTTCGATGACCTTGCGTCAGCCATCGCGGATGTGCGCGAGACGCTGGACCACCAGATGCTCAACGACGTGCCGGACCTGCGCGCGCCGACGCTTGAGATGGTTGCGCGCTGGATCTGGGAGCAGCTTGCGCCGCGCGTGCCGGGCCTGGCCGAGGTGGCGTTGTCGCGCCCGACCTGCCAGGAAGGTTGCATCTACACCGGCGGGAGCGCGCGATGAGCGAGAGCGAAGGCCCGACACAGCTTGGCGCGGCGGCGGCAATCCCGGCTTCGCCCGACGAGGCGCGGCTTGAGCGCGTGGCAAATCCGCACCCTGACGTGGACTACGTCGCCCGCTTCACCGCGCCAGAGTTCACCTCGATCTGCCCCGTCACGGGCCAGCCGGACTTCGCGCATCTGGTCATCGACTATGTGCCGGATGCCTGGATCGTGGAGTCCAAGTCGCTCAAGCTCTACCTCACCGCGTTCCGCAATCACGGCGCGTTCCACGAAGACTGCACGGTCACGATCGCCAAGCGGCTGGTCGACCTGCTCGCGCCCAAATGGCTGCGTATCGGCGGCTACTGGTATCCGCGCGGGGGCATCCCCATCGACGTGTTCTGGCAGACCGGCGAGGCGCCCGCGGGCGTCTGGATACCGGAAC
>CAYFTI010000126.1:0-6455 GCA_964346065.1 uncultured Hyphomicrobiaceae bacterium
TGTGTTAGGCCTGCCGCCAGCGTTCGTTCTGAGCCAGGATCAAACTCTCAGCTTGGAGAACTGATTCTGACTGCCCTATGATCCGTGATGAACAGGGACCACGGGCAAACGACTGCGTTCTGTTTTAGATAGGAATTGTTCGGAGTCCTACGTCACACACAGCACCCGCGCCGCCGAGGGCGCGTGCGAGGCTGTTGTGCAACAGAAACGCCGATCGTCAGAGTCTCTTTTGGATCGTGCGTGCACGATCCCGCAAGAGCTCCGCCGCCTGCGTTTCTCTTCCTTCAAATGAACCACTTTGTCAAAGAGCCGGTGGCAGGTGCAGGGCACGAGACCACCAACAGAAGCCAACGCTTCCGTTTTGTTGTTCAGCACTAACGGGTAAACGGTCGGCTTGACGTTCAAGCGATCCCCGCGTTGGCTATTTATCTTCGGAATATCCGCTCGAGTCAAACCCCATTGGCTCGCTCTCGCTGCGGACAGAACTCAAACTTAACGCTCAGCCCCCACGGTGTCAACGCCTAACTCAACTTATTTCAAGCGACCCGACCCGACCAGCGAGGGCGACGCGCTCGAGCTGCCTCGCGTGCAGCTCTCTGCGTCGTCGTAAGGACCATATAAACCCTTGATCTGTAAAGGAAGGGTTAAAGTGACCAAAAAAATTTCGCCACAATTTTCGGTCATTCCCGCTTCCTTGATATAGGGCGTGAGTGGATATCCACAAGACGGTGCCGCCCTGTGTAAAACGTGGAGACTTTAGGATCCGCGGCTTTGATTTTTGCGGCTTGACGGCGCGAGCGCAAGGATTGGTGGTTCTGGTCGCCGTCTCGTACCGCAGACGACAGCTGCGTGAACGGCGGCGACCGAACAATAACAGCGACCGCTAGACGGGGACATGATGCTGGACCGAGAAGGACGATCTTCCAGGGCGCTGGTCAAGACGTCCGGCCATTCCAATCTGCCGCAGGTCTATCTCTCCAACGTGCCCGAAGAGGAGCCGAGCCTGTCCTCGGACGCCCATGTCGGGGTTGGCTCGCGCCTGAAATGGATCATTTCGACCTGCATCGTCGGGCTGGCCGGCGTTTGTGTGATCGCCGTGGTCATGTACGCCTCCATGGATATGGAACGCGGCGAGGGGATTATTTCCTCGATCCAGAAGGCGGGTGTTTCGGCCATGCAGCCGCAGCAGGTTGGCAAAATCGTTCAGGACCAGCCGGAGATCGCGTTCGGCCAGAAGACCGATCGCATCAAGCTCACGGCTCAGGGTGTCACCACGCATCACATCATTCATGACAGTGTGGTCATGCGGCGCGACACCACGGAATTCATCGAGATCAAGCCCTACGTGCTCATGGAAGCATCCCTGGCGACCGAAACGCCACAAACCGCTGCCTCGATCCCCAAGCTGGATCCTTTCGAACTTTATGCCAACAAGACCCCGGTTGCAGGGCCGGAGGCGGCGAAGGAGAGCGATGCCTCGGCTGACAACATCGAACTGAGCTACGAGGACATCAGGCTAAACCGTCTTTTCATGGTCGATAACCGGACGCTCAGCGCGGAGCGGGCGGAACAGTTCGTCGCCGAGGCCGCGGCGATCCTCGCCGAGACAGGCGCCGACTTCGAAACCGCCGCAGATGAACCTTCGCCAGATAACCAGTCATCCGAGAGCGAGGCGGAGTTCGACGACGCGCTCGGCCCCAACACGACTGTTGTCCGCAAAACGCCTGAGCCGGCGGTCGATCAGGCACCACGCTTTCAGACGACCTCGGTCAAGGTTCAGTCCGGAGATACGCTCTATGCTATGCTTGGCGAGGCCGGGGCCACGGATGACAATGCCAAGGCGATCGTGAACGCCATGAAAACGGTCCCCGATTCCGTTGAACTGGAAGCGGGCCAGACGCTCAAATTTACATATGTCAAGGATCTCCCACGGCCGGAGAAGCGGGCGCCCATCCGCGTCAGCCTGTTCAGCGGGAACGAACATGTCGTAAGCGCGGTTCAGGGGGACACCGGAGGCTACGAAGCCACACGTGACGAGAGCAAGATCGCCGCTTTCGCCGGCTCGGGCGAGCGCCGCTATACGACACGCGCTTCGCTGTACACCAGCATGTTCCATGCGGCGATCACCCAGGATCTGCCACGCGACCTGATCATGCAGCTTCTTCGCACGCTGGCTTACGATGTCGATTTCAAGCAGAAAGTCAGCTTCGGCGACACGCTGCGGTTTTTCTATGACATCAAGCGCGAGCCAAGTGCGCTCGAAAAGCCCGGCGATCTGCTCTATGCCGAAATGACCGTGGACGGCGAAACATACAGCTATTACCGGTTCCGCACGCCCGATGGGGAGGTCGATTTCTACAACGAGAACGGCTCGAATTCCCGCAAGTTCCTGATGCGCAAACCCGTCAAAGGCGCCCGGTTCACCTCCGGTTTCGGCTATCGCCGTCACCCCATTCTCGGCACGCGCCGTATGCACACGGGCACGGACTGGGCCGCGCCGCGCGGCACGCCGATCCTCGCGCCCGGCGACGGCACGGTGGTTTTCGTTGGCCGCAAGGGCGGATACGGCAAACATATCCGCCTGAAGCACGGCAACGGCTATATGACGACGTTCTCGCACATGCAGAGGTTCGCGAAAAACATCCGCAAGGGCGTCAAGGTCAAGCAGGGACAGGTGATCGGGCGTATCGGATCGACCGGCCGCTCGACAGGCCCCCACCTTCACTACGAGGTTCTCGTCAATGGCGACTTCACCGACCCCATGAAAATCGCGACCGGTAGCAGCCGCCAGTTGAAAGGCCGTCTGCTGGCAGAATTCAAACGCGAGAAACAGCGCATCGACAATCTCATGCGCCGCGCCCCCGTTAAGACCCAGGTGGCAGCGGTAAACGAGTAGGCTCCACCACAGGCCCTGAAAAGGACTTTCCGCCTATCTCGCGAAGCACCCGGGGACTTCCTGAAACGGATTGCCCGGTGAGCCGGAAGCCGACGGAACTTGGCGGGCGTGCGAGGCCCTCTCAACTCGGCGCCGTTCTGCGCGAACCCGCGCGGGGACGGGTCTAGCCCTTCTGATGTGATATGCTCTGGCTGTGGCGAAGGGGCGTTTCAGCGGGTAAGCGCTAGCCAGCAACACAAGACAACGGCCGCAGGCTAGCCATGGATGAAAACGAAATCATCCAAACGTATTTCGCCCCGCTGGCCGCGGGGGCAGCCGGCGCCTTTGCGCTAACGGATGATGCCGCGACGATCACGCCACCGCCCGAATGCGAACTGGTCATCACCACTGACGCGCTGGTGTCCGGAATCCATTTTCTGCCTGAGGATCCGCCCGCGGACATCGCCGTCAAGGCGCTCGCGGTAAATCTCTCCGACCTCGCCGGCAAGGGCGCGCATCCGCTGGCCTACACCCTCTCGCTGTGCCTGCCGCGCCCTGTCTCGTCCGAATGGTTGGCCGGGTTTCGTGACGGCCTGGCGGCCATGCAGGACACCCACGGGATACGGCTCATCGGCGGCGACACCACGCGCAGCCCCGCAGCGATCATGGTGTCCATCACCGCGTTCGGAACCGTACCGACGGGCACGATGGTCCGCCGCGCCACGGCGCGCCCCGGCGACCAGCTTTACGTCACGGGCACGATCGGTGATGCCGCGCTCGGCCTGCTGATCGCTTCGGGCGACGCGCGCACGAACCGCTGGGGCCTTGATGACGATGCCCGGTCGTTTCTGCTGTCGCGGTATCGCCGGCCGCAACCGCGCACCAACCTTGCGCCCGTCGTCCGCCGATTTTCCAGCGCCGGTATGGATATCTCCGATGGCCTCGTGATTGATGCGACCCGCCTCTGCCGCGCGTCAGGTGTGAGCGCGACCATCCAGAGCGATCTTGTACCGCTGTCAGACCCTGCGCGTACCTGTCTTGCGGCAGATCCGGACTGCCTCGAAACCCTCCTGACGGGCGGCGACGATTACGAGTTGCTCATGACCGTGAAGCCGGAGGAAGCAGACGCCCTGTCGCGCGCGTCGGCCGGAGCCGGAACCGCACTACAGCGGATTGGCGAGGTCAGCGATGCCGGACAGCCCGGCGTCGAGGTGATCGGGCCGACCGGCGCGGCACTGTCCTTCTCACACCCGGGTTATACACACTTTTCATGAGGGGCTGCACGCCCCCGCAACCTTGTTGCACTGCCACAGCGATTTTGGCATGTTCCCGCCGGCTTGCGCGGTGTATCAAGACGCCTGCAACCATCTTTTGGGGGAAAGAGACTGCCGGGACCGACAGCGATCACCTGGCGACTTCAATAACACCCAGATTTCAATAATCATACCCGGGACGGTTCCAATGGATAACGTGATCTGGCTTATCGTTGCCGCCGGTCTGCTTTCGCTCGTTTATGGCGCGCTGACCATTCGCCAGCTGCTGGCCGCAGACCCCGGCAATGCTCGCATGCAGGAAATCGCGGGCGCGATCCAGGAAGGGGCTCAGGCCTACCTCTCGCGTCAGTACACCACGATCGCCATTGTCGGCGGTGTCATCTTCCTCGTCGTGCTGTTTCTCCTCGGCTTGCCGGTTGCCATCGGCTTTCTCATCGGCGCGGTGCTCTCCGGCGCGGCGGGCTTCATCGGCATGATCGTGTCGGTGCGCGCCAATGTGCGCACAACGCAGGCCGCGAGCCAGAGCCTCGCCGACGGCTTGTCCATCGCCTTCAAGTCCGGCGCGGTGACGGGCATGCTCGTGGCCGGTCTCGCGCTGCTGGCCGTGGCGGTCTACTTCGCCCTGCTGCTGGGGATCGGATATGCGCTGACAGACCGCGTGATCGTGGACGCGCTGGTCGCGCTCGGTTTCGGCGCATCGCTCATCTCGATCTTCGCGCGTCTCGGCGGCGGCATCTTCACGAAGGGTGCGGACGTCGGCGGCGACCTCGTCGGCAAGGTCGAAGCCGGCATTCCCGAGGACGACCCGCGCAACCCGGCCACGATCGCGGACAACGTTGGCGACAATGTCGGTGACTGTGCCGGCATGGCCGCGGACCTGTTCGAGACCTATGTGGTGACAGTCGTGGCGACGATGGTCCTGGCGTCCATTTACTTCGCCGGACAAGACATCATGATGCCGGCGATGGTCTATCCGCTGGCGATCGGCGCGCTGTGCGTCGTCACCTCGATCATCGGCACCTTCTTCGTCCGGCTCGGCTCCGACCAGAGCATCATGGGCGCGCTCTACAAGGGCTTCATCGCCACCGGCGCCCTCTCGCTGCTCGCGCTGTGGCCGGTGACCGATCTCATCATCGGAATGGACACGCAGATGACGGCGTCGGGCATCAGCTTTACCGGCGCGGAGCTGTTCTACTGCGGCGCGATCGGCCTTGTGATCACCGGCCTGTTCATCGTCATCACCGAGTACTATACGGGCACGGGCTTCCGCCCCGTGCGCTCGATCGCGGAAGCCTCCAGGACGGGCCACGGGACCAACGTCATCCAGGGTCTGGCGATCTCGCTGGAGGCCACTGCGTTGCCTGCCATCGTGATAATCGCGGGCATCCTGATCTCATTCAATCTCGCCGGGCTGTTCGGCATCGCCATCGCCGTGACGACGATGCTGGCGCTGGCCGGCATGGTGGTCGCGCTCGACGCCTTTGGCCCGGTGACGGATAACGCCGGCGGCATCGCCGAGATGGCCGACCTGCCGGAAGAAGTACGCAACACCACGGACGCGCTGGACGCAGTGGGCAACACGACCAAGGCCGTCACCAAGGGCTACGCCATTGGCTCCGCGGGCCTCGGCGCGCTCGTTCTGTTCGCGGCTTACACGGAAGACCTCAACTTCTTCATCAACAACGCCGAGCAGTTCCCCTACTTTGCCGGGGTCACGCTCGATTTCTCGCTGTCCAACCCGTATGTCGTGGTCGGGTTGTTCTTCGGCGGGCTGCTGCCCTACCTGTTCGGCGCGATGGGCATGACGGCGGTCGGCCGGGCGGGCGGCAAGATCGTCGAGGAGGTCCGGCGTCAGTTCAAGGCCAAGCCGGGCATCATGGAAGGCACGGAGAAGCCGGAATACAGTGCGGCGGTCGACATGCTGACCAAGGCCGCGATCAAGGAGATGGTCATCCCGTCAATGCTGCCGGTGCTCTCGCCGATCGTCGTGTTCATCGTCATCGGCGCGGTCGCGGACAAGTCGGCGGCGTTCTCGGCGGTGGGCGCGATGCTGCTGGGCGTGATCGTGACCGGCCTGTTCGTCGCAATCTCGATGACGGCGGGCGGTGGCGCATGGGACAACGCCAAGAAGTACATCGAGGATGGCCATTTCGGCGGTAAGGGCTCAGACGCGCACAAGGCGGCCGTCACGGGCGATACCGTGGGCGATCCGTACAAGGACACGGCGGGCCCGGCGGTGAACCCGATGATCAGGATCACAACCAGATGCTAGGAGGTGTGGGTCGAGACAGCGGAGTTCGCGGTGC
>CAYFTI010000127.1:0-6432 GCA_964346065.1 uncultured Hyphomicrobiaceae bacterium
ATCTGTGGCTGCGTCTGCTCGCCCAGGGCAACCACAATGTCTGCTGTGTCGGCGATGACGACCAGTCGATCTATGGCTGGCGCGGCGCGGAGGTGGACAACATCCTGCGCTTCGAGACCGACTTCCCCGGCGCGCAGGTCATCCGGCTGGAGCGCAACTACCGCTCGACCGGGCATATCCTCGGCGCGGCGTCCGGGCTGATCGCGCACAACCAGGGGCGGCTCGGCAAGACATTGCACACGCAGGACGATGACGGCGAGCAGCTCTCTGTCATGGGCGTGTGGGACGACGAGGAAGAAGCCCGGCTGATCGGCGAGGATATCGAGCAGCTACAGCGCGACGGCCACGATCTCAACGACATGGCGATCCTTGTGCGCGCCAGCTTCCAGATGCGCGCCTTCGAGGACCGCTTCGTCACGCTCGGCCTGCCCTACCGCGTGATCGGCGGCCCGCGCTTCTATGAGCGCCAGGAGATCAAGGACGCGATCGCCTATCTCGAAATCACGCTCAACCCGGCCAATGACCTGAAATTCGAGCGCATCCTGAACGTGCCGAAGCGGGGCCTGGGCGAGGCGACGCTGAAGGTGCTGCGCGGCCATGCGCGGCGCGAGGGCGTGGCGCTGGCGCGCGCGGCGCGGACGCTGGTCGAAACCGCCGAGTTGAAGCCGAAGCCGCGCAAGGCGCTGGCCGACCTGCTCGCGCAGTTCGAGCGCTGGCGCGCCGCGCTGGAGCAGATGCCGCATACCGAGCTGGCAGAACTGATCCTCGACGAATCCGGCTACACGGCCATGTGGCAGCGGGACAAGTCCCCGCAGGCGCAGACACGGCTGGAGAACCTCAAGGAGCTGATCCGCTTCATGGGCGATTTCGACTCTCTCGCGGGCTTCCTTGAGCATGTCTCACTGGTGATGGATGCCGAGCAGAACAGCGAAGGCGACCGCGTCAGCCTGATGACCCTGCACGCCGCGAAGGGGCTGGAGTTCGACACCGTCTTCCTGCCCGGCTGGGAGGAAGGGCTGTTCCCGCATCAGCGCGCGCTGGACGACAGCGGCATGGCCGGGCTGGAGGAGGAGCGGCGGCTGGCTTACGTTGGCATCACGCGGGCGCGCAAACGCTCGAAGATCACCTTCGCGCAGAACCGCCGCGTCCGCGGCCTGTGGCAGGGGGCGATCCCCTCGCGCTTCGTCGATGAGCTTCCAGAGCATCATGTCGAGGCCGAACCGGCGCCGACAGCTTACGGCTTTTCCGCGCCGGGCAGCGACTTCAACGTCTACGACATGGCGCAGGCGGCGGGGCGCGACACACCGGGCCGCCGCCGCGCTCGCGCGCACCAGAACGGGACCGGCGGAACCCGCGCGCCCGTGACCATCGACGGCACGCTCGTCGCATCGGAAACAGCCGACGCACCGCCCTTCGACCTCGGCGAGCGCATTTTCCACCAGAAGTTCGGCTATGGCGAGATTGCGCAGATCGACGGTAACAAGGTTACGGTTGACTTCGACAAGGCCGGGCGCAAGCGCGTTGTCGCCTCCTTCGTCGAGCGCCATTAACGCCAAGTGACACGCCAGCGATCGATAAATGCCGGTGTTCTTCCCAAGCGCACTCGCGGGAGGCATAATGCCGCGGCCGTGCTCAACCGGGAGTCAGAACAATGAGCCAGAGCGCCGTTCCCGCAGCCGAAGACCCAGCGGACAATTCGTCGAATGAAGCGCCCGCGAAACCGGAGACCGTGGTCCATATCGAGGGAATCCGCGACCTCCACGCAGACGAGAAGTTCATCCCGGTCTCGCAGTTCGCGCTGGTCACGGCGCTTGCCGCCCCGCACCGCTGGCCGGGGCACGATCCGGCGCATGTCCGGCTGCTGTTCGATTACATGACACGCTGGCGCAATCTCTATTACTCCGACAAACTGGACCGGCTGACGGAAAACTATCTCCCCTTCGATCCCGATGCGGACATCACCGGCGTCGATAACCTGCCCGATGACCATCTCGCCGAGCATCAGGCGCGGCTGTTCGAGGAATTGCGCAAGCTCATCGAGGGCGCGAACTACGACGCGATCACGCAGGACGAGGTCGACAAGATCCTCACCGCCAACTCGCCTCATGGCGTAGCCGTGCATGTCGAACTGAGCGAGTTCGAGGACCTGATGCTTTATGCGCGCGGCGCGACCGTCGAGGAGCGCTGGGAGCGGGACTGGCGCTGGGCATTCCTCAAGCACCGCTGTTATCGCGTGCCGATTTTCCAGCGTCTGTTCCTGGCGCTGAAGTTCAAGTCGGAGGATACGCGCGCCCGGGACATCATGCGGGAGGAGGGTATCAGCGAGAAAAAGGCGCACAAGCGCGTGAAGAAGGAGCGCGCCCACCTCCCGGCGCATCTCTGCCCGCGCAGCGTCCACATCAAGGTCTTCAAGCATATCCCGCAGATCGACCTGGAAATGCTGTTTCCGAACACGCAGGTCCGACTGAAGTATTTCGACAAGGTCAAGCTGTGGGTGACGGGCGGCAGCGGCGGCATCATCGGCCTGGTCACGGCGGTGCCGAAGATCCTCGCGTCCACCGCCACGGTCGCGACCAACCCGATCGGCCTGCTGATGGCGCTCGGCGGCCTTGGGGCCGTGTTCTTCAGGCAGGTGATGAACTTCTTCAACACGCGCAACAAGTACATGATGCAGCTTGCGCAGAACCTGTATTTCCAGAGCCTGTCGAACAATCGGGGCGCGCTGACGCTGCTGATCGACAGGGCCGAAGAAGAGGACATCAAGGAAGATATCCTGCTGTATTCGTTCCTGCTGCGGCAGAAAGCGTACCGTCACCGTATCACGGAGACACGTGAAGCGATCGAAAAATTCCTGAAGGACGAATTCGACGTCACTGTCGGCTTTGACATTTCCGATGCAATTGCACGGCTGAGCCGGGACGGCCTCGTTTCCGAAATGCCGGATGGCGAATTGCGCCCATTGGCGCTGGCCGAGGCGCTGGACCATCTGCGCGCGCGCTGGTCCGAGGCGCTGGACCGCGACCTGAGCCGCCAGGGCGTCGCCGCGTGAGCGAGAATGCCGGCATCTACCGGGTGACGATCTCTCCGGTCGACGAGGCCAGCGCGCGCCGCTTTTACGAAACGCTCGACGCAGACCTCGAAGCGCGTGACGCGAACGGGGCCGTCAGTCTCAGCTGTTACGAGGATGACCAACACGGCTGGATCGTCGAGGTTATCGGCGCGGAGGTGCCCGGCCTCCCGGTTATCCGCGCGGCCGCGCGCAGGGCGTTCGGCGACCCGACAGGCTTTCCGCCCTTTTCCGTTGCGCAAATGCCCGACATCGACTGGGTATCGCATAGCCAGCAAGGCCTGCCGCCCGTGCGTGCCGGGAGTTTCGTGGTTCACGGCAGCCATGATCGTGACCGGGTTCATGGCCGGCGGCTTGGCATCCAGATCGACGCTGGCGAAGCCTTCGGCACCGCGCATCACGGCACAACGCTGGGCTGTCTCATCGCGCTGGACTGGCTGTCTCGGTTCAGGCCGATCGGCAATGTTCTGGACCTGGGAACCGGGAGCGGCGTTTTGGCTATCGCAGCGGCGAAACGCGGCGCACGGCATGTCCTTGCGACGGATATCGAGGCCGCCGCCATGCGTGTCGCGCGGTCAAATGCAGCACTCAATGGCGTGCATCAGGTCCTTACCTGCTGTCAGGCGGACGGGCTGCGTCACCGGATCATCCGTACGAACGCCCCTTATGACCTCATCTTGGCGAATATCCTTGCCGAGCCGCTGATGGACATGGCGAACCAATTGCGCCGCGTTGTGGCGCCAGGCGGGGTTATCGTATTGTCGGGGCTGCTTCAGGGGCAAGCGTGGCGGGTATTGGCGAGGTACATTGCAGCGGGCTTCAGCCTTTGGCGGCGCATCGACCAGTCGGGATGGACAACCCTGATGATGATACGCCGCCGCTAGCTGCCGGTCTGCTATTCGCTCAACCGGACGCTCTTGCCATGACGCAGCCTGTCGATCTGCTCGGCAGAATAGCCGATCCGGTCGAGCGTGCTCTCGTCAAGACCACGCAGATAGCTGTCGACAATCTGCTGCTCTTCGTCCTCGCGCGACACCGGCGACGCCTTTGGGACGCGCTTCAGCAGCTCCGACAGCCGCAGACCGTTCCGAGGTACCCTGATTTCACTCATGACACCTGCCCTCCTGATCACAAGTTCACCGACATTAGAAGGGCGTTCCGACGCCTTCTGACCGTGAAGTGGATCAAACAGGTCAAGCCGAAAAGTCGGTTTTGTGCATTGCAGAAATGCACCCGCGCATGTGTCAATGGCATGGCCTTTCACTGGCATTGATAGGGCGGAAGGCAGGCGCTACAAGCAGGATCATGTTTCAGGATTTCGACGACAAGGGTGGCCCCGCAGCGGTTGCCCAGCGGGTGGCGAGATTGCGCGAGGTTCTGGTCGCGCGGGGCCTGGATGCTTGGCTGACACCTCATGCCGACGCCTATCAAAACGAGTTCATTCCGCCATCCGAGGAGCGGCTGTTGTGGCTGACCGGTTTTTCCGGCTCCTGGGGCCTTGCAGCGGTGCTACCGGATCGCGCGGTGCTTTTCGTGGACGGCCGCTACACGCTGCAGGCCGAACAACAGACCGATCGAAGGATTTTCGAAGTCGTCAAGGTGCCCGACACCAAGCCGGACGACTGGCTAGCCCAGACTCTGGAAGAAGGTCGGCGACTTGGCTATGACCCGCGCCTGCAAACCATCAATGGAGCCAAGAAGCTGCAGGACGCCGCTCAGAGGGCGGGCGCGGAGTCGATCGCGATCACCGATAACCCGATCGATGCCCTGTGGACGAGCCGGCCGTCGCGGCCTGCCACTCCCGTCACGCTTCATCCGCTCACCCTTGCCGGCGAAGCCGCCGATGCCAAGTTGGCGCAGGTTCAAGAGGCGCTCAAGAAAGACGGGGATGATGCGGTCCTGCTAAGCGCGCCGGAGTCCGTCGCGTGGCTGTTCAACATCCGGGGCAGCGACATCGCCCATACACCGGTCGTCCTCTCGCGGGCGCTTGTCCCCGCTCAAGGACTAGCGCACCTTTACATCGAGGCGGATCGGCTTGACCAACAGGTGACCTCGGAACTGGCCAGGGTCGCCACAATTCGGGCACCTGAGACCATGGCGGATGACCTCGCCGGTTTGGCGCGGCAACAGAACTCGCCACGGGTCCGCCTCGACCCGAACCATGCCTCCCGGTGGCTCGCCGACATGGTCGAGGAGAGCGGCGCGCAAGTTTCGCAGGCCCCTGACCCGTGCGTGCGGCTGAAAGCCATCAAGAATGAGAGCGAGATCGGCGGCGCCCGCGTGGCCCATCTGCGCGACGGCGTTGCCGTCACGCGCTTTCTGGCCTGGCTTGACGCCAACGCACCACGCGGCGGGGTCGATGAAATCAGCGCGGCGCAGAAGCTCGAAGCGTTCCGCGCGGAGACAGGCGAGCTTCAGGACATCAGCTTTGATACCATTTCCGGGGCCGGTCCCGACGGGGCTATTGTTCATTACCGCGTGACGCGCGCAACCAACCGGCCGCTGGAGCCGGGCACGCTTTATCTTGTCGACTCCGGCGGGCAATACCGCGACGGCACCACGGACATCACCCGCACGGTCGCCATTGGCCAGCCGAGCGAGGAGATGCGTCGGCGCTTCACGCTCGTGCTGAAAGGGCATATCGCCATCGCAACCGCCCGCTTCCCCAAGGGCACGCGCGGCGTGGACATCGACGCCTTCGCCCGCCGCGCACTCTGGGCGTGGGGCCTGGACTACGACCACGGCACCGGCCACGGCGTCGGCAGTTTCTCAAGCGTTCATGAAGGCCCGGCCAGCATCAGCAAGCGCGGGATGACCGAGCTTGAGCCAGGCATGATCCTGTCGAACGAGCCGGGCTATTACCGCGCGGGCGAATACGGCATCCGCATCGAGAATCTCGTGCTCATCCTGCGGCCCGAGCCAGTGGGCGGTGGCGACCGCGAGATGCTGCGCTTCGAGACACTGACGCTCGCGCCGATAGACCGGCGGCTGATCGTGACCGAGCTGCTCACCGAGGACGAGCGCGCCTGGATCGACGCCTACCATGCCAACGTCAAGGCCAAGCTGTTACCGCATATGGACGCCGATGCGCTGGCGTGGCTGGAGCAGGCGACCCAGCCACTGGCCGGCTGAACCCGCTCAGGCGTCCGAACCGGCTTCGGCGGGCTGTCGGGTTTCCGTGGTCCGGCGCTCGGCCGTCGCTGGAGGCTCGCCCTGCCGGTGGACCGGCTCCAGCAGCGGCGACGCGCCCGTGATCAGCCGCGCCCCCTTGCCGAACGTGAGATACGCCCAGAACCACTGGATCGCCACGAGCAGCGGCGCGCGCACGCCGATCAGGAAATAGATGTGCGCCAGCCCCCAGAGCC
>CAYFTI010000128.1:0-6418 GCA_964346065.1 uncultured Hyphomicrobiaceae bacterium
GCTCGCTCTACTGGGTCATCAAGGGGCTGATCCAGGCGCGCCAGCCGATCCGCGAGCTACGCGCGGAGACCGATCATGAGGGCCGCGGCCTGTGCGCCATCGTACTCGCGCCGGACGTGATCCCCGTGCAGCCGCGCTCGCGCCGCCCGTTTCAGGGCTGGCGCTACCTGAAAGCCGAGGACGCGCCGCCGGACCTGGCCATCGGCGCCAATGACGATATCCCGCCGGACATGCGCGCCGCGCTCGCCGAACTCGCCCTGATCTAGACGACAGGGTCGCCGACGAGGTGGATCGGCACGTTGTCGATCAGCCGGGTCTCGCCGAGCCACACCGCCGCGAAGATTCGCGCCGGATCAACCACCTGCCCTTCCAGCGGGATCAGCGTGTCGTCGGTGCGCACATCCAGATAGTCGATGCGAAACCCCGCGCCGCGCAGACGGTTCGCGCCCATCGCCAGCGTGCTCTCCACGTCGCGGCCCGCGCCGAGGTCTTCAGCCATATCGCTCAGCACTTTGTACAGCTGCGGCGCGATCGCCCGGTCTTCCTCGCTCAAATACGCGTTACGCGAGGACATCGCCAGCCCGTCCGCCTCGCGCACGATCGGTCCGCTAACAATCTCGACCGGGAAGTTCAGGTCCTTCACGAGCTGGCGGATGACCAGAAGCTGCTGATAGTCCTTCTCACCGAACACCGCGATGTCCGGCAGGCTCTGCAGGAACAACTTGGTCACGATCGTCGTCACACCGGCGAAGAAATGCGGACGCGAGACGCCGCAAAGGCATTGCGTAAGCTCCGCGACCTCCACGCGCGTGGCGAAGTCGTTGGGGTACATCTCCAGGATTGACGGCGCATAGACGAGGTCTGTTCCCGCCTTCGCCAACAGCCGGTTGTCGCCATGCTCATCGCGCGGGTAGCTGTCGAAGTCCTCGTCCGGGCCGAACTGCGTCGGGTTCACGAAACTGGAGACGATCACGCGGTCGGCGTTCTTGCGCGCAATGCGCACGAGCGAGAGATGCCCCTCGTGCAGCCCGCCCATGGTCGGCACCAGCGCGATCTTGCGCCCGCGCCGGCGCCAGCGGCGAACAGCATCACGCAGATGGCTCACGCTGCGCACAATCGGCATCGTCACGGCGGAAACCTCACCTCTCATCAAAACCGGAGAATGGCAGCGCACCATACCAGCGTTTGGCGAAAACGAAAGCGGGCGCGCCGCGGCGAAACGTGCCCGGACGCGCGAAAGTCCTGACACCGCGCCTCACGCACACTAATATAAAGGGATCATCGCGATTGGAGAGAGATGTCGACAAAGAAATCACCCGACAAGACCCATCCGGCCCCGGCCGATCAGCCGCCGGAAAACGCCAACATGCCTGCCAGGTCCAGCGCCGACGAGATCGACGCTTTCGTGGCGCAGGTCCGCAGCATGCCCGCGACGACAGCCCAGCGCGGCCGGCTGATCTTCGCCATGGACGCGACGATGAGCCGCCAGCCCGCCTGGGACATGGCGCTTCAGCTTCAGGGCGAGATGTTCGAGGCGGTCGCGCAAATCGGCGGTCTGGACGTGCAGCTCATGTATTTCCGGGGCTTCGATGAATGCCGCGCGTCCAAATGGGTCTCGGATGCGCATGGCCTCAAGCACCTGATGACAAGCGTCGCCTGCCGCGGCGGCTTCACGCAGATCCGCAAAGTTCTCAAGCACGCGCGCAGCGAAGCCGAAGCGGGCGCGGTGAGCGCGCTGGTGTTCGTCGGCGACAGCACGGAAGAGGATATCGACGAGCTGGCGAACACCGCCGGCGAACTCGGTCTGATGAAGGTGCCGGCCTTCATGTTCCAGGAAGGCAACAACCCGAACGCGACGACGGCCTTCAAGGAGATTGCGCGGCTGACCGGAGGAGCGTATTGCAGGTTCGATGCCGGCGCGGCGGACTCGCTTCGCGCGCTCTTGCAGGCGGTCGCCGTCTATGCCGCTGGCGGCCGTCAGGCTCTCGAAGACCTCAGCGAAAGTGGCAAAGGCCCCGGCCGCCTGCTGCTTGAGCAGCTCAAATCCTGACGGGTACGCGATGCAATTCCTGATCATCGGCCTGCTGCTTCTGCTGTTGCTGCTGCTTTATGCGGGGCGCGTGGCGCGCATGGACCCGAAGGCCGGCGCGCGGGCCATCCGCAAAGGCGGTGGATACGGTCTGCTGGGGCTGGCGATCGGTCTTGGCCTCGCGGGCCGGATCGGCATGGCAATCCCGCTCGGGCTGATCGGCGGCTGGCTGCTGGGTTGGCGGCTGCCCGGGCTTGGCGGCGGGCGGATGGGGCCGATCCCCGGCAACGCTCAACGCTCCGGCGGGCAAGCCTCTAGCGTGCGCGCGGACTTCGTCGAAATGACGCTCGACCACGACACGGGCAACATGGACGGCGAGGTGCTGGCGGGACAGTTCGCCGGGCGGAAACTCTCTGCGATGGAAACGAGCGAGCTTCTGGCGCTGTTGCGCGAGACGCTGGCGCACGACGCCCAGAGCGCGAAGCTGGTGGAGGCGTATCTCGACCGCGTCGCGCCAGCGTGGCGCGACCAGCCTGGCGCCAGCGGGAGCCAGGCGAGTGACTCCGCGGCTGCCAGCCCGATGACCCTTGCCGAGGCCTACCGGATTCTCGGCCTCTGGCCGGGCGCCAAGGCTGACGACATCCGCCGCGCGCACCGCGAGATGATGAAGAAGTTCCATCCCGATCAGGGCGGCTCGACCTACCTTGCCATGAAGATCAACGAGGCAAAGGACATGCTGCTCGATCGGGTGTCGCAGAAAAAAGCCGGCTGACGGCTATCCCGCACCCGTCGAGCCGAAGCCGCCAGCGCCGCGCATCGTTCCGGGAAGAACTTCCACCACTTGAAGCCGGGCCCGCGCGACCGGAGCGACGACGAGTTGAGCCACGCGCATGCCCCGCTCGATCACAACATCCTCCGCGCCGAGATTGATCAGAAGCACCTGCACCTCGCCGCGATAATCCGCGTCGATCGTTCCCGGCGCGTTGAGCACGCCGATGCCGTGGCGATAGGCCAGCCCCGAGCGCGGCCGCACCTGGGCCTCGTAGCCCGGCGGCAAGGCAATGGCCAGGCCAGTGGGCACCAGCACGCGCGCCATCGGCACGAGCGTGAGCGGTTCGCCCTCCGCCAGTGCGGCGCGCAAATCCATACCCGCGGCATCAGTCGACTGATAATCCGGCAGATCGATACCGAACCCGTGTGGCAACTGCCGGACCGCGACGTCGATTTCAGGTGTCATGGCCTGCCCCGACCGGGAGATACGGGCGGGGCTCCAGTGCCATCGCCACACGCGCCATCAGCCGTCGAGCAACATCGGCCTTGCTCGTGCGCGGCCACTCTTCCATCCCGTCGGGCGTTATCAGCAGAATGTTGTTCTCCTCGCCGCCGAACACGCCACTCTCGGGCGACACGTCGTTGGCCACGATCCAGTCGCAGCCCTTCGCCTGGCGTTTCGCCTCGCCCTTGGCGCCAGGATCACCGGTCTCCGCCGCAAACCCGATCACAAGTGCCGGCCGGTCGGGCCGCGAGGCAGTACGCTTGAGGATGTCAGGGTTCTCGGTCAGCGATAAGCTGGGCGGTTGACCGGCAGACTTCTTGAGCTTCGCGTCCATGTTGTCCGTGGCTCGCCAGTCGGCGACCGCTGCGGCGAAAATGGCGGCGTCGGCGGGAAGCGCGTTCTGCACGGCGGTCAGCATCTCTTCGGCGGTTTCAACATCGACACGCAGCACACCCGGCGGCGGCGCGAGGTTGGTTGGCCCCGAAACCAGTGTGACGCATGCGCCGAGGGCCTGCGCGGCTTGCGCTATCGCATAACCCTGCTTGCCGGAGGACCGGTTGGCGATGTAGCGGACCGGGTCGATCGGCTCATGGGTCGGACCAGCGGTGACCAGGACATGCCGGCCAGCGAGGGGCTGCTCCTGCGGCCTGAGCATCGACCCGATCTTTTCGACGATCTGCTCAACCTGCGCCATCCGGCCCATGCCCCATTCGCCGCAGGCCATCGCGCCTTCTTCCGGTCCGACGAAATGGATGCCGTCCGTGCGCAGTTGGGCGAAATTGCGTTGTGTCGCTGCGTGGTGCCACATGCGCACGTTCATCGCCGGCGCGCAGAGCACCGGCTTATCCGCGGCCAGCAGCACGGTGGTGGCCAGGTCATTGGCCTGCCCGTTCGCCATGCGCGCCATCAGGTCGGCGGTGGCCGGGGCGACGACGATCAGGTCGGCTTCGCGCGCCAGCCGGATATGGCCGATCTCGGTTTCGTTCTTGAGGTCGAAAAGCTCGCTGAACACCGGCGCCTCCGTAAGCGCGCCAATGCTCAGCGGCGTCACGAACTCGCCGGCTCCGGCCGTCAGGACGGTCCGGACCTGCGCGCCTTGTTCCCGCACCCGGCGCATCACGTCGAGCACCTTGTACGCCGCGACGCCGGCGCCGAGGATGAACAGGATGTTCCTGTCTTGCAGACTGCCCATCGCGCTTGCCTCCGTTAATCGTGCTCACGAGGCAGATAAGCACGATTGCGCGGTCACGCGAAGGGGCACGCACACGCGAGCCCGGTCCCGGCCTGCAGCCCTACGAGCGATGATCCGCGCCAGCGCGCCGCAGGCTGACCACGTTGAAAGCGCCGCAACTCGTGCAGATCAGATAGCGCTCCCGGCCCTGGCTATGAGGCGGACCGTAGGACCTGTCACGCATGACAAGCGTGCTCTCGCCGCAATCCGGGCACGACGCCGAGGTCGGCGCACTGCGGCAAAGTTGCTGGGCGATTGCCACCCATTCGTCCAGATTGGCGTTGCTGACAGCGCTCATGTCGCGTTCTCATTCGAATTCCGTTGCCGCCCTGACCTCATAACGAGACGCGCCGGGCTGGCGTTCCCCCCGATCGGTCATGCAGACCCGGCATGACCGCAGACTTGACGGCCTTGGCCCAAGTCTGATCCGAACCATTGAGAAAATTCTTTGCCCCAATCAAGCTCGAAATCGGTTTACAACGCCTTTTGAAAGACAATGTGATCGGAGATGCCACAGCGTGTGTAGACTCCACGGGGCCGGGGCCGCGCGCTGCGGCATGTCAGCGCCGATCCTTGACGATTGGATGCGGCTGAGCCTTACTGCGTGCCGGTTGACCGGCGGAGCGGTTTGCCAGCCCCGCGCCACGGCAAACGAGCTTTAGGTTCATGGCGACGCAAGACAAATCCACGGGGCCGACAATGGCAGCCGGTCCGCGCCAGAAGCGCCGCAATTCGCTAGCACGGCTCATACGCTACCGGCTGCACATTCCCGTGCTGCGCAGCAGCCATCCGCCCGAGCACACGGCGCGCGGTGTGATGATGGGCCTGATCTGGGCGTTCGTCCCGCTGTTCGGGATCCAGATGGCTGGTGTCCTGCTCTCATGGACAATCGCAAGCCGCATGACCGGCTGGCCGTTCGCGTTGATCCCCGCGGTTGCCTTCACCTGGGTGACCAACATCCTGACGATCGTGCCGGTCTATTATGTCTATTACATCACCGGCCAGCTGATGCTCGGCCACTGGAACGACATCGCCGGTTATGACGCCTTCGCCGCGCTCTTCGCCAGCACCGCGCCGGCGGATGCCGGCTTCTTCGAGGCCATCTGGGCCTGGTTCCAGGCACTGCTCACCTATTGGGGGGTTCCAATCGTGCTCGGCTCGATCCCCTGGACAATCGGGATTGCGTGGCTTGGCTATCGCAGCAGTCTGAGGTTCATCCGCGCTTACCGCCGCCGGCGTGCGGAGCGCATGGCGAGGCGTGCACGCGAGACCAGCGAATCCGGTGGCGGCTAGGACATCGGTAGTGCGTAACATGCAGGCAGAACGCATTTTATGTAATCACCGTTTCATGTTTGGATTATAACGCCTGTTGGCCGCCCATGCGGTCACAACGAAACAAGGGGAGTGCACTGATGTTTTTACCTGCAGAATATTTCTGGCTGGAGCCGGTTCTGATCGCCTCCGCCGTCGTCTTCGTCGTCAGTCTTCTGGGCAACCTGATCGCGTTCGGGAACCGGCTGGCCAACGCGATCGTCACGGCCATCGTGTTCGGGCTGATTTTCGGCGCGCTTTCGTTCTACGGCTACGGCGACGTGCAGATGCGCGTCCAGACGAGCCCGTCGGCCGACGCCCCCGCCAACGAGATGATGAACGGCGGCGACACGGGCGGCACAACGCAGTGAGCGGGCAAAATGGGGTGCGCGATTGTGCGCGCCCCTGCCCACAGCCCTTGACCTGCGCGCAAAATTCCCATTTATCCAATACGTCAGCCGGTCGGATGGCCGCCGCCGTTCCGTTCATGTGGGGCGATTTCGCTCGTAGCGGACGGCGGAGGAAAGTCCGGGCTCCATGGAAACACGGTGCCGGATAACGTCCGGCGGGG
>CAYFTI010000129.1:0-6405 GCA_964346065.1 uncultured Hyphomicrobiaceae bacterium
CCGCATCGCTCATATTACTACGCGATGGGGCTGACCGAAGAACAAATTCATCAGCCTTTCGTTGGAGTTGCGACCTGCTGGAACGAGGCCGCGCCGTGCAACATCGCGCTCCAGCGCCAGGCGCAGTCGGTCAAACAGGGCGTTCTCGAAGAACACGGCACGCCGCGCGAATTCTGCACGATTACCGTGACCGACGGCATCGCCATGGGCCATCAGGGCATGAAGTCCTCGCTGGTCAGCCGCGAGGTGATTACCGATTCCATCGAACTGACCATGCGCGGTCACTGCTATGACGCGCTCGTCGGGCTGGCCGGCTGTGACAAGTCGCTGCCCGGCATGATGATGGCGATGGTCCGGCTCAACGTGCCGAGCGTGTTCATGTATGGCGGCACGATCCTGCCCGGCAAGTTCAAGGGCAAGGAGGTCACGGTCGTCGATGTGTTCGAGGGCGTGGGCAAGCACTCCAGCGGCCAGATGTCCAATGAAGACCTGCACGAGCTGGAATGCATGGCCTGCCCGAGCGCCGGCTCCTGCGGCGGCCAGTTCACGGCTAACACAATGGCCTGCGTCTCAGAGGCGATGGGCCTGGCGCTGCCCGGCTCGGCCGGCGCGCCCGCGCCCTATGAGACGCGCGATCAATACGGCGATGCCTCCGGCCGGGCGGTCATGCGCCTGATCGCCGATGGCCTGCGCCCGCGCGACATCGTCACCCGCGAGGCGCTGGAAAACGCCGCGGTCGTGGTTGCGGCAACCGGCGGCTCGACCAACGCGGCGCTCCACCTGCCGGCGATCGCGCATGAGGCCGGCATCGCGTTCGACCTGTTCGACGTCGCGGAGATCTTCAAGAAGACGCCGTATATCGCGGATCTCAAGCCGGGCGGCAAATACGTCGCGAAGGACCTTTACGAGGTCGGCGGCGTGCAGATCGTGCTCAAGACCCTGCTGGAGGGCGGCTATCTGCATCCGAACTGCTTGACCGTCACTGGCAAGACGCTTGCGCAGGATCTGGAAGGGGTGCGCTTCCCGGACAACCAGGATGTCGTGTACCCGGTCAGCAACCCGATCCGCCCGACCGGCGGCGTTGTCGGCCTGAGAGGCACGCTGGCGCCCGACGGCGCGATCGTGAAGGTCGCCGGGATGGATAATCTTGTCTTCCGCGGCAAGGCGCGTTGCTTCGACAGCGAGGAGGAAGCCTTCGCGGCCGTCAGCGCGCGCCAGTACGAGGAAGGCGATATCATCATCATCCGCTACGAGGGGCCAAAGGGTGGGCCGGGCATGCGCGAGATGCTCTCCACGACAGCGGCGATCTATGGCCAGGGCATGGGCGACAAGGTCGCGCTGATAACCGACGGCCGGTTCTCCGGCGCGACGCGCGGTTTCTGCATTGGCCACGTGGGGCCGGAAGCGGCGGTCGGCGGACCGATCGCGCTGATCAAGGACGGCGATCCGATTCTGATCGATGCCGAGAGGGGGGTCATCGATCTGGAAGTTGATGCGGCGGAACTGGAGCGGCGGCGTGCGGACTGGTCGCCGCGCCAGACGGACTATCAGAGTGGCGCGTTGTGGAAATATG
Organism: uncultured Hyphomicrobiaceae bacterium; assembly: GCA_964346065.1. GTDB lineage: Bacteria > Pseudomonadota > Alphaproteobacteria > Rhizobiales > Rhodomicrobiaceae > Dichotomicrobium. Next base: position 1,574 of record CAYFTI010000129.1, read on the forward strand.
CCCAGACGGTTGGCGCAGCGCGTGAGGGGGCAGTGACTCATCCGGGGGCAGAAGCGGAAGTATCTTGTTATGCGGACATCTAAGCGGGGATGGCAGGGGGCGGCGGCCCTTGCCTTGACAATGATTGCGGTGGGCGGTGTCGCCGCGGTCATAGCGGATTGGCCGGCGAGTCAAGACAAGCAACCGGAAAACCGTTTTGCTTCGGCGAAGGAGGCGTATCGCTCCGGCGTATCTTCCCTTGCCGCGGAAAATATGAGCAAAGCCGTAGCCGCGCTGGAATTCGCGGCGGATCGCGGCATTCTCGGCGCGCAACTTCGCCTGGCGCGTATCTACAGCTCTGGTGACGAGGCACGTCGCGACCCGGCCAAGGCGCTCACCTATTACCACATGGTGGTCAACGAGCACGGCGATATCGACCGGCTGCATCCCGCAGCCGGGCATGTGTCCGATGCGTTCCGCGGACTGGCGCGCTACTATCGCGATGGTCTGCCGGAGATCGGGTTGGAGCCGAACGCACGTAAGGCCGCGCAGTTGGTCCGCCACGCCGCGAGCTATTTCCGTGATCCTCGCGCGCAGTTTCAGATCGGGAAAATGTACGCGGAAGGCCACGGCGTGGTGCGCAGTCGGGGGCTCGCCGCGAGCTGGCTCCTGAAGGCGAGTCAGAAGAAATACGCGCTTGCCCAAGCCTATCTCGGAGAGTTGCTGTGGCATGCCAGCGACGCCGAACGGCTGCGTGCCCAGGGTCTCGCAATGCTGGCGCTGGCGCTCAGCAACGCCAGCGAAAGTGAGCATCCGGGCCTGGAGAAGCGGTATCGGGTCGTGGGCGAGACCGCGGACGCGGCCATGATCGAGAAAGCACGGCGTTACGTGGTGGTCTGGGACGGTTTCCGGGCCGAAGATACGTCGCGATCGGCGTCCGCCTTTCTCGCATCGCTGGGGGCCTCGCCGGTCACCGCTGTCCACACGGAAAGCCTTGCCGTCGCGGCTACAGACGCCCCGGTTGTCGTGGGCGACCCTGAAGGCAACAGCGCCGCAGCAGCATTAATGCGCGACATTCGTCTACACCTGCCCTTCGATATGAGGGCGGGCTATGACTCGCAGACCAGCGGCGTTTCGGATCCTTCGCAGGCCGTGGATCAGTTCTTCGTCGATCGCTCGTCCTTCGGCCGTGGCGAGCTCAGCGAAGATATTTTCGCTGATGTCGAGATCCATCGCTTTGGCGGCGAGACACTCTCCGTCGATGCGGAACTCCCGGAGAAGTGAGGGCGCCCACGACGCTGCTTTCGCCGGACTCTCTGCACGGATGCCGGACTACGCCGCCGCGTGTGGTCGCCGGGCGCTCGGCAAGCAAACCGCCATGTTGCTGCCGGCATCTCCAGCGAGTGCGCCCTTGTAATTTGTGATCGCGCCGGGTTGCAGCTCCCTGGCAAGCAGCCGGTCAGGGGCGATTGGCCCGGGCAGGGTTATCTGCCCCGCCGGAACGCGCTCGAAACCCATGAGCGCGTAGTAGGGCAGATCTCCCACGAGAATGACCAGCGTGGCACCGCGCGCCTTGGCTTCGTCCAGGCCTTCCCTCACGAGCCAGCGCCCGTAACCCTGCCCCGCGAAGCGCGGCGCAACCGCCAGTGGCCCGAGCAGCACGGCTCCGGAGAGCCCGCCGATCGTGACGGGCGTGAACTGCACCGAGCCGGCCAATTCATCGGCCCGCCATGCGGTCAGTCCGAAGCCCGCACCTCGCGCCTGCTCGCGCACACGATACGCGGCCCGTACGAAGCGTCCGGGACCGAACGCTGTATTGTGCAACCGCTCGATAAGGGGCAAGTCTTCCGGCACCGTCGGCCGGATGAACCGGTTATCCATCATCTTCATGTCCCACCGCAGAAACGACCAATCACCAGAAGCGAGGCGCTGGCGCGGCGGGACGGCTCAGGAAATGGCGGAGGAAACCGGCCGCGCGCACGCGCTCAAACGCTCGAAGCGGTGGCTTCGTCGTCGCGTCTCCTGCGCATCGTTGAGCGAATGCATCGGGCCTTCAAACATGCCATGCGCGATACCACGCGGCGGGCGACCCGTCCAGCAAAACCGTCTGTGGCCTTGCCTGCCCCTTCACCGGATCGTGACGGCGCCTGTCAAGGTGCCGCTCTTGATCCTCTGGGGAACGCCTCAGACATCCCGACGATGACCAATCCGGGAGCTTGGCATGGGATTGCTTATTGACGGCGAGTGGCACGACAAGTGGTACGATACCAAGAAGACAGGCGGACGCTTCGTGCGCAGCGAATCCGCCTTCCGGAACTGGATAACTCCTGACGGCTCGCCCGGTCCATATGGCTCCGGCGGCTTTGCGGCAGAACCGGGCCGCTATCACCTCTACGTTTCGCTCGCCTGCCCGTGGGCGCATCGCACGCTTATCTTTCGCGCGCTCAAGGGCCTTGAGGACATGATCAGCGTCGATGTCGTTCACCCCGACATGCTTTCCGAGGGGTGGACCTTCGATGACACCTACCCCGGTGCGACCGGCGATAGCGTGAACGGCGCAAAGCGGCTGTACGAAATCTACCTCAAGGCGAAACCGGACTACACCGGCCGCGTGACCGTGCCCACGCTATGGGACAAAAAACGCGAGACGATCGTGAGTAATGAGTCCGCCGAGATCATCCGCATGTTCAACAGCGCCTTCGACGATGTCGGCACTGCACCGGGAGACTATTATCCCGACGAGCTACGCGCCGGCATCGACGAAATCAACGAGCGCGTGTATACGACAGTCAATAATGGCGTTTACAAGTGCGGCTTCGCCACCTCGCAGGACGCGTATGAGGCGAATTTCGGACCGCTATTCGACACGCTGGATCATATCGAGGACTGGCTATCGCGCCACCGCTATCTCGTGGGCGACCGGCTGACAGAGGCTGACTGGCGGCTGTTCACGACGCTGGTCCGCTTCGACGCGGTCTATTACAGCCACTTCAAGTGCAACCGCCGCCGGATCATCGATTATCCCAATATCTGGGGCTATGTCCGCGAGCTTTACCAGATGCCGGGGGTCGCGCACACCGTCTCGCTCGACCACATCAAACGGCACTACTACGGCTCGCACGAGACCATCAACCCGACACGAATCGTCCCGGTTGGCCCTGAGATCGATTTCAATGCGCCGCACAGCCGGGATCATCTGCCGAAGGAGACGCCGCTACCAATGAGCGCTTAGGTCGTGATCGTCAAAGATTTCGGCGAGGCGCCGCTCAACGGGCCGAATGGTGTCCTGGGGCAGGGCGTCGCGCGGGAAAAAACCCTGCGCCGCGATCTCCCGGTTCGGTTCCGGCACCTGCGGCCGGTCCCAATCGTGAACGAGGAACACGGCCACATGATCGCTGGGCAGCGTGGTGAAGTTACCGAAGACGCCGTGGAGCCGCGGGCGGCCGACGATCCGCACGCCCGTCTCCTCGAACAGCTCACGCGCCAGCGCCTCCTCGAGCGTTTCGCGCCACTCGACGCCGCCCCCGGGGAAGCGCCATCCGGGCTGGTAGCCATGCCGGACGAGCAACACCCGATTATCAGCATCGATGACCACCCCCTGCGCCCCGAGTGTCATGCCGCGGGTGAGCCGGAAATAGGGACGGAGAAGGGAAAAGGCGGCGCGACGCATCATCTTGCTTCAGGGGCTGGAGCCGCATGTGTTTTGCCGCGACCGGAGCGTGGACGCAAGATGCGTTTGCCCCCGCTGCGGGTCCAGAAAGTGGTTGACGGGCGCGGATGAGGCCGACGGGTGAGCGCCCATTGCGGTTCGCGTCGCTCCGGTATTCCTGTTAAACTCCGCGCGTGTAATATCCGGGGGCAGCAAAATTCTGGAATTCGCAATGGATTGACGTTAACGTCAAGCGCATCCAGTTTCGGACAGAGCGGGCACACCACTCGCTCCTGTGCTACGTCCTGAGGAAAGGATCGACACGTCATGATCACGCTGATTTTCGTTCTTGTCAGCCTTGCCGCGCTCGGTGCGCTCGCCATCCAGCGATCCCCGCTCTGGGGATGGGCTGTCATCATTGCGGCGATCACGTTCCTGGCGCAGACCGGCTTGCCGTGGGGAACGTTCGAGGCGCCGTTCGGCAGCATCGCAGCCTGGATCGGATGGGTTCCGGCCATCGCGCTGGGGCTGTTGTCGGTCCGTGGCATCCGTCAGCCGGTCGTCACGCGGCCGGCCTTCAAGATCGTCAAGCGCATCCTGCCGCCGGTATCGGATACGGAGAAGGAAGCGCTCGAGGCTGGCACGGTGGGGCTTGATGCCGAGTTCTTCTCGGGCCAGCCGGACTGGAACAAACTGCGCTCCGTCAGCGCGCCCGCTCTGAGCGACGAGGAGCAAAAGTTCCTCGACGAGACGACCGAAGAGCTGTGCGCGATGATCGATGACTGGCAGATCCGCTTTGAAAAGCACGAAATTCCGGCGGATATCTGGCAGTTCATCACGTCCAAGGGCTTCCTCGGTATGCTGATCTCGAAGGAGCATGGCGGGCTTGGCTTCTCACCGCAGGCCCAGTCGCTGATCATCGGCAAGATCGCTTCGCGAAGCCCGGACGTCGCGACCGTGGTCATGGTCCCGAACTCACTCGGGCCCGGCGAATTGATCGAGAAGTTCGGTACCGACCACCAGAAGGACTATTATCTGCCGCGTCTCGCCAAGGGTGAGGAAATCCCGTGTTTCGCGCTGACCAGCCCCTATGCCGGCTCGGACGCTGCGTCGATGCGTGACGTCGGCATTGTCACGAAGGCCGAGCATGACGGCGAGGAAAAGCTCGGCATCAAGCTCACCTGGAACAAGCGCTACATAACCC
>CAYFTI010000130.1:0-1705 GCA_964346065.1 uncultured Hyphomicrobiaceae bacterium
CCGCCGGCCGGGGGCTCGCCGCCGGTGCTGATGCAATCGCCGGAGCGCGTAAGCACCAACGAGGAATTCCTGATGCGCTGGGAAGCCGCCGAGCCGGTTGACGGCGACTACGTGGTGATCGCCAAATCCGGCGCCGAGCCGGACGAGTTCGAATCGCTGGTCAGCAGCGACGAAGGCAACGAGCTCAACCTGGAGGCGCCCGGAAGCCCGGGCGATTACGAGATCAGATTCATCGACGGCAAGACCGGCGAGATCAAGCGTTTTGTATACCTGGACGTCGTCCAAACCCGCGCCGTCCCATTCTGGACCAACAACCCGGTAGTCGGCGGCGCGCTCAGCGTGGCCGCCGGGGGCGTTGCGGTCTACATCGGCAGCGAAGTTGCCGATGATGACAACAACCGACGGCCGGTATCGCCGTAAGCCAATTTCGCGCTCATGCCGTCGGGCCCGGCCTCCGCCTGGAGCTCGGGCCCGCGTCATTTCTACAGTATTCAATTGAGCAGACGCCAACTTACGACACGGTCGCGGAGAGTACTCGGAAAAGCCTATGCAGAATCGCTTCAGTTCATTAGCCCTGATATTGACGATATCCTTTGCAGTACTCCTGACGGCCTGTGCCAGCCGGGAGACCGACTCGTCCGACGAAATGTCGTTCGAGGAATTCCAGAGTCAATACAACAACGAAACGCCGAATATCGAGGGACTGAACCAGCAGTTGCTTTCCAGGGCCGTGGATGCCGGCGGAAACGCCGGTGTTTACAGGGTTGGACCGGGCGACGAAATCACCATGGATGTTTTTGGCGTCGAGGAACTCACCGGCAATTATCGTATTGACGGCATGGGGCGAGTTAGTCTGCCTTTGATTGGTCCTGTAGAGGTTTCCGGTTATTCGCTGTCCGAAGTCGAGGAAGTGCTCGAGCAACGCTACGGTGCACAGTACCTTCGCGACCCGCAGATCAACGTTTCGGTCGTGGAATTTCGCAGCCAGCAATTCACGGCCATGGGCGCGCTTTCGCAGCCCAGGGTATATAACACGCAGCGCAAGATTACCCTGATCGAGGCTATTGCCATGGCTGGCGGGCTGGGCAGCAATGCCGGGCAATATGTATACCTGACCGATCGTGTCCGCAACCCCGAAACCGGTGAGCTCGGCACACGAAGCCTCGCCATCGCCATCGAGGATCTGACCCGAGGCAACAAGGAAGTCAATATCGTGCTGGGCGACAATGCACTGATCAATGTGCCGGTCGCCGGCTCGGTATTCGTTGAAGGCGCGGTAGCGAGACCCGGCGTATATCAGCAGCGAAGCGGCACCACGATTCTAAAAGCGATCACCCAGGCCGGGGGATTAAGCTTCGAGGCCAACCGCAGCAACATCCACGTGCTTCGGCGACGTGAAGAAACCGGCGAATGGAATCGGGAGGTCTTTGCAATGGACGATATACGCGAGTCGCCGGAAAATGACATAACACTGGCCGACGGAGACATCGTGATGGTCCAATCCGGCCCCGTCCGGACAGCATGGGTGGGATTCTGGAGCGGGTTGTCCAGAGCCGTAATGCTTGGCTTCAGGCCCATCCGTTGATATCGCGCAAAATGAAACTCTTTCTGGTCAGCTTCGAACGAAATGGGCATCGTGAGAGCGCCAGAAATTCAAGCGAGACAGGGTGGATGAAGCGAAGATGAGCGATCAAGGCGGAAACGA
>CAYFTI010000130.1:1805-6384 GCA_964346065.1 uncultured Hyphomicrobiaceae bacterium
AACATCCCGAGTTGACCGGACAGATCCGGCAGCGCAGTCTGATCGGCGAGCTGCAATCTCTTCCTGGCGTCATCAGCGGCCTTTTCACGTCTGGACAGCGCTCGTCAGGCGACAACGGCGCCGATGGCTCCGGAAGCGGGAGAGAGCGGGCGATTCGAAGTGCGGCCGCCACGCTCAGGGGAAGAATCAACGTTTCACCAGTCGAGGCGTCAAACCTTGTGCGTGTGAGCGTCTCAGCCTTCGATCCGCAATTTGCCGCCCGGATGGCGAACGCCGTGGTCGAGGAATATACCCGCTCAACCATGCAGCGCCGATTCGAGGCTGGTACACAGGCGCGTGAGTTCCTTGAAGATCAACTGCAGGAAATGCGGATCTCAATTGAACGGGCCGATCAGGCGCTGCTGGATTTCGCCCAGCGCAACCAGGTCGCCGATCTGGAGCAGCGAATTGATATGGCCACCAATACGCTGGAAGACCTGAACGCCCGCCTGAGTACTGTTGAAACCGAGCTGGTGAAACTGTCGAGCTACAAGACCATGATCGACCGCGGCCAGGCCGCCGACATCAACCTCGTAAACCAAAGTGGCGAGATTCGCCGGCTCCGCCAGCAGCGTGCGCAGATGGCGACCGAGTATGCCAGCCTCTCGCAGCGCTTCAAGGAGGACTACCCGACCCTGGTCGAATTGCGCAACCAGATGGACACGATTTCGGACCAGATTGCCGAAGAGCGTTCGCTAGCGATTCGAAACATCCTGAGCCGCTACAACAGCCTGACCGCCGAGGCCGAATCGCTACGCGAAGCGATAGAACGGCGCGAGGGCAGTATCCTGGCGCTCAACCAGCAGGGCGTGCAGTACAACATCCTGAAACGCGATTTCGAAACCAACCGCGAGCTATACGACGGGCTCCTGCAGCGCATGAAGGAAATCGGCGTCGCCGCCGGCGTGCAGGAAAACAACATTGCCATCATCGACGAGGCATTACCTCCCGGCGGCCCTTTCAAACCGAATCTCGAACGCAACGCGACGATTGCGATCGCCGTCGGGCTGATCATCGGGATCGCACTGGCGCTGGTTCTGGAGTTCTTCGATTCCACCGTCCACCGCACCGAGGATCTCGAAGCACTTTCCGGGCGGCCGGTACTGGGCCTGGTACCGGTGGTCAAATCACGCGAAATGCGCGAAGACAACAAGGACTTTGCATTGCCCGACCGCGCAGTGGGCCATTACAGCGCGCGCTTTCCCAAGTCTTCTGTCTCCGAGGCCTTTCGGTCACTGCGCACCAGTCTGATGTTCTCGACGCCCGAAGGCATGCCGTCGACAATCCTGATCACCAGCCCCGGCCCGGGCGACGGCAAGACGACGACTGCCATCAACCTGGCAACGGTGATGGCACAGAACGGTTCGCGCGTGCTGCTGATCGACGCCGACCTGCGCAAGCCGCGGATGCATCGCGACTTCGGCAAGCCCCAGAGCCCGGGGCTGACCAACCGGATCGCCGGCAAGAATTCGGAATCGGCCGATACTTCCCCGATATTGCCGACCGACGTCGACGGCCTGTTCGTGATGCCCAGCGGCAACTCGGCACCCAATCCTGCCGAACTGCTTAGTTCCGAGCGCATGTCAAAGATCATCGCGATGAGCGCGCGTGCGTTCGACCACATCATCATCGACACCGCGCCGGTATTGGGGCTAGCCGACGCTATGGTTTTATCCAGGCTGGTCGATGGCGTGATCCTGGTGGCATCAGCAGGAGAAACGCCTAAAGACAGTATCAAATCCAGTATCAAGCGGATGACGCAAGTGCGCGCGCCGGTGCTGGGCATGGTGCTCAATTCGGTGGACCTGGAAAGCCCCGACTACGCCTATTACTCATCCTACTATTACAACTATGAGTCCGATGAGGATGCCGAGCAGTCCGGAAAACGCGGCAAACGCAAGGCGCTTGTGCGGACGGCTTGACCGGCGCTTGAACGCCCCGCCAGGCAGCGCGCCGTGAAAGCATCCGTAAACGGGCGATGGCTCGCGCCGGCACTACTCGTGCCTGCGCTATACGTCATGATCGCCGACGGGATAAACCTGAACGCCGCGAAGCAGTTCAGCGAGCCGGCGACGCCAGAAGCGCTTGCGCTGCCGCAGCTCTGGGGCGGTTCTGCCTGGCGGGAAATGTCCTTGCTGGCGGGCGCGGCGGCCGAAGTCGATCCGGTAACCGCGCGGCAAATGCTCGAGCAACGGTTGCGAAACTACCCCATCGATCCGCAGCACTGGCTGGATCTTGCCCGCATTCATGCCCGTCGGGGCGACGATCGACGCGTCGACGTTATGCTTCGTAAAGCCCATGCCAGCCGACCGGAGGCACGCGATGCGCTCTGGAGTGCCGCGCAGATTGCGCTGCAGTCGGGCAATGCGGCCCTGGCCGAACGCCAGCTTCGGCTCTGGCTCACCGAGTTCCCGCGCGACACCGAACGCGCGCTGTTCATCGGATCGCGCTGGATCGAAACACCCGGGGAACTACTGGACCGCATGCTGCCACCGGGACGGTCTTATCTTGCCGAAGCGATGCGTTTAGCGCGGCGACAGCGCGATCCCGAGCTCGCCGAGGCCGTCTGGGCGCGGCTGGAGCCGCGCCACGCGCTGGACGACCCGGTCTTTCTGAATTATGTCGAGATGCTGTTCGGACTCGGAACGATGGATCGTGTCCGTGCGCTCTGGAAAGAACGCGACCCGGCTTACGACGGTGCCGGCATGGCCAATGGCGACTTTTCGAGGCCGTTAGGCGGCTCATTCGGGCTGAACTGGCGGACCAACCGCGCCCCTGCCAGCGTGCGGATCGAGCGCGATGACGAAACGTTCCTGTCCCCCCCGGCCAGTCTGCGCGTGGCGTTCAACGGCAAGGAGAACATTCGGCTCAGCGCGCCGTCGATCCGCATTCTGGTCGAGCCGGATGCACACTATCGGCTTGCAGGCCGGTGGCGCGCCGACGCGCTTACCACTCGCGCCCTGCCCTATATACAGCTCACCGCACCGAAAACGCGACTGCGCGAGCGCCGGAAAGTACCGGCTTCGACTTTCGAATGGCGGGCCTGGGAAATGGAATTTTCCACCGGCGAGGAAACGCGTATCGTCGAACTGACGTTGCGCCGCGAGCCCACAAACAACTTCGACCGCAATATCGGCGGGACGCTGTGGCTCGACGACGTAACGCTTGAACTCATCCCGGCACCGGAGCCAGTGCCAACCATTCCCGAACTGCTTCGGCGCTCCAGCGGTGGCTGAACTTCATGCATTGCTGGAGCGGCTGCGGCGGGGCGAAATGCCGGCGCTGGAGCTCGACGAGGTCGATGATCTCGCCGCCTGGATATGCGGGACGGCCAAGCGGCACCGCGGCAGCGGACCTGACAGCAGCGAAAACTCCCTGCCCAGCCCAGGGCACGATCCAGTATTGCTACAGATGGTGTTTTACCGGCTTGACGCGACCCTGTTTCACGGAAGCGAGCTGAACCTGACGGCTGCCGGGCTCGATAGCAGACAGCCGGAAAAGCTGCGCAAGGTGCGCTTCCGTCGCCTCGCCGGAGCTTTTCATCCGGATCGCTATCCCGAACTGGCTGACTGGCTTACGGCGCGCTCGCAGATCGTGCTGCAAGCCTACGGTCGGTTCAAGTACGAACGCACCGAGACGGCGGCGGAAAACCGGGTGCCGCCATGGGCGGACGCTCACGACGCCTCTTACGATATGCGGCCCCGCGGGCGACCGCGAAAATCGAAACAGCGTCTGCGCGAGAAAATGCTGCGGCTGCGCCAGCGCTTCGGCCATGATCGTTATCTCGCGCACAAACTTATCGGCGGGCTGGCCGTGATCGCGCTGCTACCGGTGCTGAATCTGCTGCTTGTGCCGGGGAAAGGTACGGTTGATTCGCCCAACGGGGGAGAAGCGACGGTGGACGGGGGAGAAGCGACGGTTGACGGTTTACGGTTTACGCTTTACGGAGAAAGGCCGGGGGCGGAGTCGCAGTCACAAACGTTTTCCGTTTTCCGTTTTCCGTTTTCCGGTGAAAAGCCGGGGGCGGCCGCGGTGGGCGGGGGAAATGGCTCTCCGAGGGCTGGGGACGGCCTGGATCCTCACTCCGGGGAATCAGATCCAGCAACGGTTGCGGGAAACCTAAAACGGAAAACCGAAAACGCCAGAACTGACGAATCGCTTGCAGGGCAAGCTCCTACACCAGTAGCGCGTAATGGCGATGAGTCCGTAGGAGCGGTCTCCGGCCGCGATCAGTCGGCGCCAGAGAAGCCTCCTACAGTAGAACCAGACGCCGAATCCGATGAATCGGATGTGGTAACGGTTGCTGAAAACGGAAAACGGAAAACGGAAAACGCCAACCCCAACGGATCGCTTGCAGGGCAAGCTCCTACGGCTGTCGAGGACGTCGAGCCGAATTCCGCATCCGAAGACCCGGTCGTGGCGACGGTTGCTGAAAACGGAAAATCGAAAACCGAAAACGACGTCGTATCCGACCCGGAGGTCACACCGCTGCTGGCCGCGGCACGACGGGCGATGAATCCGAACGGTCATCCGACGCCCG
>CAYFTI010000131.1:0-6352 GCA_964346065.1 uncultured Hyphomicrobiaceae bacterium
CCTTCTTCATCCACGCGCTGTGGATCAGCTCTTGCTCGCCGTCCAGATAGATGTGATCCGACGTTGCATGCGCAATCTCGTAGCGACGAACAGGCGCTGGAAGCTGCCATGGACTTGAGTCCTCGATCAATTCTTCAATCGTGAGGGAGGTCCAGGCGTCGGGCGTCTCTGCCGGCGGCTCTTTGATCGTCGAGGCAATCGGAAACGCGGCTGAATCAACACCGCCCTCGCGGATAACGAAAACCACACCGACCAGCGAACCACCGATGTTTTCTTCGTCTTCGTTGACTTGCCAGAACTCCCCCGCACCACCCGTGTAAACGAACTGGTACTGGTAGACCTTTAGGACTGGGCCAAGCCCTTCAAGCTGAGGCGGGGCGAAAATGTGCGCCGAAACGAGGTAACGACCGCCCCAGGCTGCGGCGATCGGGGCGGTAATGCGGTCGCGATCTGGGCCTTCAGGCTGGCTGATGATAGACCCGGTGATCCGAACGCCATTATCAAAAACGACTGAACGAGTGGAAAACGGAACTTGCTGGGAACCGAGCATGATCCCCAGCACTTTCCGGGCAGCAGAAGCGTACTGCTGCGCTACCTCTGTATTGCCATGATACTCAAACCGAACCGGGCCGGTGTAACGCATTAGCCAGCATCCGACACCGTAAACGTGTAGCCCAGGGCAATGACGTCGCCATCTTGGAGATTGTCACGAGACGAGGTCAGCCGTGCGGCAGACATCAAAACGGAAGAGGCCGAGTTGCTGTTTTTGACGGAAGACGAGATAAGGCCGACGCCGTAAATCTCGTCCTGGCTACCAGAGCCGACAGTAATCTCAGCTCGGCTCGACAGGTTATCGATCGACCCGCTTGAAACAGCCCCATCGGTGAACTCCTGTCGAGCCGCTTCGTCGTAGTTCGTAAACTCCGTTGCATCGCTGGCGAAATCTTCGCCAGTCCACGACGCCGCGGGGGTCACGTTGCCGGCGAAAGGCGCCAAATACCAGGTCGAGACCTTCGACGTAGCACCAAGCACAACGGCGAGAATGTGGTTAAGCCCTTCGGTCACAACGAGGTTTGGCGCGATTGAAATACCACCTTGAGTCTTGTTCTCAACTTCAAAAATGCCTTTGGCCAAAAGCCCGGCTTGAGGAAACAAAATACCCTGGCCGTTGTCTTCGAATTTGTGGTCGCGGATCTGACGGCCGAGATCGCGATACAGTCTACTGTTGTTCATAGCATACTCCTACTGTTCAATGCCATTGCGGTGTACCGTTACTACGGCTTCGTCAGACGCAGCGAGTGCGCCCTTGGGTGCTTTGGGCCGCTGGAGCGTTGACACGATCTGGCGAACCCCGTTCTCTTCTCTTAGCATTGTAGCGCCTCGGGCGTACTCAGGCAACGACAGCTCTCCGTCCCGGATAAGCTGGATTTGGCCGTTGGGAAAACCGATCACCATGACACCGTTGGTTGCCCACCAAACAGCCACCGTACCAGTCTGCAGATTTTCGAACGGGAATACCCCGGCGGGGATGTCGGCGTCAGTGCCTTCAACAGCGCCGTATTGAGAAACGCTCGATCGAGTGAACTCTGCCGGCGCCGAGCCACCCAAGAAATGCGTATTGCGCTCCGTAGCCACGTAAATGCCGCTGGTAACAGGGCGGATCATCGTAATGCGGGATTCGAACGCAAAGTAATCCTGGGCGATGTTACACACACCAAAGCGCAGCGCTTGGGAGTAGTACAGTACGTTGTCAACAGCCGAAAACAGGTGGCCGTTGTAGGCCCGCACAATCTGGCCGACCGGCACCGGCTCCATGAACTGCGTCTCAAGCTGCTTGCCGCGGGGAAGCCCCGTCAGCGTCGTTGATGTCTGCCCAGGCAGTAAATCCCTGGCCCAAAAGAACACCTCGCCGTTGGTATGCGTCATGTAGACGCGGATCGCTGTGGTATCCGCTCGGGACGGTTGAGGGATGTTCGATAGCTGGAGGGCGCCGCTTTCGGGCACTTGAGCCTCTACAGCTTTGGCAGATCCTGACTCTTCTCCGTCGCGCAGATACACAATCGCTGCCTGGTACGTCCCGGCGGGAAGCCCGCCAAGCGCAACGGAAGCAATGTCAGGCTGGCCCGCCGGCTGCTCAGGCGACCAGTAGCCGACCGTACCGTCGGGAGCCACGCGGTAGCCAGTTGCGCCCGCGGACACATAGAGGAACTCGTTCAGGCTGGCGTAGCTGAGATAAGTGTTGGCTGGGACGACACCCAGAACCGTTTCAGAAAAATCGGCTGGGTCGACTCGCTTGAAGTCTGTTCCATCAGCCAGGTAGATCTTCCCTAAATGGGAAGCTGCCGAACGGCCATCCGCCAGCTCCAGACGCCGCAGATACCCAGAACGCCGGCGGACTTTGCCGTCCGGCAGCAAATCGATATTGATCGCAGCACGTAGCTGCTCGTTGGGTACGGAGTCTTCACGGAAGACGTTGTTGACGCCGCCGGGGAAACCCGCGAATGATGCGTTGCGATGGCGATCGCCGGCCATGGTTACAGACCCCCGTACTTAACCAGGCCCGGGCGTCGGCGGCGGCGCATACGTTCGGACTGCACCTGAGAGATGAAACCCTCAAACTTTTCGCGCCACCGTTCAGCTTGGCGAGGGTCGTAAGCGTCGGCATCCTGCTTATCGTAAGCCAACGCCTTCATACCGGCCAGCAGCATGTTGATGTGGCGAGGGTTCTTAATTGCGAATTTATCCACCTCCGACACGTCTTTTGGCTCCATAAAAGCCAAGATTTGAAACGTGTCGTCTTCGTCAGGGATCGGAAACAGGTGCAGCTCGTTCGAGGAAACGTCGAGAGAAAACCCCCTCGGCGTCCCAGTTTCCGTTTGGAAGATCGGGTTGTCAACAACGTGCAGGCCATAGTCGCTCTCCGGCATGCCCGACTCGTTGTGATTAAATTCCCGAATCTTCTTGTCTGCCGTGACCAAGTACCCCACATTATCGCGGAGCTCGATGAAACGGTCGGGCAAGCCAACGCTGGGCTGGCCTGCCACCACGTACAAAGTCAGCTTCTCGTGAAGGTACTGCGTCTCCGTTACGAACTGGCGGTGAGCTTCATCCAGGTAGTAGTCAACGTCGGCCGACGTAAACAGCAGATCCGACTCATCGGTCGGATCGTACTGAATGTCGTCAACGTCTCTGCGAAACCTGGTCTTGAGCTCGTCAGGCGTCACGGATTACTCCTCGTCTTCCTCGACGGTGAAGTCTTCCGGGATCTCGCCGTGAGCGACCATCTTGTCCCATACGCGGTCGCGCATGCCCGCACTCGGGGACATGTCGGAAATGCGCTTGTTAAGCGCGTTGACCTTGGGGCGGTCGTTGGTAAACTCACCCGGGTCAGGGTTAGCGATCATCTTGACGATCGCATTGCGCACTCGGATTTCCGACTCAGTGTAGGTCGGCGCATTGCGCTTCGGCTCCGGTTCAGGCGCGTTGTTTGCGGCTTCGCGGTCCACGACCAGATCTTCTTCCGTCACCGCCGTATCGCTCGGCTTGTCAGTGTTCTGAACTTCCGAACGGATAGCGCCTACCGTACCAACGCCTGGCACGTTCGCGTCGGTGTCGCGGTAGCGGGTTACTTCTTCAACGCCGTATTTGCGGCATTCCGCAACGGCAACTCCCGGGACAATCTTAGGCACCCCGGCTTTGAAATTAAAAATGTGGCCTGCGGTAGTGGCGATACGGATATCGCCTTTGCTGATCATCTTTGCGGTCTTGACTTGCGGCATCGTTCTTTTCCTCTTCTGCGGTAGTAAAAAGAAGGGGCGCCCGGAGGCGCCCCTTCAGTCAGGTCATCAAGTGACAGATTCCGAAACCCGGCCATCCATGACGATTTCGAGCTCAATGTAGGCTTCGCCTTCCGTCGCGGCAGAGCCGGCTTCGGTCAGCAACAGCTCAAGATCCTGCGGGGCGGCGTACTGATGCCCATCCAGATCAAGCGCTGTTCGCCCAGCTGAGGTCAAATCGATAGCCGAAGAAGTGTATCGGTCATCGTCGTCATCATCACCAACTTTCAGCGTTGCCGACGTGCCGCTGTTCCAGACAGTTTGCACCACCACGGAACCGCGAGTCACGACAGCACCCGGGGGGAGGCGAAGGGCAGCGATGCCCGTACCACTTTCCAGGTCGCTGAAATCGAAGGTGAGCGGGCCAGAATTCAGAGGCCACTGGTAAACGTCAGAACGTTCCATGTCGATACCTCCTTAAAGTGCCGCGTCAAGGGCAATAACACCGAAATCTTCGGTGGAGCCCGTGTAAATGGAATGGAACTTCGGCTTCAACAGGCCAGCCATCTTGCCGACACTGATGCCGGGCTGGTTGTCGTAGTCGAATTCCTTCTCGACCCAGTAGGGTGCGCCAAGGTCCACCATGCCGAGCGCCTGAGCACCGCACAGAAGAACTCGCTGACCATCAACGTCAGAGCCGCTGCCCCACTTGCCGCTGCCGGAAATCGCATCGGACGTGTTGTACACGTAACGGTGCTTGTGGATCGCCATGCCATCGAGGAAGATGGTGTTGTGACCCTGGAACAGCGGGTTGTTGGGGGTACGCTCCCGGGCGTTCTGGTACGCACGCTGGAAATCGGTGTCCAGCTTGAGGGCTTCAAAGCCTTCTGGGCGCATGAACATGTTGTACCACTCAACTCCGTTCTTCATACGGAGTGGCTTGATATAACTGTTCTCAGCCAGCGTTCGGGCCTTGATAACAAACTCATAGGTGATTTTGTCAGTAGCCACTACGCTAGACGTGTCACCCGGCTTGAACTCGTCATCCGTTGTGCCGTCCCACCGGAAATGGCGGTTGGCCGTCGGGGCAGAAACATCCGCCGCGTAAGCCAGATTCGCCAGCTCCTGCTTGGATCGGGCTGCACCGTTGTTGGTGAAGGCGTAGGAAATCCCGGACAGCGTGAGAAGCGTCAGCTGGTCAATGGTGTTCGACAGCCAGTACGACAGGTTATTCATCGCATTGGTGCGAAACTGAACGACCGTCTTCTGATCCGCCATACGACCCTTGTTGCGCACAGCATGGCGCAGCTGGTCCATGGTAATCACCTGGTCGTCCGAGACCATCGCCTCTTCGTTGCCTTCCAGGAATCGATCCCCGGCGACGCCATCGTCTTCGAGGTCCGTCACCAGCGTCAGCACTGCACGATCACCCTTCTCGTCCCGGGTGAGCTCAGTAATTCGCTGGATCATCGCGCTGTCATCGGTGCCGAGGAATCGGCCCGTGAACATGTTTTCTCGTGCGGCCCGCCAGACTTTCCGTTGCCAAACGGTCTTTTGTTCGTCAGTCAAGGCCGCAAAGTTAGTAAGTGCCATGAGAGGCTACCTCCTTTGCTATCGATTGTAATCAACTTCTACCTTGCTGGTCTATCGCGTCAGCGGGCGAAATTCGGTGTTTTTAGAGCCCGCGCTCCTGAGACTGTGTCGTCGCCTCTAACGTAATTAGGGCCGAGAGTACACCCTCGGCCCGTGCAAGTCAAGCGTTAGTCGACCTGATCACCCTGGAGTTCTGAAAGCTCTTTTTCACTGAGCTTGTCGAACTCCTCTTCGGACATCTTGAAAATGTCGATGCGCTTGCCTTGTTCCTCGCTTCGCCGGCCGGCCGTATTCGGCGGCTGCGACTCCTTGGCCTTAGCGTTGCGCTTCTTGGGCGTCTCCGTACTGCGCCGAGGCTTCTTCTTGCTATCCCCCTTGCGCCGCAAAGAAGGTTTTGCTTCCTCTTCCGGCTCCGGCGTCTCGGGCGCCGCGTACTGAATCGCTCGCTTCAACGCTGCAGCCATGGTCTCGCCCTTGGCGTAGAACGCATCACGAAGTTCGACCACTTCCGCGGCCAACTCCTCATCGTAAGCCTCTTCGTTGTCCGGGTTAAGCGCCGGGTAGGCCTGCTCCATTTGCTCGACAGCGGCGTCGTAACGGGCGTCTTCCTCGATCTGGGTTCGCGTCTTGTTGAGGCGGAACTCCATGCTCTCGTCTTGCAAGCCGCGTTCTTCTTGGCGGAGCTCGCGAATCTTCTTCTCATCACCTTCGAGCATGGCCGTTGTGAGCTCCTCGTCCAGCTCAGCCATGCGATTCTTGATCTCGCCAATGCGGTCTTGCTCTTGCTTGGTCTGCCCGCCGGCCTTTTCCAGCTCGGAAATGCGACGCTCAGCATCCTTGCGCTTCTGGTTAACGTAGTCAAAACGACTTTTGGGAATCCGAGGCTCGTCTTTAGAAGCTTCCTCGTCGTCGGACTCTTCCTCGTCGTCGGACTCTTCCTCGTCGTCGGACTCTTCCTCGTCGTCGTCGGACTCTTCCTCGTC
>CAYFTI010000132.1:0-6294 GCA_964346065.1 uncultured Hyphomicrobiaceae bacterium
GGGCAGCGCCAGAATGTCGACGTGGCCGATGATGGCAGCCTGCGCACTGGCGCGGGCAGCGCGCCATGTCTCCGCGGCGGACGCATCGACCAGTCCCGTTTCGCGCGCGACGTTCGCCGTTCCTTCGGCCAGGGCCGTCATCAGCGGGCCGTCCGGCGCTTCCAGCCGCCAGGGGCTCGGGGCAGCGTGAACCTCGTAGCCGGCTTCGGCCAGCCGGCGGATCAGAATGTCGGCCGCTTCGGGGCCAGCTGCCGGGCCGAAGCCCTTGTCGCTTCGCTGATGCTGGTGAAATGCCTTGAGGATGAGGCTGTCCGCCTCGTCGGGCGGCATCCAGACTTCCTCCCCGTCATAAGTCAGCACTGTGTAGAAGGTGGCCGCCGTTTTCGCCAGCCGCTCGACAAAGCGGGCGATCCACGCCTGCGAGACCAGATCGAAAAAGGCCGCCGAAGTCACGAGATCGTCGTCAGGCCGGATGATCCGGGAAAGATCGCCGCTCAAGTCAGCCTGCTGAAAGCTCATGTGAAGCTGCTTGCCGTGCACGCGCATGTGCAGATCACCGAGCGGATCACCTGCAGCTTCGCCCCATTCACCCATCCGCTTACGGGCAGCCGCCAGAAGGGCCTCGTCATTATCCACCAGGCGCCAGTGCTGAACCGCGGGTAACTGCGCAGCTAGCGCGCGGGCATTGGCCCCCGTGCCACAACCGAGATCAACGACGCGCATTTCCTGGCGATCTGCAAAACGTGCGCCCAGCCGGGCCTCCAGGCCGGCATCACGCGCGCGCCGGTCCGCCGCTTCGCGGAGATCGAGCCACTCGGTCGAAAAACCGCTCATTGCCCCTCGCTCGCCTTGTGAATCGCCTCCGAAACGCGCCGCGCCGTATCCTCCCATGATGGCAGCGCACGGGCATGCGCGAACGCCCCATCGCCAAGCATTCGGCGTTGGGCCGGATCTTCCAGTAACGTGCGCAGCGCTTCGGCCAGCGCCGGTGCGGCGTCCGGCGGCACCAGACGCCCTGCCGTCGGCGGCACCGTGCCAGGCACCGCCCCCGCGCTCGCAGCGACGATCGGCAGGCCGCACGCCATCGCTTCGCTGAATACCATGCCATAACCCTCGTAGCGTGACGGCAGCACGAAAATGTCGGCGCTGTCATAAAGCTGGGCGAGCGCCTGTGAGCCGAGCGCGCCGGGCATCGTGATGCGCGTGTCCAGACCGGTGCGATCAATCAGGCTCCGCAACGCGCAGGCAGTTGCCGGGTCGCGGTCGAGGCTGCCTGCGATTGTGCAACGCCAGGGCCGGTCGCTCAGCTCGGCCAATGCCTCGATGAGGATGTCGAACCCCTTGCGCGGAACTATGGCGCCGACGCCCAGAAGATGCGGCACACCGCCCCCACCCCTCGCGCGCGCCGCGCGCTCGGTACCCGGAACGGCCACGCTTACCCGTTCCGCCGGCACACCGAAATCGCGGATCAGCGTCTGCGCCGTTGTCTCGCTCGTCGCCACAACCTGTTGCGCCATGGCCAGCGCGTTCGTCTCGGTCTCGATCAGCCGCCCGCTGTCGGCCGGCGACAGTCCGGTCTCCAGCCCCAGCGGATGATGGACCAGCGCGACGATCGGCGCGGCCATTCGCGCGATCACGTCCCGCGGCAGAGCGCCGTAGGCCAGTCCGTCGATCAGCGCGACCTCGTCAGGCGGGATTGTGCCTAACGCCCTGCCTGCCTCTTGCAGGGCCTGATCACCCGGGAAGGGAAAGCTTGCCGGCAGGGGAAGGTGCCGTGGTTGCACGCCATAACCAGCGAGCAGCGGCAGAATCCGCCGCGCATAGGCGTAACCGCCGGTCAGTGTGTTCAAATCGCCCGGGATGGCGAAAGCCGCCCTGATCAAGCCCTGACCTGCCCTTCATAACTCGCAGCGGCGTTCGGCGTCTCCCGCAGGGTCACGCGGATGCGCTCAAGCTCTTCCGCGCCGTTGCCCAGCCGCCCGTCGCGGACGGCTTCGGCGAAGCTGTCGAAGATATGGCGGCATAGGAACTCGGTTGTCGTCAACTGGTCCGCGAATTCCGACTTTTCGTCGAGATTCGTGTAGTTCAGCGGGCTCAGGACGTCGTTCAGCACTTTCAGCGCGCGCCCGATATCCACGACCACGTTTTGCTCGGTCAATTCGGCGCGGAAAAAGGCCACCGTTACGACGAAGGTGGCGCCGTGAGTGTTCTGAGCCGGACCGAAGAATGCGTCCTGCAGACTATGCGCGACCATGATGTGATCGCTGACTTCGACAGAGTACATCGTTTCCTCTCAGGTTTGCGGGTAGCGAATCGCCGTGGCAAGACCGGGTGCGTCCGGGGCAAGCAGGCGCGGCAACTCCGTTGGCATATCGTCGAACGCAATTTCCTCTGTCACCAGCGCGTCCAGCCGTGGATCGTCCAGCAGTGCGATTGCAGCCTTCAGCCGGTCACGATGGCTCCAGGTCGCCCGATGCGAGGGGGCAACATGGCCGACCTGGGACGAGATCAGCTGCAGGCGCTGGCTATGGAACGCTTCGCCGAGCGGAAGGCTGATGCTGCGGTCGCCATACCAGCTCATCTCGACGATTCGGCCCTCAAACGCTGCGCACTGCAACGCCAGTCGAAGCCCGCACTCGCTCGCACTGGTGTGAAATACGATATCGGCGCCGCCCGGAGCCTCATCGGGCGCGAAAAATTCCGCACCCAACGCCTGCGCCAATTCCGCGCGTTCCGGACGAATGTCGACAAGAGCGGGCCGAACGCCCGGCATCCGGGACAGGATCGCTGCGAGGAGGGCCCCGACGACGCCACTCCCGATGATCAAAACTTTGTGACCCGCCGTCGCGCCAGCATCCCAGACACCGTTGAGCGCTGTCTCCATGTTGGCGCCGAGGATGGCGCGTCGCGGCGGTATGTTCGACGGCAACGGGATGACGTCGTCCTCGCGCGCGCACACGCGGTCTTGGTGCGGGAAAAGGCCGAAAACCGTTTGTCCTGCAAGCGCATGCGGTCCGCTCTGCACGATCCCGACCGCCGAATAGCCATACTTGACGGGAAACGGGAATTCGCCTTCCTGATGGGGAGCACGCATCCGCTGCCATTCGCTCTGCGGCAATTTGCCCTCGAAAACAAGCCGCTCCGTGCCGCGGCTCAGACCCGTAAAAAGAGTTTGAATGGTCAAAGGCGTCACAGCCGGGTCATGTTTGGGCTTTAACGCGCATTGTTGGATTGCCGCTTGTTGCGGTGCAATGTAATACAACGCACGTGCAACCTGTGCCTCTGCCTGTCGCGTATCCGCGTCCATTTCCAATCTTCACGTAGTCACGCTGCGCCGCCTTAGCGCGGGCATGTGTATTCCACTTCAATCTCAGATGGGGCTTAGCTTATCTATGGCCGAATCCACAACGTCGCATTGCGCAACCGCGGCACCGACTCTGGATCATCTCACACCGACCGGCCTGCAGAGGCTCTCCACGTTGAACCGTCGTCGGCTGATTATGGCCGGGCTGGTCGTGACCACGGTCGCTGCCGTCACCACGGTTTGGGCCTACCTGCTCGGTGGCAACGGCATCGACGCGCTCGATATCGGGTTGATCCTCTGCTTTCTGGTATCGGCACCCTGGACAGTTCTTGGCTTCTGGAACGCCGTGGTGGGTTTCTGGTTGCTTCACGTGGATGGCCGCTGGCGCACCAGCGTCGCGCCTTACCTGGTTGCCGGAGAGAGTGACGCACCAATCAGCACAAAGACCGCCGTGCTCATGACACTGCGTAACGAGGATCCGCAGCGCGCGCTCGCCAAGCTGAAGACAGTCCAGCAGAGCCTCGCCGCCACCGGTCAGGCCCGGCATTTCGACTTCTACGTGCTGAGTGACACGTCCAAACCGGAAATCGCGGCCGAGGAAGAGCGCCTCGTCGCCGAATGGCGCGCCCGGCTCGGCAGTCAGTATCACGTCGTCTATCGGCGGCGAGACGAGAATACCGGTTTCAAGGCGGGCAACGTTCAGGATTTCATCGAGCGTTTCGGCGCTGCTTATGACTTCATGCTCCCGCTCGACGCCGACAGCCTGATGGCCGGGCGTGAAATCGTGCGCATGGTTCGCATCATGGAGGCAAGCCCGAAGCTCGGTATTCTGCAGAGTCTCATGGTTGGCACGCCGTCACAAAGCGCGTTCGCGCGGATCCTTCAGTTCGGCGCGCGCCACGGAATGCGCTCCTTCACCATGGGCAGCGCGTGGTGGCAGGCGGATTGCGGTCCGTTCTGGGGGCACAACGCGCTGGTCCGAGTCAAACCCTTCGCTGAACATTGCCACCTCCCCGTGCTGCCGGGCACGCCGCCGCTTGGCGGGTACGTGCTCAGCCACGATCAGGTCGAGGCGGCGATGATGCGCGCTGCCGATTACGAAGTGCGCGTGATGCCGGTGGAAAGCGAGAGCTGGGAGGACAGCCCGCCGACGCTGCTCGATTTCCTCAAGCGTGACATGCGCTGGTGCCAGGGGAATATGCAGTATTTCCAGTTGCTTAACCTGCCGCGGCTCAAGTTCATGAGCCAGCTCCAGCTTGTCATCGCGACGATGGGCTACATCAGTGCCGCCGCCTGGATACTCATGGTGACGTTGGCGGCGATCAAGTCGGCGACCGGCACGCTGGAGTTGTTCGATCCGACGATAGGTATTGCGCTGCTTTCAATCGTCATCTTCATGAGCGTAGCACCCAAACTGATGGGCATGCTCGACGCCGCACTCGCCCCCGGAGGCTTGCGACGCTACGGCGGGCCGATGCGCTTCGCGGCGGGGTCTACACTGGAGCTCGTCTTCATGCTGCTGCTGGCGCCGGTGATCGCCACCGCATTGACGATCTTCATGGTCGGTCTTCTCATGGGCCGTTCCGTGCGTTGGAGCGGTCAGGCGCGCGATGCCTACCGTCTGACGTGGCTGACCGGTCTGCGCGGGCTCTGGCCCCAGGCGGCATTCGGAGCCGGCCTCATCGGCATATTCGGCGTGTTTCTGCCGGGTGTGCTTCCCTGGATTTCGCCGATGGTGGCGGGGCTGCTGCTCGCTATTCCGCTTGCGGTGCTCTCCGCGACTCCCGAAGTCGGGGCGTGGTTGGCGCGGTTTGGCTTGTGTGCAATTCCCGAAGAGCTGGCGACCCCGGTGGAACTGCGCCATGATGATGCTCTTGCCTCAACCGAGGTGGTGCCGGCGTCAAGCGAAGCGGCGTCCGCCCTTCCGGCTACGTCGGCCGGCTGACCAGGCCAGCGGTAATGGCGCCACCGTTCCTGTTCCGCGGGATCCGTGCCACCTTCGGCGTCACCCGCTCGCTATGGCATTATCACGCCGGGATTGGCCGCGCACGGCGAATGCGCGCGTTCTACCATCCCTTGATACGGCACGGCGGGCTGGTCTTTGATATCGGCGCGCATGTCGGTGACCGGACACGGATGTTTCGTGCGCTTGGCGCCGAGGTTGTCGCGGTCGAGCCGCAGCCGGCCGCCTTCAAGTGTCTGGAGTGGCTTTTCGGTAGGTCGTCCAGCGTTCATCTGGTCAACGCCGCGGTTT
This sequence comes from uncultured Hyphomicrobiaceae bacterium, assembly GCA_964346065.1. Classification (GTDB taxonomy): domain Bacteria; phylum Pseudomonadota; class Alphaproteobacteria; order Rhizobiales; family Rhodomicrobiaceae; genus Dichotomicrobium. Next base: position 5,559 of record CAYFTI010000132.1, read on the forward strand.
CCGATGACGAGGGCGACGTCACGCTTCGGATCAACGTCTCCAACCCAACTGTGTCAACCGCTTCGCCGGACTTCGTCGAGGCTGCCCAGGGCGCTCAGGGCTGGGCGGAGCAGCGCTGGGAGGAGATACGAACCGTGCCCGCAACAACGCTCGATGCGCTGATTGCGCGCTTCGGCCAGCCGGATTTCATCAAGATCGACGTTGAAGGGTTTGAGGCCGTCGCGCTCGCGGGACTGTCGCAGGCTGTGCCGGCGCTGTCCTTCGAGTTCACGACGATCCAGCGGCACGTGGCGTACCAGTGCATCGACCGGCTGGAGGCCCTCGGGCCATATCGCTACAACGTCTCGCTCGGCGAGAGCTTCGCCATGAAATACGACCAATGGCTTTCAGCGGGCGAGGTCACGGAGGCCATCGCCACGCTGCCGCATTCAGCCAACTCCGGCGACGTCTACGCCGTCCGAGAGCCAGCCTAATCGAACATGCGCCGGCGCGTCTCGCGATAGGCGAGGTAAAACGCGAGGCTCGAAATTGCCGCAAGATAAGCGATATGCCCAATGACCATCAGAGGGTCGAGCGGCGCGCCGGTCGTCAGCGGGCGGACGATGGCGATCAGGTGCGTCATCGGGAACAGCCAGGAAATGACCTGCACCGCCGCCGGAAACCGCTCGATGTCGAAGAACACGCCGCAGAACACGAACATCGGCGTGATCCAGAAGCTGAAGAAATAGCTGAAATA
>CAYFTI010000133.1:0-6281 GCA_964346065.1 uncultured Hyphomicrobiaceae bacterium
GGCATCGGCTCGAACGCCGCCGCGCGGGTGTCCGACACCTCGAACAGGTCGCGCATCGCCTCGCGCGGCTTTAGCTGGCTGTAGAGATTGCACATGCGTGCAGTTTAGCGCATCCGCACGGGCGCGGTCAGCCGGCCTTCTGAATCTCCACCGAATGCGGGTAGGGGATCGAGATGCCACCCTTGTCGAAGGCTTCCTTGACCTGCTTGGTCATGTCGAACTTGACGTCCCAGTAATCCGCCGCATCAGTCCAGAGCCGTGCCGTCAGATCGACCGAGCTTTCGCCGAGATTGGTGACGCGCGCCCACGGTTCGGGATCGTCGTGGATGCGGGAATCGGCGGCGGCCAGATCCTTGATGATCTGCATGGCACGGTCGGCGTCGTCCGCATAATCGATGCCGAAGGTCAGATCGACGCGGCGCGTCTCGTGGGCCGAATAGTTCGTGATGATCGCGCCCCATGCCTTGCCGTTGGGCATCACGATCTGGACGTTGTCCGGTGTCGTGAGTTCGGTGACGAACAGGTTGAGGTCCTGCACCGTGCCCGCCGTGCCGCCGATATCAACGTATTGCCCAACCTTGTAGGGGCGGAACAGCACCAGCATGAAGCCCGCCGCCAGGTCGCTCAGCGTGCTCTGCAGCGCGAGACCGATCGCCAGCGTCGCCGCGCCAAGAACGGCGACGAGGCTTGTCGCCGAGATGCCGAACAGCCCGAGGATGGCAATCAGCACCACCAGCAGGATCACCCACTTGACGATGCTGGCGACGAAACTCCCGATCGTCACGTCGAGGTTCGGATGTGCGGCCACGCGGCGGCTGATCATCCGGCTCGCGGTGCCGGCCACGATCCAGCCGACGATGAGCACCACGAGTGCCTTGGCGACCGTGACGACAATCGGACCGTAAGCCCCAAGTTGTTCGGAAATTGCTTCCATTTATCAAGCTCCTGGAAAAACGATTTAATCGCGGCGAAATTGCCCAACCACGCGCGAATGCGCAAGCAGTTGTTCGCGCTTTCGCCAATTTCGCTAAGGACGACTGGAAAAGCCGGACCACATCAACTCATGCCCCGGCCAGCTCGCGGCGATGCGCCCCGGCCAGTTCCGCCATGCTGTTGAACACGAAATCGCAGTGCGGGCGATCACCGGGGTCCATCGTCGCGCCGAACCCGTCCTGATCGTGACGGCGGTAGATCCAGCAGTTCGCCAGCCCGAACGACTTGGCCTGCACGTGATCGTGGAACAGGCTTTCGGCGGTGTGGAGGATCTTTTCTTTCGGTACGCCGACCCCTCTCATGTTCGAAATCATGTAGTCGAAGTTGCGCGGCGACGGTTTGTAGGATCCGATATCCTCGGCGGTGTAGACGGCATCAAACGTCACGCCGAGCTTGTCGTTGCTGTGGGCGAAGCTGTCATTGTCGACGTTGGACAGAACGACGAGCTTGTAATGATGCTTCAGGTATTGCAGTGCCTCCCGCGTGTCGTCGAATGCCGGCCAGTCGCGGACCGAGCGGCCATAGGCGAGCGCGTCGTCCCATGTCGCGGCCACGCCCCACTCTTCGGCGAGCCGCTTGTAGACGACGGCGAGCAGCCTGTCATATCGCATATGCGGCGTTTGCGCTTGTGCGGATGATTCGTGATGGGCGTGCGCCTGAAGGATTTCGTTGCGGGATAAATCCGAGGCGCGCCGATCGATCAACGGGTGCAAGCCGGCGATCATGCCGCTTTCCCAGTCGATCAGCGTGCCGTATACGTCGAATGTCAGGGCCTCGAAATTGCTGAGCTGCATGCGTTTTCCAATGCGAAATCAAGTCGGGAATGTCGAGTGGCAGTCCGGTTCTGCCGGCCACCGATTTGAATGTCCACCTTCGGGGGCCGGTGCCTTGTTTGTCTCGCAGTGTTCCAACAATTCAATTTTGTTGGCCGTCAGACCTTACTCGTCATAATTTTCCCGTTGTTTGTTTCATATTTTACGAAGAAGCATAGAGACCGTTTCTGAAATTTCGCTGACAGTAGCTGCAGCGGAGACCGGCATGGACAACCCGATAAACGGGCGCGGTGGTTCGCCTCGCGAGCCGGGGGCGTCTCCACAACGGTCACGAAAAAGGCAGTGCAACACGCTGATCTGGGGAGGTCGCCGTGATGGCCGAAGCATTCGAGGACATTGTTTGTAGACACGCCGCGCCAAGAAGCCGGCTATGGCTGCCGATAGCGCGCGGGCATGGTTCTCCGATTGCCATTGCTTGTGTTTTGGGCCTGTTCGCGGCGGCGCCCGCTGCGTTGGCCGAAACGGATGGAAACGTGGGACGCGCGGCGCTGCTGGTAGACGATGAAAGAGCGGCGGCCAGCGGCCAGCGGTTGGCGCAGAGCGTTGGCGGAGGTTTTGCTGTCGAGGAAATCTCCGGGCAGGCGAATACGGCAATACCTGTCCAGGTCCAAATCCCAGAAATCGAGGAGGGGGTTTATAACTTCCTCGTGTTTCGTAACCTGCCCAATGCGTTCGAGATGTCCGCCGGGTTCCCTGTCGAGGATCGCTGGGTGGTGCCGCTCGACCAGATCGAAAACCTGACCATCAAGGCGCCAGGAGATTATCGCGGGTCGTTCGAACTGGAAATCAAGCTGCGTATTGGCGGGACGGACAAGTCCCAGACGCTGGCGGTTCCGGTCCGCATTTTCGCGCCGGGTGAAAACCAGCGGCCGGCCAGGACGGCGAGCAGCGATACGAGTGGAACGCAAGGGCTTTCGGAGGAAACGGAAAAGGCGATGATGGCCCGCGCGCAAGCCATGCTGGATACCCGCGACGTTGCTGGCGCGCGGATGATCTACGAGTACCTTGTACAGAAAGGCAGTGGCCAGGCCGCGTATGGCATGGCGCAGACCTACGATCCCGCGTTCGTGGAGGACATCGGTGTCGCTGGAATGAATGCGCAGGATCTTGAGCAGGCGAAAAAGTGGTATGAACGCGCCGCTCTTCTCGGTCACAAGCAAGCGCAAGAGCGCTTGAAAGTCATGGCGGCGGGGACACAGTAGCCCCCGCCCGTTTCATGACGCGTTATTGCTGCCGAACCCACTCGGAGAACTTGCGATAGAGCTCCCCGATTTCCTGGTTGCTCATGTTTTCACCCGCGATACGCTTGACGAAGGTGGCGAACATCTGACGCTCGTCGGTTGCGCCGTCGTCGCTCTGGTTTGCGAGTATGTCGCGCAGCTTCCGCTCAGCCGGTCCGAAACGCGTCCAGCCCGGGACCTCGGCGGCCAGGTTCACTTCCTTCCATTTGCGGTGACGAGACACCGCCAGGAACTTTTCGAAGTTGTTGAAGAAGGCATTCACGAACCGTTCGAGCTTCGCATAGCGCGATGTGTCTGACTTCCAGTTGTAAACGGCAAGAACCTCGCCAACAGCGACCGTGGGGACCGCTTCGCCGTCGGGTATGATATTCGGATAGGTCTTGCTGGTGAACTGGGACGGGATGTAATACTCGGCCAGCTCCGGGGTAAATTCGAGCGGCACCAGATGCAGACCGCTCTCCTTGGTGAGGTCGACCACTGCATCCGCCGGCTTGCCCGTCACGATGAACATCGCGTCGATGCGCCCGTCACGTAGCTTCTCGAGCGCCCTGTCGCGGTCTTCGTGGACACGCTCAACGTCGACGCCGGCGAGCTCCAGCACGGTGCTCCCGGTAATCAGCTCGCCAGAGCCGCGCTCACCGAAACTGACGACTTTCCCTTGCAGATCCGCGAGGGTTCCGATTTCGCGGCGCGCGATGAGGTGAACTTCGCTGTTGTGCAGTTTGGTGATGTAGCGGATCCGGTTGTCGACATCCTGGTGAAGCTTGTTCTGCTTGATGTAGGCGAGCGCGTCGGCCTGCACGATGCTCATGTCGATCCCTTCGAGGTAGAGCACGTCCGCCATGCCCTGAAGCGAACCGACGCCGAGGATCGGCAGCACGCGCGTCTTGCCCATATCGTTCAGGATCTTCGCCATGTCGGAGGCCAGGGCGGTGCATGTACAGCCCGCGCCCTTGGTGATGATCCGGACGGTTCCGGCGTTGACTTGTTGGCGCCACTCCGAGGGGCTTAGCTGCCGGAAGCCGGTATCTTCGGCCGATGATGTTGCCGGCATCACAGCCGCCGACACCGCAATTGCGGCGCTCAAGACCGCCCGTGCGGCGAGCTTCCGCAACCCACCTGATTTCATTTTCACCTCCCACTCAATCGTTTACCTGCTCGTCACAAAGCGTCCGCGAGACCGTGAATGCAGTGATCGCCGATCAGTCTCAGAAACGGATTGCAAAATTGCTAACTAAAAAACAAGACATCCATGCGGCATGCATGTCGATTTTTCGAGGAATTGTCCAACAAGTTGCCCTCCGCTGCCATGAAAGGACGAGGGTCCGTGGCAATTTCGGCGCCGGTTACGCCCGCGAGCGGTGCGGCGATGTCGGATGCGACGGAAAGGCGTCTGACGAGGCGCTTGGATTGTGGTAGTCTAAGCAAATGGCGCGGCCCGTGAGCCTGGAACGAAAAATGGACAAAAAGGTTGGCTACCGGGGAGAGCGTCGATCGTGCCATCGGTTTTGTAAGGAGGAGAGGACATGACCAAGGACAAAAAGGAACGCGGCATATGCGAACTATATGAGCAGGATCCGGAACGTGCGGACTGGCTCATTTTCGGCCGCAAGGCCTGCGCGGATCGGCGCGGTTTTTTGCGCGGGGCCGGACTTGCCACCATGGCCGGCGTTGTCGGCGCGACGATCCCGTTTCATCGTAGTATGCCTGGCGGGCTGATCCCGGCCGCACTTGCCGAAGAGAAAGAAGGCTTTACCATGGACGGGAAGGATGGTCTGACTGTCCTCAATGACCGCCCGGTGAACGCCGAAACGCCGGCGCATCTGCTCGATGACGACATTACCCCGACGTCCCGTCACTTCGTCCGCAACAATGGCATTCCGCCCGAGAACACCTCAGCGGATGGTTGGACGCTGAAAGTCGACGGTCTTGTCAACAACACGATGGAAATGTCGATCGGCGAACTGCGCGAGCAGTTCGAGGTGGTGACGCTGGCGCTTCAGCTTGAATGCGGCGGCAATGGCCGCGCGGCCTTCAACCCCCCTGCAAGCGGCAACCAGTGGACCGTCGGCGCCGTCGCCAACTCCGATTGGACCGGCGTTCGTCTCCGCGATGTTCTGCGGGCCGCCGGCGTTTCGCCGGACGCGGTCTACACGGCGCATTACGGTGCCGACTCGCACCTGTCAGGCGACCCAGCGAAGGACGCGGTTTCCCGCGGTATGCCGATCTGGAAGGCGATGGATCCGGACACCATCATCGCGTTCGAGCAGAACGGCGCACCGATCCACCCGATGAACGGCGCGCCCCTGCGGCTCGTGGCGCCGGGCTGGCCGGGCTCGACCTCGCAGAAGTGGCTCACCCGTATCTTGATCCGCGACCAGGTGCACGACGGCCAGAAGATGGGGCCGCGCAGCTATCGCACGCCGCGCTATCCCGTCGCGCCGGGCGAGGAAGTGCCGGACGAGGCGTTCCAGATCATCGAGTCCATGCCGGTCAAGTCGCTCATCACCTCGCCGAAAAGCGGGCACACCCTGCCTGTCGACCACCGGTCGCTTGAGGTGCGCGGCCACGCCTGGGCAGGTGATGAGGCCGTCACTGCGGTCGACCTGTCGACTGACTTCGGCGCGACCTGGCAGCCTGCTGAACTGATGCCGCCGATAAACAGCCATGCCTGGCAGACCTGGCGGGCGCAGCTCAACTTCCCGACCAAGGGATACTATGAGGTCTGGGCGCGCGCGACCGACAGCAAGGGCCGGATGCAGCCTTTCACCGTTAACTGGAACCCGAAAGGCTATCTCAACAATTCGATGCACCGGATCGCGGTGCGCGTGGAGGTCTAATGGGATCTGCGTTTCGGCGAGTGCTGCTCGCTTTGATCATCAGCCTCGGCGGGATTCTTCCCGCCGCGGCCCAAGACGACTACGAGGCCCTTCCCGAGGGCGAGAACAAGGATCTCGTCTACGGCGTTTGCAGCGGTTGCCATTCCGTAAAGCTCATCATGCAACAGGGCATGACCCGCAAGAAGTGGGACAAGACGCTGGAGTGGATGTATGAGCAGCAGGGGATGCCACGCCTGCAACCCGAAATCGAGAAGCCGATTCTTGATTACCTCGCCAAACACTATGGCCTGGAGAAGCAGAAAGAGGGCGAAAGCCAGACCGCGAGTCCCAGTCCGTTTGGCACTGTGCGTCCTCTGATGCCGCAGCAATAGCGG
>CAYFTI010000134.1:0-6233 GCA_964346065.1 uncultured Hyphomicrobiaceae bacterium
GCTACGGCGAGCAGGCGGAGGTGCTGCGCATGATCCCGGGGCTGGAGAACGCGCGCTTTGCGCGGCTCGGCGGGCTGCACCGCAACACATTCCTGAACAGCCCGAAGCTGCTCGACGAGACCTTGCGCCTGCGCGCCTGCCCGCGCCTGCGTTTCGCCGGGCAGATAACGGGCGTCGAGGGCTATGTCGAGTCCGCCGCGATCGGGCTGTTGACCGGGCGCTTCGCCGCCGACGAGCGGCTCGGGCTGGCCACGACACCGCCGCCGGCCGTCACGGCCCTGGGCGCGCTGCTCGCGCACATCACCGGCGGGCACATCGCCGCGCCGGATGACGGCGGCGGGGCGCGCAGCTTTCAGCCGATGAACATCAATTTTGGCCTTTTCCCTCCGGTCGAGACCCCGCGCACGGACGACTCGGGCCAGCGCATCAAGGGCAAGGCCAAGTCCGTTGCACGCAAGAAGGTGATGTCGGCGCGCGCGCTTCAAGCGATTGATGCGTGGCTGGCGCCGGCCCGTGCGGCGGCGGAATAGCCTACCGGATCCGGCCGGTCGCGTTCGCCAGCCACATCCGCCAGACGCCAGCGACGTGCTGGGGCACGGGAACCTGACTCAGGGGATCGCGCCCGTGCCGGGCAAGCGCGCTTAGCTGCCCCTTCACCAAGGCAAGCGGCAGAAAGGCCGGGCGCGCGTGTGGCGGCAGCGACGCGAATTCCGCGGCGGCGACTGCGCGATGCGCCTCGGCCAGTTCGCGCAAGCGCGCAAGCTCAGCGCGAAGCGCATCGGTCGTCTTGCCTTGCCGGATCTCCCCGGTCTGGACGCCGGCCGCCGATAGCTCGGCACGCGGCAGCATGATCAATCCTTGCGCCCTGTGAACCGGCAGCGCGCGCATGATGCCCGCCAGCCCGAACGCGACGCCCGCATGCCGCGCCAGATGCGCCGTATGTTCATCGCGCTGGCCGAGGATGTAGCCGCCAAGCTGGAAAACCGTGCCGGCGGTCCGCGCGAGATAGTCTTCCAGGTGTGTCTGGTCCGGCATCGGCGTGGCGGACAGGTCGCTCTGGCGCGCGTCGATCATGTCGTTCAGGAGGTCGCCGGGCAGGACACAGCGCCGCCGCGCCACGGCCAGCGCATCCGCCACGGGGTGGCCGACCGTCTCCCCCGACTGTGACTGTTCAAGCGCCTCGCGCCACCATTCCAGCCGGATCTGGCCCAGCGTGGAATCGCTCACCTCCTCGCGCACGCGCGCCAGTTCGACGTTGAAGGCGTACAGGCTGAGCAAATGATCACGCTGGGGTCGCGGCGCAAACAATGCGGCCCGGTAGCGGTCGCGATCGAGGCGGCGGACCGTGTCGGCAACGATGGCCGCACGCCCGGCCTCGTCCATTGCCGCGGCCGTCTCGTTCACCGGTTCGCCAGGTTTGTCGTTCGGGGCATTCATCCGGACTCGGACTCGCCTGCATCGGCTCCCCGGCCGGCGGGCATGAGCGCAGCGGCGAACTGACGATCCTCCGAGAGCAGCAGCGAGAGCGTCCGGCAGGCCGGTCCCGTGGCCATCACTTCGAGACCGAGGCCCGCGTCCGCGCAGGCCGCGTGGAGTTCCGGTGCGGGAAAGACCTGGCGTGCCCCCGTGCCCAGCAAGATGAAGTCGATATCCGGCACCGCCGCGATGGCCGGCGCAAGATCGTCCTTGATCAGGGCTTCGGGCGGGCGGTCAACAGGCCACGTGAAGACGCCCTCTGGCAGGATCAGGGCAGCGCCGACATGGCGCACCTCTCCGGCGGCGAAGGCGAACCCGCCCTCGCTGTAGGCATGAACCGGGCTGATGTCGCACAGTTTTTCCAAGCGGCCTCCGATTATATGTGGAAGCGGCTCCTAAGAGGCGGTTTCCCGGGCATCGCTTGCGGTCTTGGCCTCCCCGCCCTGTGCCTTCATCTTCGCGCCGCCCAGGCCGCTCCAGTCGCGCTTGACGCCGAGCATGAGGAGCAGAGGCGCGCCCACGAAGATGGACGAATAGGTCCCCACGAGAACGCCCAAGATCATCGCGAAGACGAAACCCCTGATCACCTCGCCGCCGAGAATGTAAAGCGACAGCAGCGCGATCAGCGTCGTCACCGAGGTCACGATCGTACGCGCCAGCGTCTCATTGACGGACAGATTGAGCAGCTCGGCCAGCGGCATCTTCTTGTATTTGCGCAAGTTTTCCCGAACCCGGTCATAAACGACAACCGTATCGTTGAGCGAGTAACCAACGATGGTCAGGATAGCCGCAATGATGGGCAGGCCGAACTCGATCTGCACCGCCGAGAAGACGCCGATCGTCAATACCACGTCATGTACCAGCGCGATGACCGCGCCGACGGAGAACTGCCACTCGAAGCGCAGCCAGATGTAGACCAGCACCCCGAAGATCGCGAGGACCACCGCAAGCGTGCCGGACTCGATCAGCTCCTGTGAGACCGTTGGCCCGACCACCTCGACTCGTCGGTATTGCACGTCCTCGCCGAGCGCGCCCTTGACCTTGTCGATCACCGCCTGTTGCGCGGATTCCCCGCCGGGTTGCTCCTGCACGCGGATCAGCACGTCGTCCGGGGCCCCGAACGTCTGGATCTGCACGTCGCCCAGGCCGAAACCGTTGAGCTTGTCACGCAACTCGCCGATATCCGCGGGGCCGTCGGTGGTCTTGATCTCGATGAGGGTGCCGCCCTTGAAGTCGATGCCGTAGTTCAGGCCAACGCCAAAGAACAGCACGACCGACAACAGCATGAGCACCGCCGAGGCCATCATCGCGATGCGGTGATAGGCCATGAATGGTACGTTCGTACCTGGGGGAACCAGTTTGATCGGCTTGAAGGGCATGGCCGACTGAACCTCCTAGATCGGGACTGTGCGCGGGCGCGTGCGCTGAAGCCACAGCACGACCAGCATTCGCGTGAACATCAGGGCCATGAAGACTGATGTGAAGATGCCGATCGATAACGTGACCGCGAAGCCGCGCACCGGCCCCGAACCGAGCCAGAACAGGATCAGGGCCGCGATGAATGTCGTGATGTTGGCGTCGAGAATCGTGCTGACAGCGCGCGAGAAGCCGATATCGATAGCCGCGATGGGTGTCTTGCCGGCGCGCAGCTCCTCGCGAATGCGCTCGAAGATCAGCACGTTGGCGTCCACTGCCATACCGACCGTCAGGACGATTCCGGCAATGCCGGGCAGCGTGAGCGTTGCCTGCAATGCGGACAGGACGCCGAGGATGATGCCGATATTGGCCAGCAGCGCGATATTGGCGAAGATGCCGAACAACCCGTAGGCGATCAGCATGAAAATGACCACGCCGATCAGACCAACGATGCCGGCGATCTCGCCCGCCGCGACGGAATCCGCCCCGAGGCTCGGCCCGACGGTGCGTTCTTCGAGGATCGTCAGCGAGGCCGGCAGCGCGCCCGAGCGCAGCAGGATTGCCAGATTGTTCGCCTCTTCGACCGTGAAATCACCGGAGATCTGCCCGGTGCCGCCGAGGATCGGCTCCTGGATGACCGGCGCCGAAATGACCTTGCCGTCCAGCACGATGGCGAATGGCCGGCCGACATTTTCGGATGTCACGTCGCCGAACCGGCGTGCACCGGAGGAGTTGAACCGGAAGGTCACAATCGGCTCGTTGGTGCGCTGATCGAAGCTCGGCTGTGCATCGACCAGATCCTCGCCGCTGATGATTGCACGCTTCTTGAGAAGATACTGGTCCTGCGCGGTGTCATCGGAGCCAGGATAAAGCGCGGAGCCGGGCGGCGGACGGTTGGCATCCGCCTCTTGCGGTGACATTGACTGATCGACAAGCTGGAACGTCAGCTTTGCCGTCTGGCCCAGAAGATCCTTCAAGCGCTCAGGGTCTTGCAGGCCCGGCACCTGTACGAGGACGCGATCAACACCCTGACGCTGGATATTCGGCTCAGTCGTGCCGAGCGCATCGATACGCCGCCTGATCGTTTCGATGGTCGAACTGACCGCCGAGCGCAGCCGCTGGGCGAAGGCGTCCTCCGTCAGGTCAACTTGCAGGCGGTTGCCCTCGCGCTGGACCTCGATATTCGTGCCGCCGCCCGTGCCGGTCAGCAAGTTGCCCTCGAGGGGCTGTGCAAGATCAGACACGGTCTGAAAAGCTTCTTCAACCCGCGCCTCATCGCGGATCGTAACGGAGACATTGTCGTCGGTGACGCGCAGGTTGCGATAGCCGATCCGCTTGTCGCGCAAGGCGGTGCGGACATCGTCGCGTATTGCGTCCAGCCAGTCCGTGCGGAGCTGCTCCGTGTCCAGTTCAAGGAGAAGGTGGGAGCCGCCCTGAAGGTCCAGCCCGAGATGGACCTGCTTGGTCGGCATCCAGTCCGGCAGGCCTGCCAGCGTATTCTTCGGCAGCGCATTGGGGAGCGCGTAGGCGATGCCAATGAGCACGACGGCAATGACGAGGCCGATTTTCCAGCGAGAGAAATGGAGCATGAAACTACCGCTTCAGCAGCATCGCAAGGCGAGGTCTGCTGCGTCTATCATCAATCTCAGGCGTTTTCGCCGCCGGTCTCCTTCGACTGGCCGGCGGATGCGCCATTGCCATCCTTCGACCGGGTGCGCCGCGTGCGCGATGTCCCTGACTTCGAGGCACCGGACTTGGCAGTGCCGGTTTTGGCCGCACCGGATTTGGGCGTACTGCTCGCGCCGGTTTTGCGCGATCCGCTGTGCGCGCTTGCCGAGCGCGATTTGCGCGCTGCAGGCTTCTTGGCGGCGCCGTTCGCGGCCTTCGCGGCTGCGGGAGCCTCGTCCTCGTCCGGTGGTTCGTTATCCTGAGAAATTTCTGCGGTTTGCTTCTCGGACGGCTTGCTCTCGGCCTGCTTGGCTGGCTTTGCTTCACCCTTCGGCCGCACCTCCGAGAGCGTATTGCGGACCACGTTCACGCGAACCCCGTCGGCAATATCCACCTGGATCTCGTCGTCGTCCACCAAGCGCGATACCTTGCCCACGAGCCCGCCGGCGGTCACGACCGTATCGCCGCGCTTGACCCCGGCGACCATCTCGCGGTGCGCCTTCAGGCGTTTTTGCTGCGGTCGGATAATGAGGAAATACATGATCGCGAAGATCAGGATGAACGGCATCAGCTGGAGGAGAATGTTCGATCCTCCGGGCGCCGTGGTGGTTTGGGCCAGGGCGGGCGTAATGAACATGCTACGGTCCTTTGACTTGAAGCTCGGGCCAGACGCTTCGCAGATGACTTGATCGGATCAACCGCGCGGCCAATGCCAGCCGCACCAGCGCGCGCACATGACAGGCGAAACCGCGCTCGTCCCGCAATTGGCCGCGACTATAGTCACACATGCATGCATTGCAACCGATTGCGCGCAGCGCCCGCGCCCTGCGGCGGAAATAATCACGGCCGTCACATTTTGCGACCCTGAACAAGCGGTCGATCGCAAAAATCGTAGACGCGCGCCGGCTGGACAAAGCCCGCTCGCCGGCGTACCACACGCGAAGACGCAAGGGACATTGGCATGACCGCGCAAGACCAGCACGATCGCCTGCGCCAGTTCTCGCTCATGGAGCGCATCGCCAGCGCGCTCGAACGCATGGCGCCGCCGCCTCCAGCGGCAGCCGATTTCAGCAGGGCCGACGCCTTTGTCTGGCACCCGCACCCAGGCGAGTTTCAGCCGGTACCAGAAGTGAACCGGGTGCCGCTCGACCTGCTTCGCGCGATCGCGCCGATGCGTGACAGGCTCCTCGACAATACCGTGCGGTTTGCGCGCAGGCTCCCCGCCAACAATGCACTGCTTTGGGGCGCGCGCGGCATGGGCAAGAGTTCGCTCGTGAAAGCCGTCCACGCACGCGCCAATGAGCTGGCTGCGGCGGAGGACGAGGCCACCGGGCTCAAGCTCGTGGAAATTCACCGCGAAGATATCGGCACGCTGCCGCAATGTCTGGCCGCCATGCGCGACCACGCGAACCGTTTCGTGATGTTTTGCGACGACCTCTCCTTCGACGACGGCGACACCTCCTACAAGTCGCTGAAGGCCGTGCTCGAAGGCGGCATCGAGGGCCGGCCGGAGAACGTCATTTTCTACGCGACCTCGAACCGGCGGCACCTTTTGCCGCGGGACATGATGGAGAATGAGCGGTCGACCGCGATCAATCCCGGCGAGGCGGTGGAGGAGAAGGTCTCGCTGTCGGACCGTTTCGGGCTGTGGATCGGCTTTCACCACTGCTCGC
>CAYFTI010000135.1:0-6200 GCA_964346065.1 uncultured Hyphomicrobiaceae bacterium
GGTAGGCGCCGCTGGCCAGCCTGGGCGTGATCTCGATGATTCCGACTTCGGGCCACGAGAAATCGCCACAGGCGGTGCCGGCGGCGGCCGACTTGCCGTCGCAATCCTCGCCGAACGCGCCGAAGCCGCCAACAAGCCCGGGAATGTTGCCGCCGGTCGGGGCGATGAGATCGGTTTCCAGTGATACCCCTTCGGATGTGCTTTCCTGACCGAAGTTGGGCGTGATATTGCCGACGGCATTCCGCGATTGAGCGCTGATCTCGAAGGCGCTGCCGGCGGTGCCGAACACGGGACCTGATGAATTGGTAGCTGCAGGAATACCGGGGATATCAAGGGTGAATGTCGCCGGACGCGCAATGAAGCTGTCCTGACCGGTCAGCACCAGTCCGGCCTCATCGCCGTCCCCCTCGAAGCGCGCGTTGAGCAGCACGGACCCGACATCGTTATAAAGGATTTCGATCGGCGCGACACCGTTTGAATTGAAATCCAGAACCACGCCGGTACCGGGCGAGCTTCCCGAAATCGCAATGCCGTTGACGGACACCGGAAGCGTGCCACTGGACGGATTCAGATAGTTGGACCAGAACCCAACCTCTCGACTCTCGTTGCCAAACGCAGCGGCACAGCTCTGGTTTTCGTCGTCGGTTCGCACCGCTGCAACGGTGCCGGTCGGTTCGGGTTCGGTCGCTGAAACGTGATTCGGCGCGTCGATCACGAAACCAGTATCCAGCCACTCCATCTGACAAGTCTCAGTGCCGCCGGTAAAACACCGGGTCACCCCATTGGCCAGTGGGTCCGAAACTGCATCCAGTGTTACAAAGCCTGGCGTGGTGACCTGCAGTTTGACCGTTGTCTGCCCCGTAAAATCAACCGGGTTCGCCGACCAGTTGCCCGAGGGGGAGGTGAAGATCACGGTCACCGGCTCGTCGAACAGCGCCGCGCAGTCGAGGTCAACGCAGGCCTGCACCGTGATTTCGGAAGGCTGACAGGTCAGTCCCGAGCCTGGATGTAGCAGCCGGATATGGTCGGGCACGACCACCTCGCACGGCGCGGTCGTGTCTTTCCATTGCGCAATCTCGCTCTGCGACAGCGCGCCATTGAAGATCCGGAATTCGTCGATCCTGCCTCGCCAACGCTCGCCCTTGGCGCCCTGGGCAATATTCAGTGCATTGGCTGCGGCGATGGTGCCGTCGTTGTCGTCGCCCTCGACCGCGGATATTCCGACCTCGCTGCCGTCGACGAACACGCGGATGTCCTGGCCCGATTCCCAGGTCATCGCAACGTGCTGCCACTGGTCCTTGACCATCACCCCGGAAACCGTCTCGACCTGATGACATTCGTCGTCGAGATCGCATTCGTCGGTGAAAATGCTGGCCTTGATGACGTTGTTGCCGCCGCCGAAAAAGCCGCCGGTGTCGTAGCGCAGTCCGAGCCGGTTGTCCCGGCCGGATGGGTTGTTTGTGAAGAAAATACCCCGATCGTTGCCGGAAAGCTGATCGGTGTTGTAGACCCAGGCCATGACCGTGATGGCACTCAGCCCGTTGAGATAATCGCCCGCGTTCGGTTCGTCGACACCGTCGTTGTTGCCATCAAACTCGCCGTAGCGGCACGTGCCGGCGTTGCCCGAATCCTCGACGTTGGCCGGGTCCTCGTCGTCGGTATCGGCATCGTCACGCGCCGTCCCGTGGCGGTCGAAGTCGCTGGTGTCGAGCACTTCATCGGCTGCGCCGGTCCAGTTGGCCTGTTCCATGCGGTATTCGAGGATCAGTTCGGGAGGTTCCCCAGGTCCGTTATTACATAGATCACCGAAATCGGCATTTTCGACTGCTGAACGGTCGTAGATCGGTGCAGTGTTGCCGATCGAAACCGCACCTCGCGCGGTTATGGCGCCAACGAAATCAGCATTGTTGCCAAGCGATATCGCTCCCTCCGCATAGAGGATCGAATTCATTTCAACATTATTCCCGATGTTTACCGATCCATTTACGAAAATCAAAAGGTCCTCTGGGTCGCCGCCAGCATCCACCCGCGCACTGTTGTCGATGCTTACCGAGCCTTGCACAAAGATGCGTGTCGTCTTGCTCACCGTTAGCGTGGCGTTATTTTGGACCTCGATGTCCGTGAAGTAGATATCGCCAGGACCCAGCGCAACGGAATCATTGTTTCCCAAGCTAAGAGCGCCGTCGTTCGGGGAAGGAAAAGGCGGCAGATTAAGTACATTTGGAGGCTGCGCATTCTCGGTTGTGGCCGCCGGGAACACATCCACGCACGCCGGAACATTCTGAGCGGCAAGCGGACTGCCTCCGAAGAACGCAATTACCAAAAGAGCGCAAATTCTCAGGGCATTGACAAGCGGACTTGGGCCGTTGGGAGCGATGGAATATGCTCGGACGTTCATGTTTCAAAGCTCTCGGTTCGTGAATTGCGCCCGCGCGGTGCGCCGGACCAGCGAGCCCGAAGCGGCATTACCGCGCTGCGCGGTGGCTGCGACCGAGAACACGCTGTAGGTGGCGCCACCTTCCTCGATGTCGCCGGTGCGCGTGCATTCGAAGGTGGTGGTGTAACCGGCGATATTCTGCGGGCCGCCGGCGGGGCAGGTATCCCCGGCGAGCAGGCCCGCGGCTTGGAGTTCGATGCGGCCGACGGCAGCGTACCAGGCCTGTTCGGCCTGCAGCGCACGCGCTGAGCCGAGTTGTTGCGTGACGCTGGTCAGCGCCACGGCCGCGGCCAGTACGGCGACCACGGCGATCAGGAATACCGCCACGAACAGCGCCGAGCCGCGTTCGGATGAGGGCGGGTTGGAGCGCGGCGGAAAATGGCGCGAATCGGAATTCGCTCCCACAGGGGGCCGCTGGCGGTTCGGTAGGAGCGGCATCCGACCGCGACCGAGTTTGAAGAGACAGCCCTTCATGGCGCGTTCATCACCTGGGTTTGGGTGAGCAGGAAGACATCTTCAGTGTCGCGCGCCATGTCGATGCGAAGGGTCAGCAAACCGCGTCGAGTGGCTGTGCCTGGATTGAACGTGAACTGGCAGTTGGCAACGTTTTCGGCGACCAGTTCCGGATTGGCCAGGTTTGGCGTACCGCTCTGAAGGCCATAGCCAGAGTAGCGGATCATCCGGCCGTTTTCGCAGCGATAGCTTATGACATCGTCGACGACAAAGAAACGCTGGCGTGGCGAGTGGGTCGCAAACGCCCGGCCGGCGCCGCCGGTGTCGTAAGTGATGGTGCTGGCGGACGCTGCCGTGATCGCCGCGATGCTCTCCTGGTTGTAGGCGTTGAACCCGGGCTGGCCGGTGTTGAAGATCGAGACGCAGTCGCCGGCGCCGTTGGCGCAGTTGGTGCCGGCGCCGCGTGTGGCGACCGCGCCGGTATCCGGCAGGCCGCCGAGCACGTCGAAGGAATCCGCGGAACGCGCCGGCACGAAGGTGTCGCTGCCGCCGCCGGGGGCGGGCAGTCGCCGGTAGCGCCCGCCGGTGCGCGTGGAAATGAATTCGACGAAGCCGGGGTTGTGCACGCGGATCGAATTGGGCAATGCGTTGCGTGCCTCTCTTCTGATTCGCGTAAGCGCGCTATCGGCAGCATCAACCAGGTTGGCTCGGCGCTCGATGTCGACGGCGGCCTGGAACGGCGGCAGGATGAACACCGTGGCCACGGCCGAGAGAATGCCGATGAGGATGACGACCAGAATTAGTTCGATTAGGGTAAAGCCATGCTGATGACCGGGACTCGGGACTCGGGACTTGGGACTCGAGGGCGGAGTTAGGGGCTGAGGTGATTCGCGGTCGGATACTGCTCCCATAAGGTCAGGGGCTTCCGGCTGTGCTGTGGGAGCGGTATCCGACCGCGACCTGAAGCCCGGGAAGATCGCGAATCGGAGTTCGCTCCCACAGTGGGCCCTCCTGAAGCGCTGAAGGTTCATCGGTGCACGTATCCGGTGCCGAGTTCGATGACGATCCGCTCGCCCGAGGCGAGCGTGATCGCAAGCTCGGACTGCGCGCGGCCGAATGCGTCGAATACGACGCTGCCGCCCGCGTCGATTTCGCCGTTGAGCACGAAGTCTCCGCCGCGCGACGGGTGCGGCAATGGCCCGGCCGGGCAGGCCGCGCCACCGGCGCCGGTGTAGGCAACCGACACCGAATCGGCGCCGGGCGAAACGTCGACGCGTATCGGACAGCCGGAATTGAGGGCAACTTTGCGCGTGTAGCGCAGCCCGTTAGTCAATTCGTCGGCGAAGATCTGGCGCTCGAAGCCGGTCACGTCCAGGCGCGGCGCGGCGAATGCGGCCACGATGCCGATGAGGACCAGGACGATGACGAGTTCGGGCAGGGTAAAACCCGCCGAAAACCCTCGCAAAACTACTGCGCGTGCGCCGTGAGCCTGCCCCGGACGCCGATCCGGGGGCGTTCGGCGGTGCTCGCAATCCTCGAGTACTTGTCGTGTACGGTCCGGTTGCTGCGCTCCGGCGGCCACCGTCAGCCACCCGCTCGCTACGTCTTCCGAGGCTTCTCTCGATTTTTGCCGGGATGTGGATGCAGCCCTGATCCGACCTGCAGTCTGCTGTGGGAGCGAACTCCGATTCGCGATATCTCGGCGCCCCGGGTCACGGTCGGATACCGCTTCCACAGATGAAGTCATGGTGAATCGGGCCGCCATCAGAAATTTCCCCGGCGGCTTTCGAGGGTGATGTCGGCGATTCCGGTGTTGTGTTTGACATTGACCACGATCGCGGCCTGGGTGGCATTGCCGCTGACTGTGACCGTGACGTTGTAATCGCTTAGCGCGCCGATGGTGTTGCCGAACTGGTCGGTGGGTGTTTCGTCGGCAACGACGTCGTAGCACCAGATGGTCTCCCAAGTAGCGCGGCTGGTGCCGACGCAGTTGCCCGGCCCGGTGCCGTAATCGCGCAGCAGGATTTCGTCCAGGTAGGATGTCGCCACCGCGCGCGCCTGGGCGACGATTTGCGGGTCGGCGCTGTTGGCGACCGGGGTGATGAATGCGCTCAGTAGCGCGGCCCCGGCGATGCCGATGATGACCAGGGCGACGATGGATTCGATCAGCGTAAAGCCATTCTGATGACCGGGACTCGGCACTCGGGACTCGGGACTCGAGGGTGGAAACCATCGCTGTGGTGATTCGCGGTCGGATACCGCTCCCACAGCACAACCGGAGATCACTGTCTTTGTGGGGGCGAACTCCGATTCGCGATATTCCAGGGCGTCGGGTTGCGGTCGGATACCGCTGCTACAGCATTTATCAGACGCTGTTTTGCCCAGGGCGTCGATTCTGATCGGCAGTGGGTACAAGGTCGCCTGGCGATGCATGACTGCTTCAGGGTGCCTGGGCCAGTCCCAGGTCAACAAGGTCGGGCGTCGAGCAGGTCACCCCGGCCGATGTGTCGGGTACCGAGACGTCGATTACGTTGCCGTTGATCGCGGCCTGCCAGCCATCGGCCACGGTGTTTTCAAGGATCTGCGTGTTCGTCCCTGGGTTGCCGGCGCCGCCGACTTCGCTGTCGGCCAGCAGGATCGAGGACGTGCTCATCAGCGCACCGACTGCGCCGCGGCAGACGGCGATTTCGGCCTCTTCGGAGAGGTCAATAAAGCGTGGAATCGCGACCGCGGCGAGGATGCCGAGGATGACGATCACGATGACCAGCTCGATCAGGGTGAAGCCTGAAGGACTTTGGTGAGCTTTAAGATGGTATTTCATGCGTCACTCCATGGAAGTCAGTTTCCATGCTGGTAGCGGCAGCTAATTATGCAACATCCATCATAGTGCCTGCGGCGCTGGAGCAAAAGACCTGCCCGGTGGCCGGGCAGATCCGTCGCGCAGTCGTCGTCTGCTAAGTACAGTTAGAAGCTAGTTCCGCGGGCACTACCAGCGCCGGGCAATCATTTCCCGAACTGGTGAGCGTCGCCGTGATTGTGCAGGCAGTCCCAGAACCAGGACTGACTGCTGCGGTCCAGCCATCGGCCGTCGTGTTACCCACAATGTCCTGCAGCGTGCCCGGCGCACCGATGCCGGTACCGGTATTGCTGTCGGCGAGGTTGATCGCCGCGGTGCTTAGTAGTGCGCCGTTGATGCCGCTGCAAGTGGCTGCTTCGGCTTCAGCACTTAGATCGACAAACCGCGGAATCGCCACGGCGGCCAGAATGCCGAGGATGACGATCACGATGACCAGTTCGATCAGCGTGAAGC
>CAYFTI010000136.1:0-6147 GCA_964346065.1 uncultured Hyphomicrobiaceae bacterium
AGAAGCGCCCGACCGTGCAGGTCGGCGACCCGTTCACCGAAAAGCTGCTGATCGAAGCGTGCCTCGAACTGATGGAAGGCGACGCGATCATTGCCATTCAGGATATGGGCGCAGCCGGGCTGACTTCCTCATCCGTCGAGATGGCGGACAAGGGCGGCGTTGGCATCCGGCTCGATCTCGACCGCGTGCCGCAGCGCGAAGCGGGCATGAACGCGTACGAGATGATGCTGTCCGAAAGCCAGGAGCGCATGCTGATGGTGCTGCGCCCCGGTGCGGAGGCACAGGCCGAGGCGATCTTCCGCAAGTGGGGGCTGGACTTCGCGGTCATCGGCGAGACGACCGAGAGCGGGCGCATCGAGATCCGGCACAACGGGGCGCTGGAGGCGGATATCCCCGTCCGCGCACTGAGCGCCGGCGCGCCGGAATATGACCGCCCGTGGGTCGCACGCGCCGGGCCCGCCGTGATCCAGCCAGCCGATGTACCTGCGCCTGAAAGCCTGCTCGGCGCCCTCAAGGGCATGATGGCCGGTCCGCATCTGTGTTCGCGCCGCTGGGTGTGGGAGCAGTACGACCACATGGTCATGGCCGATACCGTTCAGCGCCCCGGCGGGGACGCGGCGGTGATCCGCGTGGGCGGGCCGGGCAGCCTGAAGGGGCTTGCGCTGGCCTGTGATGTCACCCCGCGCTTTTGCGCCGCCGACCCGGAAACAGGCGGCGCGCAGGCGGTGGCGGAGACCTGGCGCAACGTGACCGCCGTGGGTGCGCAGCCGCTGGCAATCACCAACTGCCTGAACTTCGGCAACCCGGAGCGCCCCGAGATCATGGGCGAGATCGCTGGCTGCGTCACCGGCATGGGCAAGGCGGCGCGCGCGCTCAGCTTCCCGGTCGTGTCGGGCAACGTGTCGCTTTATAACGAGACGAACGGCGTCGCGATCCCGCCGACGCCCGCCATCGGTGGCGTGGGTCTGCTGCCGGATTTGAACCGCATGGCGACGATCGGCTTCGAGCCAGATGATGAGGTGCTGATCCTGCTGGGCGAGACGCGCGGTGCGCTGGGGCAATCGCTCTATCAGGAACACGCCGCGGGCTCGTTCGATGGCGCGCCGCCGCCGATTGATCTGGAGGCCGAGCATCGCGTTGGCGATCTGGTGCGCGCGCTGATCCGCGACGGGGTCACGCGGACGGTTCACGACGTGTCAGACGGCGGCGTGCTGGTCGCGGCGGCGGAGATGGCGCTGGCCGGCGGACGCGGCCTGGCGCTCGATGCGGGGGAGATCGACATCCGGGCGCACGCCTTCTGGTTCGGGGAGGATCAGGCACGCTATCTCGTCGCCGTGTCGGAGGACGTCCTGACAGCCGTCCATGCCGCAGCACAGAAGGCCGGGGTGCCCACGCTGGTGATCGGACGCATTGGCGATGATAAGCTCTCGCTGCCGGGCGAGGCGCCGCTTACCCTCGCCGAACTCGCGCGTCTTCACGAAGGCTGGTTCCCATCCTATGTGACAAAAGACTGAGCGTCAGGGTCGGATATTCTTGTTGGCAGAGCCGGCCGCGATGTGTATTCTCGTCGACGTCAGAGGGAGATCACACATGCCGATGGAAGCCGATCAAATCGAGGCAATGATCAAGGCCAAGCTGCCGGATGCGCAGGTCACGATCCGCGATCTGGCTGGCGATGGAGATCATTATGCGGCAGTGATCGTCTCCGAAGCTTTCCGGGGCAAGACGAAGGTCCAACAGCATCAGCTCGTCTACGACGCTCTGCAGGGGCAGATGGGCGGAGCGTTGCACGCGCTCGCGCTCCAGACCTCAGCGCCGGATTAAGCCCGTCAGTTCACTCATTTTTACAAGTCAAGGACGCAACCATGGACCAGCAGAACGCTCACGACTGGATCAAAAATCAGGTTCAGAGCAATGATGTTGTCCTGTTCATGAAGGGCAACCGGAACTTTCCGCAATGCGGATTCTCCGCGCAGGTCGTGCGGATGCTCGATTATCTCGGCGTCGGCTACAAGGATATCAACGTCCTCGAAGACAACGATGTGCGCGAGGGCATCAAGTCCTATACAAACTGGCCGACGATCCCCCAGCTTTACGTGAAGGGGGAATTTGTTGGCGGATGTGATATCCTGACCGAGATGTTCCAGGATGGCGAGCTGCAGCAGCACCTGGAACAGAAGGAGATTCCAATCGAGAAGCGTTCGGCGCCGGCTTAACCGCCCGCCCGGGCTGACTCGGGCGCCACGCATGCCGCTGGAACGCCTGAACGCGGGTACGGAACGGATATGGACGACATCACGACGGAGGCGTATCGGCCGTCGTCTGCTCGACACCTAGCCAGACCCACACTCGCGCCGGGCGGACCGTCCCTGCGCCTGCGGCACAACCGACGGCCGGGCCTGATACGCACACTTGCGGTGGGCGTCATGATCGTGGGCGCCACCGCTTCACTCGTGCTCGGTCTGACCCTGCCGGTCATGGAGTTGACGTATTTCTACGTCTGGTCGGATACGCATTCCTTCATTTCGATCGTTCGCGCCCTTTATGCCGAACAGGAGTTGTTCCTGGCTGGTATTCTTGTCGTCTTCTCGATGTTGTTTCCGGCCATCAAACTCATCTACCTGCTGGTCGCATACACGGCCATGGCTTCGGGGGCCGGCGCCAGTCAGATAGCGCTGGGCCGCATGTCGTGGCTGGGAAAATGGTCGATGCTGGACGTCTTGGTTCTTGCCCTGGTGATCTTCTACGTCAAGGCAAGCGCCCTGACGGATGCCGCGACGCTGCCCGGCATCTATTTCTTCTCAGCGGCTGTTCTGATGACCATGATCGCGTATGCGCTCGTTGAGCACAGCCCGGGCGCACGGGGCGCCCAGGCCACCGCCAACCATCAGCGTGAGTAGAATTCGACAACCAGGTTCGGCTCCATGATCACCGGATACGGGACGTCGCTGAACTGGGGAATGCGCAACAGGGTCGCCGTCAGCTTGTTGTGATCCGCATCGATGTAATCAGGCACATCGCGCTCGGGGCTTTGGAGCGCTTCAAGGATCAGGCCCATGTCTCGGGATTTCTCGCGAACTTCGATCACATCGCCTTCATTGCAGCGATAGCTCGGGATCGTGACA
Organism: uncultured Hyphomicrobiaceae bacterium; assembly: GCA_964346065.1. GTDB lineage: Bacteria > Pseudomonadota > Alphaproteobacteria > Rhizobiales > Rhodomicrobiaceae > Dichotomicrobium. Next base: position 3,126 of record CAYFTI010000136.1, read on the forward strand.
CGCTGTCCGTTCACCTTGACGTGGCCGTGGTTCACGAACTGCCGGGCAGAGAACACGGTCGGCACGAACTTCGCGCGGTAAACGAGCGCGTCGAGGCGCCGCTCAAGAAGCCCGATGAGCGCCTCGGACGTGTCACCTTTCAGCCGTGTTGCTTCCTTGTAGATCGCCCGGAACTGCTTTTCCGTGATATTACCGTAATAGCCTTTCAGCTTCTGCTTGGCATTGAGCTGCGCGCCATAGTCCGACATCTTGCCGCGACGGCGCTGACCATGCTGTCCCGGGCCATATTCGCGCTTATTGACGGGGCTCCTTGGGCGGCCCCAGATGTTTTGGCCCATACGTCGATCGATCTTGTACTTCGTGCTGATCCGCTTGGTCATCGCTGGTGACTCCAAAGTCTGAAAAAGAAGCGTTTATCGCGATTATCAACCGTTGCCTCCTCCCCCGCGTCGAACGGGTGACAGGCGCGCCAGCGAAGGGGGATGCGAAAATACCTAACCAACACTGCCGCCGCGGCAACGCAAAAAGCGGGCGCAAATGCGCCCGCAGTCTTTCTAAGTAGCCCCGCCATCAGCCGTTTGTCAACGGCGACGCGCACATGCTGAGGCCGAATAACGGCCGCTCGCTCCGTGAATGCATGCGCCACCGGCCCACCGGCCGCGCGTTGCCGGCCGCCTCAGGACTTGCTGGCGGATTTCACGTAGCTCTCGATCTCGGCACGGATGCGCTGCTTCTGTTCGTCGGTGCAATTGGCATCGGATTTTTCGAGATCCGTATGGATTTCGATTTTCAGAGAACCGTCTTCCTTCTCGCGGATATCCACCTTGCCGCTGAGATAGTTGGCCGCGAACAGATGCAGGTTACGGATGAAGTACAGTTGCTGGTCTGACCATTTGTTCTTTGCCCGCTCCTTACGCATCATCGTGAGGTAGTTCTGCTCCTGCAGAACCGGCATGTCGCAGATGATCGTGTTGGCGGTACGCTCCGCCACCTTGAGCACGCGGCGACGGTCGTCCAGCGGAACAATGATCGTCTCGGGTTTCGCCTTGTCGAACTTTATTACCGTTCCGTCGGAGGGTTTCTCCGTCTCGCTCGGGATGGTTGCCAGCGCAAAGATGGTCATTTTTTCGACGACACCCTCGCTCAGCTTGTCATCGTCCTGCGCCAGAGCCGGTCCCGCTGCCAGGCCTACAGCCAAGGCCGCCGCACTCACGAATTTGGTCAAACTCCAACCGTTCATTTCTTGCCCCTGTCTCGCTTGGCAGGTTGTGTGCCGCCCATTTCGTCGTCGTGGCAATCGCACAAACGCGGCGGCACTATGACATTCGCTAGTCTTCAGAGTGCCGACGTGCGTGTCGGCGTGTCAGTGAGGCCACCATGCCACGGAGCATGCGGACCTCCTGGTCTGTAGCTCCCATCCGCTTGAACAGGTTCCGGATGCTTCGCACCATCCTTGCGCGTTTTTCCGGCGGATAGAGAAATCCCGAAGCGTCCAGCTCACGCTCCAGGTGTTCAAAAAAGCCGACCAATTCGTCCTGCTTGGCAGGGATGGCATCCGCGCGCCAATTCGACCCTGCGATCCCTGTTCCATCTGTCGCATTATCACCCAGCCATGCCTTGCGCCACTCATAAGCGACCAGCATGACCGCCTGCGCCAGATTGATTGAGGCAAACTCGGTGGTGACGGGGGCGCTGACGATCGCGTCGGCCACGGCGATATCGTCATTTTCCAGCCCGGACCGCTCCTTGCCAAACAGCACACCGCAAATTTGGCGAGCGTTTGTTCGTGACAGCATTTCCCCGGCGGCAGCCTCGGGACTGTAGACGGGTTTGTTCATATCCCGGCGGCGGGCCGTCGTGGCAACCACGTAGTGTAGATCAGCGACGGCAGACTGCAGGTCGGGGAAAATCTTGGCGCTATCGACGACCTTCACGGCATTCGTGGCGTAAGCGCGCGCGGTCGCGCTCGGCCAGCCGTCGCGTGGCGCAACAAGACGCAATTCTCCCAGCGCGAAATTCGCCATCGCACGGGCCGCTGCGCCGATGTTATCACCCAGTTGAGGCTCCACAAGGATGATGGCCGGCGCCAAGGGCGGTCGCTGCAGCCCGTCGTCTGAGGGGGCGGTTTTGGGGGGGTGTCGGGGCATCGCGCTTCTCTACAGGACGTTCGGGCCCGCCCGCAAGACTTGGCCGCGCCGGTCCGCCGCATTATGCTGCGCCGCATCGCATTGCAGATGCCAACCCACTAACGACCTCGCGCAAGGACGGATCATGGAAAAAATCAAGGTCGAAAACCCGGTCGTCGAACTCGACGGCGATGAGATGACGCGCATCATCTGGGACTTCATCAAGCAGAAGCTGATCCTGCCCTATCTCGATATCGATCTGCGCTACTACGACCTCTCGATCCAGAACCGCGACGCGACGGACGATCAGGTGACGGTCGATGCTGCCCATGCCATCAAGGAGCATGGCGTCGGCGTCAAGTGCGCGACGATTACGCCCGACGAAGCGCGCGTCGAGGAGTTTGGCCTGAAGAAGATGTGGCGCTCGCCGAACGGGACGATCCGCAACATCATCGGCGGCGTGGTGTTTCGCGAGCCGATCATCTGCCGCAACGTCCCGCGCCTTGTGCCCGGCTGGACCCACCCGATCATCATCGGCCGCCACGCCTTCGGGGACCAGTATCGCGCAACCGATTTCAAGGTTCCCGGCCCCGGCAAGCTGACCATCAAGTGGCAGCCCGCCGATGGCGGCGAGCCGATCGAGCACGAGGTGTTCGACTTCCCCGGCGAAGGCGTCGCGATGGCGATGTATAACCTCGACAAGTCGATCACCGACTTCGCCCGCGCCAGCATGAACTATGCGCTCGATCGCGGCTACCCGCTTTACATGTCGACCAAGAACACGATCCTTCAGGCCTATGACGGGCGCTTCAGGGATATCTTCCAGAAAGTCTATGACGAGGAGTTCAAGGACAAGTTCGAGGCCAAGGGCCTGACCTATGAGCATCGCCTGATCG
>CAYFTI010000137.1:0-6109 GCA_964346065.1 uncultured Hyphomicrobiaceae bacterium
TGGTACCGCGAAACCGGCTCGGGCATGGGCGCGACGCTCAACACGGGCGTTGGCATGGACGCTTACGTGATGACCGACCGGGCCACCTGGATCAGCTTCGGCAACAAGGGCGACCACGAAATCCTGGTCGAGGGCGATCCGTCGCTGTTCAACCAGTACGGCATCATCATGGTGAACCCGGAGAAGCATCCGAACGTGAACGTGGAGGCGGCGCAGACCTTCATCGACTGGATCCTGTCGGAGGAAGGCCAGAGCGCCATCGCGTCCTTTGAGGTTCAGGGCCAGCAGCTCTTCACCCCGAACGCGGACCCGGGCGAGGGCTAAAAATCGCGTTTCAGGCGCTGTTGAAGTGCACCGTGCCGAAGCCGGAAACGTCATAGCCGCCCAGTTCGGCGGCCTTTTCGGCGAATGCCGGCCCGCGGCAGAAGCTCAGCAGCGTCTGGAACGGCGGCTCGAACCAGGCGCGCCGCGACACCAGCAGGTCGAAGCGTTCCTCGATCAGCGGGACGAAGGCCAGCCGGAAGCGGCGCGCCAGGCATTTCAGGCCAAAGGCGGCATCAGCCTTGCCGTCGACGACCGCCACCACCGCGTCGGCCTCGCTGCGGGCCGGCGCGATGTGTGTCACGTCTTGGGGGTGCAGCCCGGCTTCGGCCAGCAACCTTTCGAAAAGTGTCTGGCTGCCGGTCTCCGCCGCGCGCGGCGCAAAGACACGGCCCTTGAGATCGGCCAAGCCTTTGACCTCTTCGGCAACGGGCTCGGCGAGGATGAGCCCGCGCTGACGCCACGCCCATTCCACCAGCACGCAATCTCCTGCGGGAAAGCGCTCGCGCACGGTCTGGACATTCCAGCCCTCGGCCTCGTGGATGTGCAGTCCCGCGGCCACGCCTTCGCCGCGCGCGAACCGCTCCAGCCCGTCATGGCTGCCGCCGAGAAAGCTCGCCAGATCGGCGCGCGACTCCAGAAGCGCCCATTCGAGCAGCGGATCATGGCTGCCCAGCACGACATTGGGGGATGCGGCGCGTGGTGGGGCGGACATTTGCCCGGCTTCGCCCTGGAGCCACGCCTCCACATCGCGGCGCGGGAACAGCAGTTTGCCAAGCGCGCGCGAACAGGGGATCTCACCGCTGGCGGCGAGGTCATACACTTTGCGCTCCTTGATGCGCAGAAGCGCGGCGACCTCCTTCGTCGTCAGATAGTCCTGCTGCTCTGCCATCCGCTCATTCTATGCACAATCCTGTGGCATGTCCCGAGCTTGGAGAAACCGGGCAGGAAGAATTCGGTTCAGGGGCTCATCCCGAACTCGGTGAAGGGGATGAAGGCGATCGGGTCGCCCGGCGCGATCTCGGTGACATCCTCAGGAATTTCGATCAGCCCGTCCGCCTCGCGCAGCGAGGTGATCAGGCCGGAGCCTGTGCGCTCGTAATTCCGCGCGCGTAGTTCGCCATCGATCGCGTCAAGCATACCCCGGATGAATTCGCGCCGGCCCGGCTTCTTGCTCATGGAAAACGCTGCCGGCATGGTGTAGCGCCGCGCGCGCCGCCAGCCGGCCCCGCCAAGGCTCTGGATCAGGGGCGTGACATAGAGCAGGAAACAGACGAACGCCGCCACCGGATTACCCGGCAACCCGACCAGCGCGCTCCCCCCGATCCGCCCGGCGCAGATCGGCCGGCCCGGCTTGATCGCCACCTGCCACAAGCTGATCTCGCCCAGCGCGCGCAGCGTGGCCGTCAGGTGATCCTCTTCGCCCATGCTGGCGCCGCCGGAGGTCAGGATCAGGGAACAGGTGCCGGCTGCCTGTTCGAGCCTGGATTGCACGGCCTCGCGGTTGTCGGGCAGCACGCCGAGATCGGTGATCTCCGCGCCGGAAAGCTCCGCGAGCGACTTCAGCATCACCGCGTTGGAATCATAGACCGCGCCGGGGCGGAAGGGATCGCCGGGGCGCAGCAGCTCGTCGCCGCTGGAAAACAGCCCGACGCGCAGGCGCTGATGACAGCTGACCTCCGCGAAGCCCAGCGAAGCGATCGCAGCAAGATCCTGCGGACGCAAGAGGCTGCCCGGGCGCAAGAGCACGTCCCCGGCGCGGACGTCTTCACCCGCCTTGCGCCGGTTCGCACCCTCTTTCAGGCCCGGCGGAATGTTCACTGTCTCGCCGTCGTCGTAGACATCCTCCTGCATCGCGACGGTGTCAGCGCCCTCGGGCATGACCGCGCCTGTGAAGATGCGTGCGGCGGTCCCGGCTGATAGCGCGCCATCAAGCGGGTGCCCGGCGGCGACGCGCGCGCTCACCGGCAGGTCGGCGCCGTTTTCCGGTTCATAATCGGCGAACGCGAAGGCGTAGCCGTCAACCGCCGCATTGTCGTGGGCCGGGATGTCACGCGGGGCAGAGACGGGCGCGGCCAGCACCCGTCCGCAGGCGTCGTTCAGCGCGAGGGTTTCGCGCGAAGTGACAACGCCGATGGCATCGGCCAGCATCCGCGCGCGCTCCAGCGATTCGTCGAACGGCATACGCGTCGGATTGGCCTCGAAACAGTCGTCGCGGGACATCTGGGTCATGATATTCGGCACGATGAAGCGCTGCTGGCCCCGTTTCACACTTGCGAGAGATTGGCAGTGTCCGGGGTCAAACGCAAATACGCGATAATGAAGTCGGCGATGCCCGATACGTCGTCACGCCGGAAAAACGGACGGGTATCCGCCGCCAGTTCGTCGCCCGCGATCGCGACAATGTTCGCCGCGACTTCGTCCATCGGGCGGGTGTCGGCTGCATCGGCTGCGCGCACCTCCAGCTTGGGATGTGCCTCGCGTTTGAAGCCCTCGACGATCACGACGTCGTTTGCGGCCAGCCGCGGCAACATCTCCTCCAGGCCAGGCTCCGGCTCGCCGTCGCGCAGTTCGTGGATCACTGCCCAGCGCCGGGCCGAAACGATCGCGACCTCGTTCGCGCCGGCCTCGCGGATGGTGTGCGAGTCGCGCCCCGGGTGGTCGATGTCGAAGGCATGGTGCGCGTGCTTGATAACGCCGACCTTGAGGCCGCGGCCGCGCAACTCGGTGACCAGCCGGGCGACCAGCGTCGTCTTGCCGGAATTTTTCCAGCCTGTGATGCCGAACACGGCCGGGCTCACGGCGTGATCTCCGCGATGCGCGCGGCCCGCTCCAGGTCTTCCGGATGGTTGGCATTGAAGAACGGGTCCACGTCGCCGTCCGGCGCGGGCAGCATGGCGAAGGAGACCGTCAGCGTTGTATGCCGGTCGGCCCAGTCTAGGATCTTGCGGGTCCCCGCCTCCAGCGAGCCGCGCAGATCGCCCATCAGAGCGACCGGCCAGAGCGCGAAGACGGGATGCTCGCGCCCGTCGGATGAAGCCATGGCGATCGCCGGGTGATGCGGCTGCGCCGCTTCCAGCAGCCGAGCGACGTAGTCGCGCGGGAAAAATGGCGTGTCGGAGGCGGCCGTCGCGATCCAGCGCGCGCTCGGGCGGTTGCGCTTCGCCCACTCCATGCCCGCGAGCACGCCAGCGAGCGGGCCGGCATACCCCGCCACCGAATCCGGAACGACATCCAGACCGAAAGCGGCGAAGCGCGCCGGGTCGCCGTTGGCGTTCAGAACGAGCGCCTCGGTCTGCGGCGCCAGCCGCTCGATGGCATGTGTGAGCAGCGGCTTGCCCGCCAACTCCAGCAGGCATTTGTCGCCACCGCCCATGCGCCGCGCCAGCCCGCCGGCCAGCAGCACGCCGATAACGGGATCGTCCCTTTCGGACACGCGCTTACTCCTGTTTATTGGTCAGTGCGGCTGCCCTTGCGCTTCAGATGCTCCGGCTCGGCCGGCGCGTTCTCTGGCGCTTCGTCGAACACCACGCGCTCCTCACCTGACAGCACCATGAAACGCTGGCCGCGCATCCGTCCGATCAGCGTCAGTCCGGCTTCGCGGGCAAGCTCCACGCCCCAGGCGGTGAAGCCGGAGCGCGAGGCGAGGACGGGAATGCCCATCTTGACCGTCTTGATGACCATTTCGCTGGTCAGCCGCCCGGTTGTGTAGAACAGCTTGTCATCCGGTTTGATCCCGTTGAGGAACATGTACCCGGCGATCTTGTCCACCGCGTTGTGCCGGCCGACGTCCTCGACATAGAGAAGCGGCCGATCCTCCTGGCATAGCACGCAGCCGTGGATTGCTCCGGCTGTCAGGTAGAGCGAGGGCGAAGTGTTGATCTTCTTTTGCAGGGTGTAAAGCTCGGAGGTGCGCACCCGGGCATCCTTGCTCAGGGCGATCTCGTCAAGCTGGTCCATCAGGTCGCCGAAGACCGTCCCCTGCGCACAGCCCGAGGTCTGCGTCTTCTTGCGCAGCTTGTCCTCATAGTCGGTCTCGCGCGCGGTTCGCACGACCACAATGTCGATATCGTCGTCGTAGTCCACCCCGATGATCTCATCGTCCTGGCGCAGCATGTTCTGGTTGAGCAGGTAGCCCACTGCGAGCAACTCGGGATAATCGCCGATTGTCATCATCGTCACGATTTCCTGGCCGTTGAGGAACAATGTCAGCGGCCGCTCGGTGACGACGGTCGTCTCGACGGTCGCACCGGTGTGGTCTATGCCCGTGACCGGTACAGACAGCCGTGCATCCTCCGGGTTGGGACGGAGTGTAAACTCGCGGGGCTGCGACTCTTGAGGCCGTGCGTCCTGAACGTCTGCCTGGGACATGGCCGACTTCTCCAATCTCTGGTCTGCGAAACACCTGGTGCTCAGGCGCCGAAGTTCTCCCCCACTATAGCAGGATGTGGCCGACACGTCCGTATCATACGAAAGTTTAATCCCCTCGAGTGATCCAGTTCGCTGGCTGTTTCTTTGGCGTCCTGCCCACGCGCAAGTCATTGATTTGCCTTGTGTCAGCCTCTCCAGACAGCCGGGGTGTCAGGCGACATCGTTGAGAATGAAGACCGCTTGCCTCGTCGCGCCGCCATGCCAGTCACTTGCGAATGGCCTGCGAGCGTGTATGATTTTCAACATGGACATTGCACGGACTTGGATTCCCGGTCCTGCGGGACCCGGCACAACCGTGGAGCTGCATGTTTCGAAACCGATGAGTGCCTTGCAAATGAGCAGTAGCCCCGCGTCTGAGATCGCGCCGGAAGACGAAGCGCGCGCGGCGATCTATGCCATGCTCGCGAGGTTGCTGTCGGCCCCGCCATCACCCAACCAACTGGATGACCTGCGCCAACTACAGGGCGGCGACACCGAATTCGGACGCGCTATAAAGAGCCTCGCGGATGCCGCTCAGGGCACGACGGCCGATCGTGAAGACGACGCCTATCATGAGCTGTTCATCGGCCTCACGCGCGGCAAGCTGCTTCCTTACGGTTCCTATTATCTGACTGGCTTCCTGCACGAGAAGCCGCTTGCGCGCCTGCGCAACACGATGGCGCAGCTGGGTATCGAGTCAGATCCGGACGTCAAGGATCCGGAAGATCATATCGCCTCCGTGCTGGACATGATGGGCGGTTTGATCCGCGGCGATTTTGGCCAATCCATGCCCGTGTCGCAGCAGCGGATTTTCTTCCAGGAGCATATTCAGTCCTGGGCGCCATATTTCTTCCGAGATCTGGAACGGATCGAGGATTCCGAGCTTTATGCCGCGATCGGCAGCATCGGCCGCGTCTTCCTTGAACTGGAAGAGGCGGCTTTTTCGATGGACTGACGATTTGCGACGTGAAGGCGCGTACGTTGCGTTGGGCCGTTCGCGCAAACTGAAGGAGGACGACAGATGGGTGAGAAAAAGAGCGAAGTCCGCTCTGACCGCCGCAACTTCCTGAGGCTCGCGGGCCTTGGAGCAACGGCTGGCGCGGTTGCGGTTGCGACCGGCGCGAGCTCCGAGGAGGCCGAGGCGGCCGAGACCTCGACAGGCAGCGCTGGCTACCGCGAAACCGCGCATGTCCGGCAGTACTACAAGCTGGCCTCGTTCTAGGCCTTTTGCGGACTTTCAGCACGCCGGACGGAGGCGTCCGGAATGAGCAGAAACTTAGGAAGGAAACGTCATGCTGAAGAAGAAGAACGGGGTTGCGACTGGCTCCCGTTTGTCATCAGCGCTGGCAGCGATGGCAGATGGCGCCGTGGACCGGCG
>CAYFTI010000138.1:0-6090 GCA_964346065.1 uncultured Hyphomicrobiaceae bacterium
TCATAAACTTGTGCGAATGCCCGGCCACACCGCCGATGCCGAGGATGGCGCCGGCATGCTGGATTCGGTCGTCCGGGTACAGCAGCTTGGCGCCGACCGCGCCGACCTCTTCGCGCTGGGAATGCGCCAGCATGGCACCCAGCCATTTCGACGCAATCACTTCAGTGTCATTGTTGAGTAACAGCAGGTGATCGCCTGCGGCAAAACCTGCACCGAAATTGTTGATCGCCGAGAAGTTGAAGGGATGATCGTAGTGCTCGAAGCGCACTCTGTCGTCGGTGCCTGCAAGCGATTCCATCAGCTCGTGCGTGGCTTGCTCTACGCTTTGGTTATCAAGACCGATAATCTCATAGTTGTCGTACTCGGTCTTGTCCAGAATCGAGCGTACGCACTGCTCCAGCAATCGGGGCTGGTCGCGGAACGGGATCAGGATGCTGACTTTCGGATTGCCGATCACTTTGAGGCTTACTCGGTATGTGCCCAGGCGCTCGCCGAGCCCGACCGTGCCGACGATTTTGCGCCCGCCCAGCGCCTTTTCTAAAGCGTTTCGGCCGGCTTCCCACGGATACGATTTCTCGCCGAACTCACGCGCGGTGGAGCCTTCGACAGCGCGCCAGTGGTAAAGCGCGATCGGCACATGGACGATTTCGTTGGCGTGCTCAACACAGCGCAGCAGCAGATCGTGGTCCTGCGAACCATCGAATTCGGAATTCAGCCCCCCAACTTTCTCGACGAGCGCACGCCGGATCACGCTGAGGTGCGAGATGTAGTTCTGCGACAGCAACAGATCCGGCGACCAGGCCGGTTTGTAGTGCGGGTCATATTTTTCCTCGCCGGCCTCGTCGATCTTGTCCTCGTCAGTGTAGACGATGTCGGCGCCGGTGGCCTCGATAGCCCGTGCGACCTGCAGCAATGCATCCGGTTCGAGCAGGTCATCGTGGTCGACGAACGCAATGTAGTCACCCTCGGCAACATCAATGCCTGTGTTGGTGGCTTCCGAAATCCCGCCGCCGGACTCACGCCGGATGACGCGAATCCGGTTTTCGTCTTCCACGGCCGCCATGGCCTCGCGTGTTTCGGCTTTTGTCGAGGCATCGTCAACCAGCACGAGCTCCCAGCGCGTGTAGAACTGGGCCCGGACCGAGTCGATCAGCGCCTCAAGCCATTCGGGTTGCGTGTTGTAGACGGGCACGACTATGGAAAACATCGGCTGGGTATTCCAGCGATTGAGCTGAGCCTTCAGCTTCCTGGTCGTTTCCGCCGCCAGATTCCAGTGCGCGGGGCGCGGCGGCGGTGTCGCAGGATAGCGTCGCGGACGGGATTCCGACACGCGGAATAAGTTGCCCAATACCACCTCGTCCGGTTCGGGCGCCCGGTCCAGATCCGGCATCTCGGCGATTTTCTTCAGCTCTCCAATCAATCGCGCCGTTTCAAGTTCGGCAGTCGAGACCGGTATGCGCATACCGCACCGCCGCAACAGGCTCGCAAGCCGTTGTCCGGCGCGCCATGATGCGGACGAAAATACGCCCTTGGAGATAATGTCGAGATTGCGAACGGCAGCCTGAAGGCCAGCCAGTCGACGAAGCACCTCGGCATCGTCGCGGCTGGAGTCTTTGCGAGCGGAATCGTCGCGCCCGGAATCGTCCGATTTGCGGGTGGGATCAGGCATCGTAATTTATTATGTGGGAGCGAATTCCGATTCGCGATTTCACGGCGCTGGATCGCAGTCGGATATCGTTCCTACAGACAGGCATAAACCTTGCTGTGGGAGCCGAGTCTGTCGGCGACAGGTTTGAATTTGATCGCGGCCTGGAGACCGCTCCTACACCTAAACGGGGATAGCGGTCGGAGACCGCTCCTCCAGGGATATGGGCGATTCTCCGGGGCATCGCTCAATATGCCTTCCGCGCGAGAGCTTCGCGGTGCTCCTTCGCTCGCTGCTTCTGTGATTCCTGGTAAGCCGCGGCAACCGTGTCGACGTCTCCTTCGGCGGCAATCTGCCCTTGTTCCAGCCAGATGCCGCGCTTGCACAACTGCCTGACCTGCCTGATGGCATGCGATACGAACACGAACGTCATGTCGTCGGACCGCAGTTTCTCAGTCATCAGTGCCGAGGCCTTTTGCTTGAATTCGTCGTCGCCAGCCGAAAACGCTTCGTCGATCAGCAGCACCGCCGGATCGTTGTAGAACGATGCGGCGAACCCGAGCCTGCCTGTCATGCCCGAGGAGTAGCTTGCGATTGGATCCTCGAACGCATCACCCAGACCGGAAAGCTCCTTGATTTCGTCGATGTGCGACAACACCTCGCGCCGGCGCTTGCCCTGCAACAGTCCGGCCATGATCGTGTTTTCTCGCCCACTGAGATGCTGGACGAAACCCAGGTTAATCGTCAGCAGCGAGGTATCGCCAAGCGAATTCACTACTTTACCTTCGTCCGGTGAAAAAACGCCGCTCAGGACGCGCAGCAGCGTGCTCTTGCCGGAGCCATTGCGCCCGATTACGGCAAATGAATCGCCCTGCTCGATTCTGAAGCTGACGTTGCGCAGCGCCCATTTGTCGCGGCGCGCGAACACACCCTTGCGCAGACTGTAGCGCACGCCAACATTTTCGGCAATCAGTTCACTCATCACGCAGCCTGCAGTGCTTTTGCGTAAACAACGTTCAGCGAGCGCATCAGCGCGGTGCCGATCCACACCAACACCAGCCCGACGGCAAGCACTGCCAGCAGGGGAAGCCAGGCGGGTGATTCGCCGTGCAGCATGATCGCGCGGTTGGCGTTGATGACATGCACCATGGGATTGAGATCGAAAATCCACTGGAATTTTTCGGGCATGTCGGCAACGTCAAAGAAAATCCCGGACAGAAAGAACATCAGCATCAGCATGTGCGAAACCACGTTTCGCAAATCGGGCAGCAACGGCACCAGCGCGGCCAACACGAACGCCACCCCACAGATCAGTACCAGTTGTACCATCAGAACAGCAGGTATTTGCAGGTAATGCCATGTAAACGGCATGCCGGAGTACGCCAGGAAGACAAAGAGCACTGCCAATGCGATCAGAAACTTCAATGCATTGCCGAGGATCAACGTGGCCGGAAATACCCACTTGTCGATATCCAGTCGCAACACGAGATTGCGGTTCTGCATGATTGCGCCGCTGGAGAAATTCACCGATGTTGCGAACCAGCGCCAGATGATGATGCCGATAAGCAGGAACTGCACGAAGTTCTCAGTGCGGCCCGTACCGCGCAGGCCGACGCCGAACACCAGATAGAAAATACCCATCTGCAGCAGCGGGTCGAGAATCCACCACAGAATTCCAATGTAGGTGCGCGACGCCTCCGATTTCAGGTCGGCGTAGGCGCGGAACCAGACCAGTTCCCAGAGATTCTTTTTCATGAAACGCTCAATTTCGACCGGAAGATGCCGCGTACAAGCCCGGCGCTCTGTGCCGTGAGTTTCGCTACCCGCAATCGCTCCAACACCAGCATCGCCACGACGCTTCTTGGCAGCTCGAAAAGCAACATACGCATACACCAGCCCGGCTCGTCACGCCAGTACGACTTGATCACGCGAACCAGAGCCTCGGTCGCTTCACGCCGGCGTGCCGACGAGTGGCCGCCGCTTTGCCATACCCGGCCGAATCGCCGTCCGCATACGATGTTGCCGACTTCGTGAGTGAACAGAGGCTCGCGCGTGGCCAGCACTGCGTAGCCATGCCTGCGAAGCCGCAGGCAATATTCGTGATCGACATGATCTACGAACAGCGCCTCGCAGTGCCCGCCGATCTTTCGGTGGACATGCAGGTTGATCAGAGAACCGGCGTTGAGATCCGTGACCTGCTCGCCGACGGCTGACTCCCCGCGCATTCGGTAGCCGGTAAACGCCTCGCCGCACAGTTCAGTGCTGTAGTTAGCCGCCAGCAAAGCCGGGGGTTCGGCCAGTTCGGGAAAAAGGCGTGCGAATCTCATTCTGAACTCCGGCGGTACTTCGCTGTCCTGGTCAAACAGCACCAGCCACTCGAATCCGGCCTGCCGGGCGTCGTCGCAGAGCTGGTTGATTGCTCTTGCCAGGCCAGCATTTTTACGGTTGTGCTGAACGTGCACAGAGCCTTCGCTGTCCGTTCCAAAGGCCTCACCATCAAAGCCCGCCGAGTCGTTTTCGACTATGAATACGCCATCGAACTGGATTGCAAGCGCGTCGATCAGCCGCCGCGCCCCCGCGCGCGGGTGATACAGCACGACCCCGGAAGCGATTCGCTCCGGCGGCCAGTGAGCGAAGGCGTTCATGGACCGGATTCAAGCCTGGTGAAGCAATTGAATCAGATATTCGCCGTAGCCGCTTTTCTTCAGCGCATGGGCCTGCTCGCGCAGCGCATCGGCATCGATCCATCCCGAGTGCCAGGCGATCTCCTCGGGACATGCAATCTTGAGGCCTTGCCGGTTCTCGATGGTTTCGATGAACTGGCTGGCCTGCATCAGCGATTCATGCGTCCCGGTGTCCAGCCACGCAATGCCGCGACCGAGCTGTTCCAGATGCAATTCGTTGGACGCGAGATAGCGCTTGTTCAGGTCAGTGATTTCGAGCTCGCCGCGATCAGAAGGTTCGAGGGCAGCGGCAAAGTCCGGGGCACGTCCGTCGTAGAAGTACAGCCCGGTGACGGCGTAGTTTGATTTGGGCTTGTTGGGCTTTTCCTCGAGGCCGACGACCCGGCCCTGGTCATCGAACTCGGCGACGCCATAACGCTCCGGATCGCGCACCCAGTAGCCGAACACCGTCGCGCCCTGACTGCGCGCCTGAGCGCTCTGCAGGCTGGAAGTAAACCCGTGGCCATAGAAAATATTGTCGCCCAGCACCAGGCACGAAGGCGCGCCGGCCAGCCAGTCGGCGGCGATAAGGTAAGCCTGCGCCAGCCCGCCCGGATCCGGCTGCTCGGCATAGTCGATCGAGATTCCCCACTGGCTGCCGTCGCCCAACTGCTCTTCGAACAGCGGCTTGTCGTGCGGGGTGGTGATGACCAGAATCTCGCGGATGCCGGCGAGCATCAGCGTTGACAGCGGATAATAGATCATCGGTTTGTCGTAGATCGGCAAAAGTTGCTTGCTGATGATCTTGGTCAGCGGGTACAGCCGCGTGCCGGAGCCGCCGGCGAGGATGATGCCTTTTCTGCCTTCCATGATTTTCCGTTTTTGTATTCAATACCTATGGGCCACCAAACGTCCGATCGCTCAGCGCTCGAATATGGTCGGCTTGCCTCCGAGAACAAATCGCCTGAAGTACCCCCCGTACAGACGGGCAAAGAATTCCTGGCTGCGAATGACCTCCATCGCGGACACGCGGCGCATGGCGGATTTTCGCCTGGCGACTAGCATGGTCGGCAGCACTTGCATGCTGCGAAGCACTGCCCTCCAATGGACCTCGAGCAGCCGCCAGCGACCAATGAGCAGCGGCAGGGTCAGTAACGCGACGGACTTGAGCACAATCCAGGGAAAGTTCCAGAGCACCACCGGCACCGGCATCAGCTTGACGTATGTGTAATTTATATTGACCTGCAACTGAACTGCATAATCCAGATCGCGTATCTTATCAATCGAGGCGCCGATTCGGTGGCGCACGACTGCATCCGGTGCGTAGATCTGCCGATAGCCCGCCAGCATGGCGCGAAGGCCCAATTCGGCGTCTTCATACCCGGTACTGAAGAACTCGTCGAATAGCCCGATTTCGTCCAGCATGGCGCTGCGCAGCAGACATGCGCCGCCGCACGCGCCCGCGACCGACGCGTGTTCCGAGTAGTCGCGGGGCGACTGCCCGGCCCCTCGCGGTAACACCTCGCCTGTATTCAAGAAAACATGACCGGCATTGTCGAGTTTGTCCGGATCGTCATGCCGAATCATCTTGCTAGTCACCGCGTCGGCGCCGGAAGTCTCGGCCGCAGCGACCAGGGCGGAAAGCCAGCCGGCCTCCGGGACTGCGTCGTTGTTGAGCAGCGCCACGAATTCCGATCGCAAATCGGATCCGGCCAGCAATTCCCGCAAAACGGCATTGACGCCCCGGGCAAAACCCAGATTCCGTGAATTGCGTCTCAAGTC
>CAYFTI010000139.1:0-6088 GCA_964346065.1 uncultured Hyphomicrobiaceae bacterium
GATACGCGTATCAGCTTTGGCCATGGCGGCCAACCGGGACGGGGCCGGCGGCGATCATGACTCAGGCAGCCGGTTTTTCCACTAAAGCGTGTGTGCAAGCCGGCATTATTTCGGGAAATTGACGCGATCCGTGAACAGATGTCCAAACCCGCTTGGCAGCGAACACCGAACCACGATACCACTTAAGGGTGTAGCGGGGATCGCGGCAGAACCTGTAAACCTCGGCGTGAGCGGCGTCAGCGATGATGCGGACTTGATTGTGCCACGCCGGCGTTTTTTGCTGCCGCCCAGCTATGCCGGGGTAGACGCGACAACGTTGAACTCTTGAGGAGGCAGAATGACGGTGAAGCCCGTTCTGGCCGACATCCAGCTGACGGCCTTCATGGCCAGCAGGATTTGCCACGATCTTGTCGGCCCTATCGGTGCGATCAGCAATGGCCTGGAACTTCTGGAAGAGGAGACCGACGAGGACACGCGCGCCTACGCGCAGGAAGTCATCCTGTCGAGCGCGCAAGCCGCCTGGACCCGGCTCGAATTTGCAAGGCTCGCTTTCGGCGCGTCCTCGGGCATGGGCCAGGGCATCGACACAGGCCAGGCCGAACGCATTGCGCGGGGTTATGTCGAAGAGGGCAAGCATCGGCTGAACTGGAATGCTGCGGACGGCGTCCAGCTCGACAAGACCCATGCGCGGTTGTTGATGATCATGATCGCGATCGCCATTCCGGCGTTGCCGGTGGGCGGCGAACTGGAAGTCGATGTTACCGAAGGGGAGGATGCCCCAACGCTCACTGTATGCTGTGTGGGCCGGAATGCCCGTATTCCCGACAAGATCGAGGGTATCCTGTCGGGCGAGGATCTCGACGGGCTGGATCCACGCTCGATCCTGCCGTATTACGCGGCGCGCCTGGCAGACGAGGCGGGCATGGCCATCGATGTGGCGCGGGACGGGGAAGATATCGTCTTCACCGCGGCAGCCACTTGACGCTTTAGGGTTTGATTAAAGTGTGACGGGCACTCTGGCGGTCGTTTCGCGTAAGAGTGAGCTGTCGCCATGAGTTACTGCCTGATCGCCGATGACAGCGTTGCCATGCGCAAAGTGGTGCGTGGCATGTTGATGGAGCTGGGGTTCGAAGTCGGTGAAGCCACGAATGGGCTCGAGGCGCTTGAAAGTTGCCAGGCCCGCCGGCCCGATATTCTTTTGCTGGACTGGAACATGCCGGTGATGGACGGGCTGGAATTCCTCGCCGCCATCAGTGAAGACGAGAAGACTGCCCGGCCCAAGGTGATTTTCTGCACAAGCGGGGCGGAATCCGCGTCGATCATCCGCGCGATGGCGGCCGGCGCGAGCGAATACCTGGTCAAACCGTTCGACAAGGACCTGCTCGCCAGCAAGTTCGCCACGCTCGGGCTGGCCTGAGCGTAATGTAATGCCCGATCAGAACTTGAAGGTTGCACCAACCAGTGGCCCGGATAGCTCGATGTCGAGCAGCTGCCCGCCGTCCTGATAATCCACTTCCAGATGCCGATAGCCCGCCGAGACGAACAGACGCTGCGTGAGGGCATAGTTTGCGGTGACCACTGCTTGCCACGTCACGTCGGACCCCACGCCGAAGCCTCCAACATCGCCATATCCGATCACCGACAGCCGCTCGGTGAGCGGCAGGCGCCCGCGCAGCGCGACGATCGGGTCAACGAAGGACCAGGTGTCGCTCTCGCGGCTCGGAATCTCTGCAGGCGCGCCCGGGACTTTCTTGCCGGATACCGTCGCATCGACATGCCAGGCACGCGCCCCTGCAAGCACGTCGAGGGCGCCGCCGCCCGGCGCCCTCGCCACTCGCAAACCGGCGGCGATCATGCCGCTGATCTGCTCGACATCGCCTTTGATCGAACTGAATACGGGAATCGGCGAGTCGTCGTTTTCGGTGGTCGACACGTAGCTGAAATCAGCCAATACAGCGAACCGGCCATTATGCGCGAAGCCGCTAACGAAGGCCGCGCCGTTCAGGTTTTCCAGAATCTCGCTGAACGACTTGTCGACCGAGAAGACAGGCCGTGCTTGCGTCGCGGAGACATCGCCGCTCAGGCCTGACATCCAGACATATGGCGTAACTTGAGCTTGCCATTTCCCATAGCCTGTCTCGCCCGCTTGCGCGGGTCCCACAAGCAAAAGAAATATTGCCGAAGCAGACGCTACCCAGCGGTTCATGATTGAGAAATCCCCCCAACTCCAGTATTCTAAAAAAGCATCCAAGTACAAGCGACCTTGCAAGCCCAGGCAGTTCTACGAGAAAAATTATGGCTAATTGTGATTCTCTACAACATCATTCTCACGATTGCGCGTTACATGGTTGTGTCTGTGGCGCGCCTACAACACAGCAGGCGCTGCGGCGGCTGGAAGCGGACGTCTCGCGCCGTGCGATGATCGGCGGCATGGGCGCGGTGCTCGGCATGTTCGCCGGCTTCGGCGTGGAGCCGGGCTGGGCCGCCCCGGACAAGCCGCGCCCGCTGCTGCTCACCAATCTGCGCGTGTTCAACGGCACCGACCTGCGCCTGCGTGACGACGCGGACATCCTCATCGCCGATGGCAAGATCACCGATCTGCCTCCGCGCGGGAAGGGGCCGGAAGAGGCGGAGCGGATCGATTGCGGCGGCCGCGCCGTTATTCCCGGGCTGATCGACTCGCACTGGCACGCGACACTGACCTCCATCACCATGATGGCCGCGCTCACCGCCGATCCGGCCTATATCCACCTCGTCGCCGCGCGAGAAGCAGGCCGCACGCTGCGCCGCGGCTTCACCACCATACGTGACACCGGCGGCCCGGCCTTCGCGCTCAAGCGCGCAATTGATGAGGGCATCGTGGAAGGCCCCCGGATCTTTCCTTCCGGCGCGATGATCTCGCAGACTTCCGGGCATGGCGATTTCCGCTTGCCCTGGGAAATCCCTCGCGACCCGACCGACCATCTGAGCCATGCCGAGCGCATGGGCGTCGCGTCGATCGCCGACGGCGAGGCCGCGGTCCTGCAGCGGGTGCGCGAACAGCTCGCCAAGGGGGCCAGCCAGATCAAGATGATGGCCGGCGGCGGCGTGTCCTCGCTCTATGATCCGATCGACACGGTTCAATATCTGGAAAGTGAACTGCGCGCCGGCGTTCAGGCCGCCTCGGACTGGGGCACCTATGTCTGCGTGCATGTCTACACGCCTGAAGGCATCAAGCGTGCGATCCGCGCCGGGGTGAAGTCGATCGAGCATGGCCAGCTGACCGACGAGGAAGGCGTGCGCATGATGCAGGGCGAGGGCGTGTCCTGGAGCCTTCAGCCATTCCTCGCGGATGAAGACGCCAATCCGAAGGACTTGCCCGAACAGCGCGCGCAACAGCTTGAGATCTCGAAGGGCACCGAAAAGGCCTATGAGTGGGCGGAAAAGCACGGCATCAGGACCGCCTGGGGCACGGACATCTTGATGAACCCGAAAGGCCCGCCGACGCAGGGGCGGCAACTCGCCAAGATCACGCGGTTTTACGATCCGCTGACAGTCCTGCGCACGGCCACGGGCAACGCGGGCGAACTTCTTGCGCTGTCGGGTGAACGCGCGCCCTACAAGGGTCCGCTGGGTGTGATTGCTCCCGGCGCATTTGCCGATCTGCTGGTGGTGGACGGGGAGCCGGAGGACAGCCTGGATTTCATCGCGGAGCCCGAGGCCAATCTGCGGCTGATCATGAAGGGCGGACAAATCGTGAAGCGAACGCTGTGAGGGCATTCGCGAAAAGCGGGTTCGATGTGACGGCGCGATCGCATCTGACATGGCGCGGCTCCCGACCCGTCGCCCCCGCTCCGGCAATCGCTTCTTGCCTAGCTAGACATTTCGTCGCACCATAACAAGAATTTGAAGAGAGAACGCGTCGCAAACGCGCATTCCGAACTGGAGGAAACGCGCCGGCCCACGCTTGCGTGGCGGACGGCGAGTCGTTTTGGAGGTGTGTCATGAATGTGGCCTCAATCCTGAAACACAAGGGCCGTGGCTGCACGACCATCAAGCACGAGCAGACCGTCCATGAGGCTGTTCAGATCATGGGCGAGCGCAGGATTGGCGCAATCGTTGTCGTGGATGGCACGGGGGATATCGCGGGGATCGTTTCGGAGCGAGACGTCGTGGCGAACCTGGCAAACGGTTATGCGGACCTGCTGGGCGCGCCGGTATCGCGGATCATGACCCGAGACGTCTTCACCTGCAGCCCTTCGGATTCAACCGAACAGCTCATGTCGAAGATGACGCACAGCCGCATCCGTCATCTTCCGGTTAAGGAAGATGGCAAGCTGGCCGGTATCGTTTCGATCGGCGATGTCGTGAAGTGGCGGATCGCGGAGATCGAGTCGCGCAACGCGGCGCTTCAGGAATACATCGCGACCGGCTAGTCATTCTTGCCGTACATGGCCTCCGGGTCGAAAAGCCGTTCGCCATCGCGCATCTCCAGCCGCGTCTCGGCGCCGGCCGGCTGGGCAAGGGGCACCGCGCGGTAAAAGCATGAGCGCCGGCCCGTGTGACAGCACCCGCCCGTGCCGGCCATGCGCACCTTGAGCCAGATCGCGTCCTGGTCGCAGTCGGTGCGCATCTCGACGACAGCTTGCGTGTTGCCGCTGGTTTCGCCCTTGCGCCAGAGCTTCCCGCGCGAGCGGCTCCAGTAATGCGCCTCGCCGGTTTCGATGGTGCGGGCGAGCGCCAGCGCGTTCATGTAGGCGAGCATCAGCACTTCGCCGGTGTCCGCATCCGTCGCGATGGCGGGCAGAACGCCGCCTTCGCCGAATTTCGGCGCGAAAACCTCGCCTTCCTCGATGTCAACGCCTTCGCGCGCGGCGAAGTGCGGCTCATTGTTTACACTCATAGGCCGTTCCTTGGCGGGAAAACCCTCTCCCGGGAGCGTCGCGACATGCAAGCCCCCTACACATTGGCGCCAAATGTTGTACAACGCCGCACATGGTGCAAGCGAAGTCATCGGAAACCGGGCCCGCCGCCGAACGTCCGTCGCGCCTCTCGCCGGATGCGATCGCGGAGATGTTCCGCCGCTTCCAGCAGGTCAAGCCCGCGCCGGAAAGCGAACTGGACTATCGCAACCCGTACACGCTGCTGGTCGCGGTCGTGCTGTCCGCGCAGGCGACCGACGAGGGCGTCAACAGAGCTACCAAAGAGCTGTTCGACGTTGCGGACACTCCGGGAAAGATGGTCGCGCTGGGCGAAGAGCGCGTGCGCGACATGATCAAGACGATCGGGCTTTACCGCAACAAGGCGAAGAATGTCATCGCCCTGTCGCAAAAGCTGATCGACGAGTTCGGCGGCCAAATCCCGCGCGACCGCGCGGCGCTGGAAAGCCTGCCGGGCGTCGGGCGCAAGACGGCGAATGTCGTGCTGAACGTCGCGTTCGGCGAGCCGACCATGGCCGTCGACACCCATATCTTCCGCGTTTGCAACCGCACGGGCCTGGCGCCAGGCAAGACGCCGCTCGATGTGGAGCAAGGGCTGGAGGCGGTGGTCCCGTCGCAATATGCGCGCCACGCGCACCACTGGCTGATCCTGCACGGGCGCTATGTCTGCAAGGCGCGCAAGCCGCTGTGCGGCGACTGCGCGATCCGGGACCTGTGCCTTTACCCCGACAAGACCGCCTGAGGCGGCAAATCCCGCGAACACGAACCGAAAAGAGTACGCCAATGAGCACGGAACTTGATGTGGTCGGTATCGGCAACGCCATCGTCGATATCATCGCGCGCTGCGAGGATGATTTCATCGCCGCCGAGGGGCTGGCGAAGGGCGGCATGCGCCTGATCGACGCGGCGGAGGCCGACCGGCTTTACTCCAAGATGGGCCCGGCCACGGAGATGTCCGGCGGCTCGGCGGCCAACACCTGCGCGGGGCTGGCGTCGCTCGGCGCGCGCACGGCCTTCATCGGCAAGGTCGCGGGCGACCAGTTCGGCACCGTCTTCGCGCATGATATCCGCGCCATCGGCGTGGAATACGAAACGCCCGAGAGCCACAGCCATTCGCCGACCGCGCGCTGCCTCGTGCTGGTCACGCCGGACGGCGAGCGCACCATGTG
>CAYFTI010000140.1:0-6067 GCA_964346065.1 uncultured Hyphomicrobiaceae bacterium
CCGTCATCGCGAGGCCGTGCCCTTCTACGCCATCACGGGGTCAAGCCCGGTGATGACGTGGACGGGCGGCGCAACAGACAGGCAAGCCCGTCAATGATCACGCGCGCGCCGCTCACCCTCGCCAAATGCGCTCATGCGCACTATCGTTTAAGGAGAAGGCGCTATGATGCCCGCGTTTGCATTATTCATTCGCGGGCGCGCGCGAGGCGGCGCGTATGAGAAGGAGGGCCAAGGCGTGGCGGTTTGGATTGCCCTGGGGTTGTTGTGCGCGGCGGCGGTCGGTCTGATCGTGTCGCATGACGCCGGCTCGATCGCGGGGTTCAGCAACGAGGCGTTCGCGCGGCTGGTGGCCGGGCTGGCGCTGGTGGTGTTCCTCGGCAGCGCGCTGTTCGGGGCGTATCGCGGGCGCATCGGTAATGCGGCGCGGGACATCGCGGCCTGGTTGCTGCTGATGCTGTTGCTTGTCGGGGTGTACGCTTATCGCGCCGAGCTTCTCACCGTGGCCGAGCGTGTCGCCGGCGAGCTGCTGCCGCGCGGCTCGCAGATGAGCGTCAACGCCGTGGGCGAGGCACAGGCGGTGCGCGTGCGGCGCGGCTGGGACGGGCACTTCACCGCGAGCGTCACGATCGAAGGCCGCCAGATCGACATGATCGTTGACACCGGGGCTTCCGCGCTGGTGCTGCGGGCCGAGGACGCGCGCCGCGCCGGGGTCGACCTGTCGGGCATCGCGTACAACGTGCCGGTGCAGACCGCGAATGGCCGGGCCTATGCCGCGCGGCTTCGTCTCGATCAGGTCGCGGTGGGGCCGGTACGCAGGCAGAACGTCGAGGCGCTGGTGACGCGGCCCGGTTCCCTGTCAAAAAGCCTTCTTGGTATGAGTTTCTTAAGCCGATTGCGTTCCTATGAGTTCTCGGGAGACGTCCTGACGCTCAGGGGGTAGCAGCGGCGGGACGTATCTTTTGGGTGCAAGAGGTACGAGAGGACCAGACGGGCCATGACGCGGCTTTTTCGCGCGTATAGCGCCGTACCGGCTGTCGCTGGTATCATGGCGGCGCTTGCGAGTTACGTCTATTTCGAGCCGGCGCATCGCAGTTTGTCGGTTCTGCGATCGGGCCCCGCCACCGCTTGGGAAGCTGAGGTCATATCGCCGCCGGGTGATGTCAGGCGCGTCTCCGTGGAAGGCCCGGGGCGCAGCGTGACGCTCAAGGCCAACTCGCTCGGTCACTTCAGCCTGACAGCGGAAATCAACGGGATGCCGGTGGAGATGATGGCGGACACCGGAGCCACCTATGTGGCGCTGACCTACAAAACCGCGCTGAGCCTCGGCATTCAGCCGTCAGAGTTACCTTTCAACAAGCAGACCGACACCGCCAACGGCGTAACAGCGGTCGCGCCGGTGGCGCTCGACGAGATCCGCATTGGCGATATCGTTCTGCGCCGCGTGGAGGCCGTGGTGACGGCGCCGGGCCGGCTTCGGCAGAATCTGCTTGGCATGAGTTTCATCAATCGGCTAAGCCGGTTCGAGATGAGCGGGCAGCGGCTGAAAATGACGCAATAGACGCTCGCCCCGCAGACCGCAGGACGAGAATGACGGCGAAGCCACGTACCGACCTGAGCCCGAATACCGCCGAGTTCGAGCAATTTCCCTACGTCAAACCCTCCGGCTTCCGCGAATACGACGCGCGCTGGCGCTATCCCGAAGACATCAACCTCCCGGGATTCCATGCGATCGGGGCAAGCCTCGCGACGCTGATGCGCCACCGTGGCGTGCCGGCACGAATTGTCGTCGGGCATGATTACCGCTCCTATTCCTGCGCGGTGAAGCAGGCGCTGATGGCCGGGCTGCTGTCGGGCGGTGCGGAGGTGCATGACATCGGTCTGGCGCTGTCGCCGATGGCGTATTTCGCGCAGTTCGCGCTGGAGGTCGAAGGCGTGGCGATGGTGACGGCCAGCCACAATCCCAACGGCTGGACCGGCATCAAGATGGGGATGCAGCGGCCGCTGACCTTCGGGCCGGACGAGATGGACGGCCTGCGGCGGATTGTGCTGGAGGGCGCGTACGAGATGCCCGGCGGCGGACGTTATATCCGCGTGCCCGGCATGGCCGAGCGATATATCGCCGATCTTACGGACCGGCCAAGGCTGACGCGGGGGCTCAAGGTGGTCGCGGCCTGCGGCAACGGCACGGCCGGGCATTTCGCGCCGCGCGTTCTGGAGGCGGTGGGCTGCGAGGTGGTGCCGCTGGACTGCACGCTGGATTACACCTTCCCGCGCCACAACCCAAACCCGGAAGACATGGCGATGCTCCATGCCATGCGCGACGCGGTGCTGGAGCATGGCGCGGATGTCGGGCTCGGCTTCGATGGAGACGGCGACCGCTGCGGCTTTGTCGATAACGAGGGCAAGGAGATTTTCGCCGACCGCATGGGGCTGATGCTCGCGCGCGACATCTCTTATCAGCACCCGGGCGCGAAGTTCGTCGCGGACGTCAAGTCAACCGGCCTGTTCCTGACCGACCCGGTCCTGAAGGCGAACGAGGCGACAACCGACTACTGGAAGACCGGCCACTCCTACATCAAGCGCTACAGCCACGAGGTCGGCGCGCTGGTCGGCTTCGAAAAATCCGGGCACTTCTTTTTCAACCCGCCGATGGGCCGGGGCTACGACGACGGGCTGATCGCCGGGCTGGCGGTGTGCGAAATGCTGGACCGCAACCCGGACAAGAGCCTCGCCGATCTGCTGCGCGACCTGCCGCCTGCGTGGCAGTCCCCGACGATGTCGCCGCACTGCCCGGACGACAAGAAATACGACGTGATCGAGCGGGTGACGGCGCATTTCAAGCATCTCGCGGATAGCGGCGCGGAATTGGCCGGCCAGCCGATCCGCGACCTCATCACCGTCAACGGCGTGCGGATTGTGCTCGAAGACGGGACGTGGGGTCTCGTGCGCGCGTCCTCCAACGAGCCGAAGCTGGTCGTGGTGGTCGAAAGCCCGACAAGTGAAGCGAACATGCGCGCCATCTTCGAGGCGATTGATTCGCATCTTCAAAGCTACGACGAGGTCGGCGAATACAACCAGCGCATCTAGCGCAGACTAGCTCTCGTCGTCTTCCGCCTCGTACAAGACCCACCCCCGCGCAGTCAGATGCTCCTGCGGCTGAAAGCGCGTCTTGTAGGCCATCTTGGGCGAGTCCTTGATCCAGTAGCCAAGATAGACATAAGGCAGGCCCTCGCGGCGCGCCTGCTCGATGTGCTCGAGAATGATGTAGTTGCCGAGGCTTCGATGCGAGAGTTCCGCGTCGAAGAAGCTGTAGACAAGCGACAAGCCGTCGCTCAGGCGGTCGCATAAGGCAACTGCGACCAGTGGCCAGTCCTGCGGATCGGCGTCCGGGCCGGCGTTCTCCGGGCGCTGGCGATACTCGCTCAGGAAGGTGTCGATCACGCTGTCGCGCACCATCATCGAATAATCCAGCGCAGACATGTCTGCCATTCCGCCATCGGCGTGGCGGGTGCCGACATAATCACTGAACAAGGCGTACTGCTCCGCGGTGGGAACGGAGGCCACTTGTTCGACGTGCAGATCTTGATTGCGCTTCCAGATGCGCTTGTTGGTGCGCTTGAACGTGAATTGATCCACGACGATCCGCACCGACACGCAGGCCGAACAGTTTTCGCAGTAAGGGATATAGGCGATGTTCTGGCTGCGGCGGAAACCGTTGGTCAGGAGATTGTCGATAATCGCGGAGGATTTGCCGGGCACCAGATGCGTGAACAGCTTGCGCTCGCGCCGGTTTGGCAGGTACGGACACGGCTGGGGCGCCGTAATGTAGAATTCGGGGAATCGCCTTGCGTGCTTCGTCACGGTTCACTCCGCTTTGCGGCAGGTTGCCGGGCAGTCTTCCCGCCCGTCGCCAACTCCAGACAGAAACGGTAACGGAACGAGCCGAGCCGAATCAAGCGCGCTGCGCGGCCTCAGGTATCCGATGCCGTCTCAAGCACATGCTGCACTGCACTAAATATCAGGTGGATGTCCCGTGGCCGGGAAAGCCGATGGTCGCCGTCGCGGACGAAGTGGAGATGCGCGTCCTCCTGCTTGAGACGCTGAAACAACTCCAGGGAGTCGCGCCACGGCACATCCTCATCATGCATGCCCTGGATGATGCGCACCGGCGCCCCCGCGTCGATAGGCGTCTCCGGCGGAATGAGATAGCTCTTTCCCTCTTCGATCAGCTTGCGCGTGATGGGGTAGCCCGCTTCCTCGTACGCCGAGGGGCGGATGAACTGCCCCTCGTTCTCGATCTGGGCACGCGCCTCGTCAGGCAGTTCCTTCCAGATGCGCTCGGTCATGTTCCAGGCCGGCGCGACGAGCACGAGACCGATGGCCCGCTGGGCGCGCTCTGGAGCTTGTTCCATCAGTTGGCGCATCAAAAGCATTGCAATCCAGGCGCCCATGCTCGATCCGACAATGACGAAGCGCGCCGGGTCGGCCCAGTCGATGACGGCGCGGGACTGGGCCAGCCAGTCGCCGATGGTGCCGTCCTCGAAACGTCCGCCCGATTCGCCGTGGCCCGAATAGTCGAGACTCAGGAAGCCGTAATCGTGCCAGCTGCACCAATTGGCCAGGGTGGTCGCCTTGCTGCCGCGCATGTCCGAATTGAAGCCGCTCAGCCACATGACAACGGGGCGATAGGGGCCGGATCCCGGGTGCCAGATCGTCGCGATCTGCGTGGTCGCGCCGTCAGGGCTTGTCACGGGCAGCATCTGCGCGGGCAAGCGGAATTGATTGTTCTCGGCGCTCATTCTAGGCTCTCCCTCGATTTACGCTCGCGGCGGCGAGCATCATACATCTGCGCGGTGGTTCAAGCGTGACCGGCCAAGCCTATCCCACAATACTGCAAGTGGTGCCTGAACTCGATACCGGCGGCGCCGAAGCCTCCGCGATCGAGATGGCCGAGGCGGTGACACGCGCGGGCGGGCGATGTCTCGTCGCGTCTCAGGGCGGGCGGCTGGAAGACAAGCTGGCGCGGACGGGCGGCGAGTTGTGCCGGCTGCCGCTAGCGACCAAGAATCCCCTACGGATGACGGCCAATGTCGCGGCACTGCGCCGGCTGATCGCAGCGCGCAGGGTCGACCTTGTCCATGCCCGCAGCCGTGCCCCTGCCTGGAGCGCGCTGGCCGCCTCCCGGCTCGCGGGCGTGCCCTTCGTGACCACCTATCACGGCGCCTATAACCAGGATTCCCGCGCCAAGAGTGCCTACAATTCCGTGATGGCGCGTGGCGACGTCGTCATCGCCAATTCACGCTACACGGCCGGCTTGCTGATCGATCGTCACGGCACGCCGGGCGAGCGCGTGCGGGTGATCTATCGCGGCGTGGACGTCGACAGCTTCGCGCCGGATACCGTTTCGCCCGAGCGGGTCGCGGCGCTGCGCGCGGCGTGGGGCATCGCGCCGGAGACGCGCATCGTTTTGCAGGTCGCGCGGTTGACCCGGTGGAAGGGGCAAGATCTGCTCATCGCGGCGGCGGCGCAGGTCTTGAAACAGGCGGATATGGGCGATGTCACCGTCGTGCTCGCGGGCGACGCACAGGGCCGGCACGATTATCTCAGAGAGTTGCGCGAGCTGAGTGCAGCGAACGGGATGGAGGACCGCATAAAGCTGGTCGGCCATGTCTCCGACGTGCCGGCCGCCTGCCGCGCCGCCGAGATCGTCGTGGTCGCCTCGCGCGAGGCCGAAGCCTTCGGGCGCGCCTCCGCCGAAGCTCAGGCCGCCGAGCGCCCGGTGATCGTCGCGGATCGCGGCGCGCTGCCGGAAACGCTCGTGCCGGTCCGCCGCGCGGGGGACGAGGGGACCGGCTGGCTGGTCGCGCCGGATAACCCGGAGGCCCTTGCCGCCTGCCTCGACAACGCCTTGCGCCTGCCGCCCGAGAGCCTGGCGCGGATGGGCGCGCACGGGCGGGCGCGTGTGGTGGCGCGCTTCACGACGCAGGCCATGCAGACGGCGACGCTGGAGGTCTATGACGCGCTGCTCGGTTCGCGGCTTGCAGAAAATTTCCGTGACGCGACGTCT
>CAYFTI010000141.1:0-6021 GCA_964346065.1 uncultured Hyphomicrobiaceae bacterium
ACGGTAACCGGCTCGCCGTCGGAAAACCGCGCCTTCTGGTTCACCGTGAACGCGACCCACGACCTGTCCGGCGGCGTCTCGATGCTTTCCGCGATCAGCCCGTAAAGCGAGAACGGCTCATCCTGCGCGCGCGCCATCAGGCTTTCATAGACGTATTGGCGCATTCCAGGGGCGGACTCGCCCTTGATGATGAGCGGGTTCAGGCTGTCGAACGAGCCCTGGACCGCGCGCACGAGACGGCCCCCCTTCGGCGCGTCGGGGTTCACGTAGTCGAATGCCTTGAAATCCGGGCCGTATTTCGGTTGCCCATGCATCGCGATACCGTGGCGCGGCTCCGCAGCGAGGCCGGGCGCGAAGGTCAGTAAGGCCACTGCGATCGCCACCCCGCTGAAGCGCAAGAGCCGCCGGAGTGCGGGCGCCCCCTGCTGTATTCCGCGCTGCCCTGTATTCATCACGTCTCCTCCGATTGCCGCCGGGGACCGATGTCCGCGCAAACCCCGTCAGTCTGGACAGACCCATGGTCCGGTACGGCCGCTACTGTCGGCCATAAAATGAGCAAAAAATCGATTACCGTGCAAAACGCATGAGGGACCGTCGGCTTGGGGCATCCAGACGCTGCGTCGTGATGGGGTAATTCCCCGAAACGGCCCGACCTCGTGCACGTTGACTGTGCACGAAGATCCGAAGTGCGAGCGCGGCGTCAAGAAGTCGCCTCAATTCGACGTAGGCAGGACAAGTGTTGGGGGGCGCCAGCGCGGCGGCGACAGAGCCGGAGCGAGGCCCGAAACAGTTCGTGAAAGGTTGATTGGATGTTGAAAGTAAAGATGGCAAAGATCCGCCGTTCGGGTTTTGCATTCTGCAGCATGATGGTTGCTGCCGCACTCGTTGGGTCGCTGGGGCTCGCCTCGGGGGCGGCAGCGCAGGACGGCCAGACGGAAGAAGCGAAAAAGCGGCCGCCGCCCGGCTGGATCAAGCTGTGCCGCGAAGCGCCAAATGTTCAGGAAGGCGGCGAGAAAGAAAACGTCTGCTTGACGCATCAGGAACTGATTGATCGCAATACCGGCCGCACCGTCGTATCAGCGGCGATCCGTCAGTTCGAAGGGCAGGAAAATCGGTCCCTGCTGGTTCAGGTGCCGCTCGGCATGGCGCTCTCAGCCGGCATTCTTGCGCGGATCGATGAAAACGATCCGATAAAGCTGCAATATTCGTTGTGCCACGTCGGCGGCTGCACCGCAGCGACCGAGGCGACCGACGAGGTTCTCAAGCAGCTCAAGCAGGGCGGGAAGATGGACGTCGCGGCCGTCAATCCGAACGGCAAGCCGGTCCGGTTCCGCCTGTCGCTCAGCGGTTTCACCAAGGCTTACACTGGCGATCCGGTGGACAACAAGAAGTATCGTGCTGCCATGCAGAAGCGGATGAAGGCGATCCGTCAGCGCCAGCTCGCGCTCATGGAAAAGGCTCGCAAACAGCAGCAGCAACAGCAGAACACCGAAGGCCAGCAGTAGCCGCTGTCCGCTTGGCTTTGAACCAGATGGAAACTGCCGTTCGCCGGGCGCGGACGGCGGTTTTTATGTGGCTGGATACATCTCGTACGGGATAGGGCGGTAGACTTCGTCGTTCGGGTCACTGTCAGCCAGGAACCTGTCGACCTCGCCAACGCTGAAGCGATCCAGGAACAGCACCGGATGGCCCTGCGCCGGGATCGTGATAGCGGTCGCGTTCGGATGCCGCCGCTTCATTTCCTCGAATGCCGCAACCGGCAGCAGGTCGGTATTCTCCCCGCGCAATATCATCACGGGAACATCGCACAGCGCATCGTAATATGACCACATATCGGGGATGCGCTTGGAAATATCGATTTGTGACAGCGCCTTGGCGATGCGCCGATCGTAGCTTGATGCCGGGCGCCCGTCCTCGCCTTCATTGAATGACTGACGCGCCAGCGCCTCCCACTCCTCGGACGTCATGTCCGTAAAGAAGCGTTCGTTGATCTGGCGGACCTCATCAACAGCCTCGTTCCAGTCCGCAGGCACGGGGATCTTCCCGGCGTACCCCATGATCCGCGCGAGCCCCGCAGTGCCGATCTCAGGTCCAATATCATTCAGCACAGCCGCGCCGATCATTCCGGGGCGCAAAACGGCCATCATCATGGCAAGGATCCCGCCGCGCGAGGTCCCGATGATCGCAGCATCGTGAAGATTCGCGGAAGCCATGAAATCTAGCGTGTCCAGAACCTCGATAAACGGTGAATAGTTGCGCCAGTCAGGGTCGTGCTCCGATAGGCCGCGTCCGCGATAATCGAGTGCGTACACCTCCCGCGGCGCCCCGGATTCCGTCGCGAGATGGGTCGCAAGCCGATGAAAGTCACTCGAGTTGCGCGTCAGTCCGGCGAGGCAAACGGCGGGGCGAGTGTCCGGGTTCGGCTCCCCGTAATGGCGCGCGCGCAGGCGCAGTCCGTCAAACGAGGTATAGAAGATATCGCGCCAGTTTTGCCGCGCGCGAGAGGCAGGGTGGCTTCGTTCAGTCATGGTGCCTCGGGGCGAAAACGCTATCGACAGCGCGCACAGTATTAATTGACCGCGCTGCCCGCGTAAATCGGATCGGGCGCAGCGCCGGATCGGCCCCTGTGCAAATCCGTTGCGAGGGTGACACCGCCCGCGTCACGGCCTGACAGGACGGCCCGGTAAACCTGCAAGCTTTCCATGATCTTGTGGACGTAAACCCGCGTCTGCGTGAATGGGATGCGTTCCACCCAGTCCACCGGATCGACATCGGGACGGCGCGGGTCGCCGAACAGCTTGATCCATTCATTGACGCGGCCGGGACCAGCATTATAGCCCGCCAGCATCATGATGTAGGACTGATCGAACCGGTCGAGCAGCCGGCGCATGTAGGAACTGCCGAGCTTGGCGTTGAACACCGGATTGTTGAGCCGGGAAAGCCTGTAGCGAACATTGTTGATCCGCGCCATCATGCGCGCCGTGCCCGGCATGAGCTGCATGAGGCCACGCGCCCCGGCGCTGCTTCGGGCCTTCGGGTTGAACTCACTTTCCTGGCGCGCCAGCGCCATCATCAGCGCCCGCTCGACCGGACGTGAGCCGGAGAGCATTTCGAACTCCGGGATCTCGGTGGGGTAAGCGTACGTCTCGACGGGAAAGCCGCGGTTGAGCGCCACCTTGCCGAAGCGCACGATGACGTTCGGCGGCGCGATGCGCTTGGCCAGTTCGGCGGCGAGCGTCATTTCACCGGGCGATTCCAGATCACGGGCCAGCTCGTAGATAAACAGCGACAGAAAGGAGTCGAAATCGGCCTGACGCGCAATCGGCAGGGCGCGCACGACGTCACGCGCGGCGAAACGCTCCATTTCCGCGCGGGTCGGCCGGGGCGGCTTGCGAAACGTGATCGGCGCGGCCCGCTCGCCCAGCGCAAGCCGGGCCAACTGGCCATAGTATTTGTGGAAGTGTTGTGCGGCTGCCGCGAACAGGCGCTCGGCCTCCGCCTCGTTACCGAGCCTGAGCTCGGCCCGCGCCAGCCAATAGTCGCTGCGAGCGAAGTCCGCCGGCAGATCCGCCCCCTCGCGCGACGCGGCGAAATGGCGCTTTGCCGCTTCCGGCTTGTCCAGGAACCGCAGCGCGATCCATCCAGCCAGAAACTCGGCCTCGTGCAGATCATCGCCGGTGGCCCCGCCGTGCCGGCTGGCGATTTCGTAGGCTGTCTTGGGCTTGCCGGCATTCAGGGCGGTACGTGTCTGGACGCGGCGCTCCTGCCACCATTCATTCGGATCGACCAGCGCCTCGGAATCCTCTGGCGCCATCTTCATCAGACGCCAGGCCTTCTCGTCGTTGCCGTGCCTGCGGAGCCAGCGCACGCGGCTCAACAGAACTTCCGGCTTGGTCTTCACGGCCTTGTCCAGCCTGGTCAGCAGACCGCCCGCGCGGCGCGAGCGCCGAACTTCGGCGACGCGCGCGTCCAGCGAGGTCTGGTCCAGCTTGTCCAACTCCTTCTTGAGGCGTCGGGCATCGTCCGTCAGGCTCCGCCGATCCTGCGCCAGCAGCCAGTCGGCGCGGGTCTTGTGATCCGGCTCGCGCAGGAGCTTGTCGAAACGCTCGCGAATCTCTTCCTGCGCCTCCTCGCCCAGCGCATGACGGCGCCACGCCTCCCGGATCAGTTCGGTGCCCCGCTTTTCTTCGCCATGCTCGATATAAGCGGCACCGAGCGCGGCCTTGCCCGCACCGGTGCGCGGCGGCTGGTTCTCGAAGAAGGCGAGCACCTCATCTGCCGGTGGCTGCCTCAAAAGCGCGGAGAGTTCCGCATTGCGTGCCAGCACTTTCTTGCTGGGCCACATCGGATGCTTGCGCTGGAACGACACGAATTCGCTCAGCGGGGCATGGCCTTCGCTCGAGCGCAGGTAGTACCAGCGAGCCATGAGCCGGGCGGTGTCATCCTCGATCCTGCCGATCAGCGGGCTACCGGCGTCCCACCGTTCCTTGTAGAACAGCCGGACCGCCTCCTTGAGCAGCTTCACATCGTTATCCGAGATGCGGATCGATTCGATGTCATCGAGCCGCTCGCCGATCTCGTCGCGCTCAACACCGCGAGAGTCCCTTTCCGGGCCGGGTGCTTCCCCTGAGACGGATGGACTGGCAGCAGGCTTACCGAGCAGAGCAATCTTCGGCGGAAGCGTCTTCGGGGCGGGCAGGGCCGGCATGCCGGGGGTTGCCGGACGCTGGGGTTTCTGCGCCATCGGCGGCTGGCTGGGTTCAGCCGGCTCGACCGGCACTTCTGGCGCAATCGCCTGCTCTGCCGAATCCTCAGGCGCGGGCGCGCGCCGGGACGCCATTTGCGGCTTTGCCGGATCCTCTGTTGTGTGTTTTGGCGGCTGCGGATCAGCCGGCTTTGCGGGCGCGGGGGCTGGCCGAACCACCGGCTGGTGCGTCACCGTGCTGACGCGCTCCTCGCCATCTGCCCAGGGCTGCAGCCCCACCAACAACCCGAGAAGGGCGCCAGCCACGACAACAGCGCCAAGACCTATACGAAAACGCCCATCGGCCGCACTTGCGCCGTCGTCCACTCGTTTCCCCATCCGTTCTGATGATCGCCTGAATCTGCAAACCCGCATACAGCATATGCGCCTGTTGCCGTCGTGAGAAGACACGGCCCACAGACCCGTGCTACCCCAGCCGCGACCGCATCTCACGCGACAGCGAAGCGGCAGAAATCCGGCATAATCATGACGCCGGATCGCCGCTCTGAGGTCGCGATTGTTGCCCCACCTCTGTCAACTCAGTATCGTCGCGTCAAAGAGCAGCAAGCAGGGATCACCGATGTTCAGAGGCTCGTTTACCGCGCTCATCACGCCTTTCCGCGACAACCGCGTTGATGAAGAGGCTTTCCGCACGCTCGTCGAACGCCAGATCGAGGCCGGGACGCACGGACTCGTTCCCGTTGGGACGACCGGCGAATCGCCCACCCTAAGTCATGGTGAGCACAAGCAGGTCATCGAACTGTGTATTGCGCAGTCGGCGGGACGCGTCCCTGTCATCGCCGGCGCCGGCTCGAACAATACTGCCGAAGCTATCGAGTTCAGCGCACATGCCGCAAGTGCGGGAGCGGATGCGGTTCTGGTTGTGACCCCGTATTACAACAAGCCGACGCAGGAAGGGCTTTATCAGCATTTCAAGGCGGTCAATGATGCCGTGGAAATTCCCATCGTCATCTACAATATTCCCAGCCGGAGCGTCGTGGATATGTCGGTGGAGACCATGGCGCGGCTCTACGAGTTGCCGAATATCGCAGGTGTGAAGGATGCCACCGCGAACATGGTCCGCGTCAGCCATCAGCGCGCGGCGATGGGCGAGGGATTCATTCAGCTTTCAGGCGAGGACGGTACCGCGCTCGGCTTCAACGCGCATGGCGGGCACGGCTGCATTTCGGTGACCGCGAACGTCGCGCCGGAACTGTGCGCCCGGTTCCAGAACGCGTGCGAGGCCGGAGATTACACGACCGCGTTGCAGCTCCACG
>CAYFTI010000142.1:0-6003 GCA_964346065.1 uncultured Hyphomicrobiaceae bacterium
CGGTGCCGAGGTCGATGCCTGTCTTGCCTGCCACGCTCCGCGCGAGGAAGCGCGGGCGCAATGGTGGCGGGACGGGCTGGCTGGAGCCGAAGAGTTGCCTGCGATCGACTGCGCGAGCTGTCATGTGCGGGCGCATCACCGCTATGGACCGCGGCCCCTCCCGGCGACGCCACACGGGGCGGTGCGGGAACAACCGCTGTTCCGCGACGCGGCGTTCTGCGCGCCCTGCCATCAGTTCGGTCCGGACGGACTCAGCGTGAACGGCAAGCCGCTGCAGAACACCTATCGCGAATGGCAGGCGTCCCGGTATGCCGACGAAGGTGTGGCCTGCCAGGATTGCCACATGCCGGACGGACGTCACGGCTTCAAAGGCGTGCATGATCCAGAGATGGTCGAACAGGGGCTGGGTGTCGACGTCTGGCGGACCCGCGACGGGCTCCTAGTGCACGCCCGCAACAAAGGTGCCGGCCACGCGCTGCCCACCTACGTCACGCCGCAGATCGAGGTCGAGTTGTCCAGCGCAGGTGGCGCGCGCCGCTCTCACTTGATCGCGCGTCGCATGCGCTGGAGTGAGCACGACGGATGGACGGAGATCGCCGACGATCGGCTGCTGCCCGGTCAATGGATCGCGCTTGCGCTGGCTCTCGAGCCAGGCGAGCGCGGCTGGGTGCGGGTGCGCGTGGACCCCGGTCATGATTACCACGAACGGATCTATCCGCATCTTCTCGATCGCTGGGAGGACGCTCTCAGCGCGGACGCCCGCGGAGCACTGCGCCGCGCCCAACAGGAAGCCGCTCGATCCGCGTATCTGCTGATCGAGTACGCCTGTTCCGCGCGTCCCGAGGCCGCCCCGCAGCCGTGTGCGGCGCGTCGTCCAACCACCCAAGGATCGACGCAGCATTAGAAGGCATGTCCCGTTCCAGGCTCGTAGGGGCTAGATGATAAAGACCTGACCCAATCGATATTGACAGAGAGTGCTTCTGTTCAATAATGTCGGCGCCGGTGCGCCCCAAAAAAACGATGCACCAACCCACCAACAGGAGGAACACGATGCGCTTCCAGCGACCATCCCTAAGAGATCCGCAATTTATCATCCGCCTTGCCGCCGTCTTCCTGACCGCCGGCGCCGTCCCCACCGCCCTGGCCAGCAATTACACCATCGGCGGGC
Source organism: uncultured Hyphomicrobiaceae bacterium (assembly GCA_964346065.1). GTDB lineage: Bacteria > Pseudomonadota > Alphaproteobacteria > Rhizobiales > Rhodomicrobiaceae > Dichotomicrobium. The sequence goes on from CAYFTI010000142.1 coordinate 1,169, forward strand.
CTAATCAGAGCCACTTTGTCGTACCGAATTGGGGAGAGAATGGCCACACCGTGACCTTCATTCCCTCTCTGGAGAACATGCGGACGGTGAGCGCCGGCCCGCCCGGCACCAAGCCCGCCCACATGGTTCCGGACCCGCGGGGGGACTACCTGTTCGCCATCAACCACGGCGGTAATACCCTGACGGTTTTCGATGCCCGGAGCGGTGAATTGATCAAGCAGATCGTCACCGGCTCGGAACAATCCCAAAAGGGTCAGGGACATCAGTACTACTGGAGCCTCGATGGTAATTACCTGTATGTCACCGAGCTCGACGACGACGCCGTGGTGGAGATCGACGCCCGCAACCTGGTGGTGAGCCGTCGCGCCGAGGATGTGGCCGACTTCCCCTTCGGGATGGTGCCGGCCTGGGACGAGGGGTATCTGTATGTCATCGCCGAGGGGCCCGGCCCCGTGGAGGTGGAACGCCCGGGCAACTCCGTCACGCAGCTCGACCTAGCGACCTTCAAGCCCCTCAAGCAGATCACCGTGGGCAAGGCCCCCCACGCTGCCGCCTATACCAACGGCAAGGTCTACGTGGGCAACATCGCCAAGGGTCATCGTTCGGTGTCGGTCATCGACGCGGCCAAGGGCGAGGTCGTCAAAACCATCGACGTCGATTATGAGAATCCTCATTTCCTGGAAGAGCCGGCCAACAATAATCACCTGCTGCTGGTGGCCTCCAAGGAGGTACCCGAGTTGGTGCTCATCGATGTCCGCAGCGACGAGGTGGTGGGGCACTTCAAGGCCACCGAACCGGGCATCGGGATCAACAAGATACGCCATCCCATGTGGCATCCCTCCGGGGCAAGCCTGTATTTCCCCATCGGATTCGAAGATGGAAGCTCCCGGATCTACCACATATCGGTACCGGAACTGCAGGTGCTTCACATCTCGGAACCGGCGCCCACGGTGGTCCACATGCTGCAATGGAACAAGACCCGCGATCGCATGTATGCGGCCACGGAGGGCAATCAGGAAAAGGGCATACCGCCGGGGGTCTCTGTCTATAAGGCGCTGGGCAACGGTTCCCTGAAGAAGCTCGCCGACATGTTCGCCGACCTGCCCGAGGCTGAGGCCATGAAGGGACATCATGGCAGTCTGAACTGACCCATCAACTTGTCCGTCGGTCGAGAAGCTTCATGCCCATGAGGCCGGACATCATGTGGCCGACACGAACGAACCCGTGCCCTTTGTGATCCCAGTTGTTCTCTCAGGCTCGTGAAGATGCCGCGGCGGGCGCCTATTTGCTTGATCTGTTCCACTGTCCGCCGCGACCCGACGCGGGCGCGATCCGTTGCGCGAATCAAATGCTTGACCCAGAATTTCAGTCTGGGTTAGCGTCGGAGGCCGCGATGGCAAGTCACAATTAGATCGATTTGCCGTCGTTTTTTACAGCCCGGCACAGACCGGGCATCACGATGACAAGCTCCAAAGGAGGAGATTCATGCGATTCCATCAACAGTCGCTCATTGCGCTTACTGCCGCCTTGCCACTGCAGCTCGGTGCGCTCGGCGCCTTAGCAGCTGACTTGCCCGGTCCTCTCGTCGACACCCAATGGCTTGCCGATAACCGGGATGCCGTCGTCGTGCTCGATGTCCGTCGCGATCCGCAGAGCTTCATTCGTAAAACCAGTGGCGGCGGCGAGATTGGCGGTGTTCAGGCTTGCGGTGCCTCTGGCGGCGGGGCAGCCGTCTCCGGCCATGTCCCGGACTCCGCGCTCATCGACTGGAAGGAGATTGCGGTTACACAGAAGACAGATGACGTGACGCTGAAGGACATGGTGCCGTCACAAGCCGACTTTGAGCAGCTCATGCAGAGGAGCGGTGTCAGCCAGGATAGTTTGATCGTCGTGACCAATCCCGGCGACAGTGGATCGGCGGTCGCCGATGGTACGCGCCTGTATTGGACGCTCCAGTACTTCGGTCATGACAAGGTCGCGCTGCTCGACGGTGGGGTGGCCAAATGGGCGGGCGACGGCCACAAGATCGAATATGGCCGGACCAAGCCGAAGCAGGGCGACTGGACCGCCCCGGGCGAGCGGCCGGAGCTCCTGGCAAGCTTGGAAGAGGTCCAACAGGCGGTCGCTGCCGGTGATACCCAGCTTATCGATGTGCGCACGCCTGAATACTATCTAGGGCTGAAGCACAAGGCCGAAAAGGTCGCTGCGAAGGGCCATATCGATGGCGCCAAGAATCTGCCTTTCTTGGTCTATATCAGCGAAAGCGGCAAGGGCTCGACCTTCTACCCACGGACCGAACTCCAGCGTATCACCGCCGAACTCGGTATTGACGCCAGTCAGCCTGTGATCAGCCATTGTAACACGGGTCATCTGGCCAGCTCGGGTTGGTTCGTCATGCACGAGCTGCTTGGTGATGAGGATACCCAGCTCTACGTCGGCTCGATGAATGAATGGGCCGCTGATCCAAGCCGCCCCGTGAGCACTTCGCTCCAGTAGTCACACTGCGTCCAACCTGATGTAGGCGCGGGCAGCAGCCCCAACAGGGCTGCTGCGGGGCCCGCGCGCCTGCGGTGTCTGGAGACTTCGGAGAGTTATGACATGACGAGCAACACTTCGCTGGCCGCCGCGGCCAGCACACCACCTTTGTTTTCCGATCAAGAGTCGCTCGCGACGCGACTCTGGAAGCGCCAGTGGCCGTTCTGGCTCGGCGGCCTTGCGGTCGGTCTGGCCGAGATCATCTTTTACTTCCACACCGACATGTTCATCGTCGTCACGACCGGCATGGCGCAGATGTTCGCCGTCAGCGAGGAGACGCTGTTCGGTATCGACTGGGTCGGACGCGTCTACGAGCCCGGCGTGCACTGGACCATCATCGGTGCGTTGCTCGGTGCCCGCTTGGTCGCCATGATGGAGGGCGAGTCCCGCGGCTGGGTCAAGTACAACTGGAAGATGCTGCTGATGTCGTTCATCGGCGGGGTGCTGTTCTCGTTCGGCACGCGACTCGCTGCCGGCTGTACGACGCATCATTTCATCGGTGGGATTCCGGCCATGAGCATTGCGTCCTGGGTCGTGCTAATTTCCGGTATTCCGTTTGCCTTTATCGCCTTCCTGATCGCGATGAAGATGGGCTTGGGTGGCTACTTTAAGCATCAGGAGACTCGGGCGACCGCGAGTGCGCACAGCGATGATCTAGACAATCCCCAACCGGGCTGGTCGGTGAGCTATCGCCCTTGGCGCTCGCCGCTGCGTTGGTCGCTGAACGCCTTCCTGATCGTCTTTCTTGCATTGCCACTCTTCTACGGGCTGACTGGTTGGATCTCCGGTTCGGTGAATCAGATCGGCTGGGCGGAGGTCATCTGGCTGGCAATCCCCGGTATCGTGCTCGGCATGGGCATCGCGAAGACTGGCTTTGGCACCGAGTGCTCAGTCATGGCCCCGGAAGCGACCTTCACCAAAGAGGAGATGTATCGCAAAGGCGGTGTGCCACGCTGCACTTACTACATGTTCCGTGGCATGCTGCCGTTGCAGGGGTTTATGGTGGCCATCGTCGTGTTCAACCTATTCATCCTGTTCTCCTGGTTGACTGGCACGGGAACCATCCCGAATGCATCCGGTGCCGCCGGGCTCTACTGGGGGCATATCCTCGGCGGCCCGCTGTTGGCGATGGGCGCGGTGTTCATGATCGGCTGTGAGGTGCGTACCTACGCCCGCCTTGGCCTAGGGTATGCCACGGCGCTAGCGGCACTGCCCGGCTTCTACGTCGGCTATCTGCCCTATACCTTCTTTCAGGACAAAATCGACCCGGTGATCTTTGGCGAAGGGCTGACGAGCTTCATCACCATTCCAGAGTGGACCGCCTACACCATTGGTGGTAGCGAGGTGCTCTGGGCTTGCCTCTACAGCTTGGCGATGATCGGTCTTTTGGTGATGTCGTTCCAGGCGGCGCGTGGGTTCCTGAATCTCCGCCTCGGCGAGGTGCTGAAATACAATACCGACGAACTGGTCTATCGCACGATCCCGGCGCGCGCCAGCGCCGTCCCCGCCGCGCCCCCAGCCGCAGGCGTCTGAGCACCACCAGGATTGCGAAGCAACCAGGGCGCAGGGAAGCGCTCGATCAGTCGCCGCCAAGGGTGGCGCCGCGCCCGCCGTCTCGCCTTCCGTCTGAACTCACAGGGCCCTCATTCATAAGGCCGTAACATTGGGCTGATATGCTTAGGGGCTCTATTCAGACAGTCTTGGAGATTGCCCATGTTATCCACTCGTTTCGCCGTCACCCCACTGGTCGCAGCCCTCGCCGGGCTGATCATCGCCACGCCCGCCTTATCGCGCGAGCTGGTCAAGGTCGATGGCTCGAGCACCGTGTTCCCGGTGACCGAGGCCGTTGCCGAGGAGTTCCAGAAGGCCGAGAAGGGCCAGACCATGGTCACCGTCGGGGTCTCCGGCACCGGCGGCGGCTTCAAGAAGTTCTGCCGTGGCGACACCGACGCCACCGGCGCCTCGCGTCCGATCAAGGAGTCCGAGGTCGAGCTGTGTAAAAAGAACGGCATCGAGTACATCGAACTGCCGGTAGCCCTGGATGCACTGACGGTGGTCGTCAACCCGAAAAACGACTGGGTCGACTACCTGACCGTCGCCGAGTTGAAGAAGATGTGGGAGCCGGCCGCTCAGGATAAGATTACCAACTGGAGCCAGATCCGCGATGGCTTTCCGGACCGTCCTTTGAAGCTGTTCGGCGCTGGCACCGACTCGGGCACCTATGACTACTTCGTCGAGGCCATCGTCGGCGAGAAGTCCTCGCGTGGCGACTTCACCGCGAGCGAAGACGACAATATGTT
>CAYFTI010000143.1:0-5973 GCA_964346065.1 uncultured Hyphomicrobiaceae bacterium
CGTCAACGCGCGCAAGCACGGCCTTTTCGTGCCCGGCGTGGCGCTACCGGTCATCACTCCCTCGGAGGTCGTGGACGTGTCGCCGGAATTGATCCTGATTGCAAACGAGCTTTACGCTCCCGAAATCCAACGCGTATTGGTGGAGCAAGGCATCTCTCCCGAGCTCTGTGTGATTGCTGGCTAAAGATGGCTGCTGGAGACAGTACGACCGGCACCTTCGAGAGTACGACCTCCAGGCCGTTAGTCATCGGACTCCTCTGGCATTCAGCCACCTCCGACAACATGGGGGTCGGGGCGCTGACACTTTCCCAGATCGCTATCGTCCGGAAAGTCGCAGGTGAACTCGGTTTGTCCGTTCGCTTCATGATACTTGGCTGGCGTGATCCGCGACCGAGCTACGTGACGGATTCGGATGTTGAAGTCGTCGGCCTGCGGAGCCGCGATTTGATCCGCCCAACTGCTGGGCTTTCGGCGCACGTCCGTCGGTGCGATCTTGTACTGGATATCGGGGCTGGAGATAGTTTTGCCGATATTTACGGTATTACAAGATTTACAAAAATGTTTTTGTCAAAATTAGTGGTGCTCTTAAGCCGTCGATCTCTAGTTCTGAGCCCACAGACTATTGGCCCCTTCGAGCGATGGTGGACGCGGCTGCTCGCCCGGGCCACTATCAATGGCGCGAGAATTGTTTGCACTCGAGACGAGCTATCGACACGATACCTGACGCAAATTGGCTACCGCGGTGACGTGACCGAGGCGACGGACGTCGCGCTAATACTTCCGTTTGAGCCTGCCAAACACCCGCGTGCTGGATTGCTGCGCGTCGGCGTCAACGTCTCGGGCCTCTTATTCAACGGTGGCTACACCCGCGATAATATGTTCGCGCTGCATGTTGAATATCCGCGGCTCGTGCGCGAACTGATTGGCGGGCTCATGCACCGTGACGACTGCGAAGTGCACCTCGTCAGTCATGTATTTTCACGGGAACAGTTTGTCGAAGACGACCAACGCGTAGCTGAATTACTCTCTGCGGAGTTCCCGGGAACCATCCTCGCGCCGTCTTTTACGTCGCCGGGCGAAGCCAAGTCCTACATCGCCGCGCTCGACTTCTTCTGCGGCTCGCGCATGCACGCTTGCATCGCCGCCTTCTCGAGCGGTGTTCCCGTCGTCCCGCTCGCATACAGCCGAAAATTTGCCGGCCTCTTCGCGACCCTCGGTTACGACGAGACGATCGACCTACGCAACGAGACGGTCGAAGCTGTGGTCGCGCGTGTACAGGATGCGCTCGGCCGGCTGGACGCAATCCGAGGTCGGCTTTCTGCTTGTATGGAGGAAGGACGAGCGCGGTTGAAGTTGTACGAAGCGGCTCTCGCCGCCCGCCTTCGAGAATTCAGCGAGGCGCCCCGGTGAGGCGGTCGCCGACACTCGCTCGCGTGGAACGAGGGGACGTCTGTGCCGGCTGTGGTGGCTGCACGATGGTGGCACCGCGCAAAATCGGCATGGCGACGAGCCCCCAAGGCTTCGCGCGGCCGCAGCAGATTCAGACGCTCGAAGAGGCCGAGGAGCAGAAGGTCGCGCGGATCTGTCCGGGCCTCGTGCTTCAGCAGAATGCTGCAGGCCGGCCCGACCACGTCCTTTGGGGACCGTTGATTGCCGTGCGCTCGGGCTACGCAACGGATCCGGCGCTGCGGACGAACGCTTCTTCAGGGGGCGTTCTCTCGGCGCTGCTCGTGCATCTTCTCGAGACGGGGGCGGTCGATAGGGTTGTCCAGACGGCAGCGTCGCCCGAACTGCCCATCGGCAATACGACAGTGGTGAGCCGCACGGCAGCCGACGTCTTCGACGCCGCAGGCTCGCGTTACGCGCCATCTGCCCCTTTGGAAGGTCTGGACCAAACGCTCGCGGAGCCCGGCCGGGCGGCCTTCGTGGGCAAGCCCTGTGACGTGGCCGCATTGCGCGCGCTTGCCCGGCGCGACGCACGGATCGACAAGTCGTTTCCCTATATGATTTCCTTCTTCTGCGCTGGCGTACCAAGCCTCGCGGGCACGCGCGAATTGTTGGCGCGGCTGGGGGTCAGTGAAGCCGAGGTCGCCACCTTCCGGTATCGTGGCGACGGCTGGCCGGGTCGGGCCACAGCAGTGCTTGAAGACGGGCGGCGTTTGAGCATGAGCTATGCCGACTCGTGGGGCGGGATCCTCTCTCGCCATGTACAGTTCCGGTGCAAGATCTGCCCGGACGGCACCGGTGGTTTCGCGGACGTCGTCTGCGCCGACGCGTGGCATTGCGATGCGCGTGGCTATCCCTTGTTTGAAGAGGCGGATGGCGTAAGCCTGGTTATAAGCCGCACAGGGAAAGGCGAAGACTTGATCCGCAGAGCGCTGGGCGCGGGACGCATCACCGCCGAACCTTTGGGGACGGATGCGATCACGGCGATGCAGCCGGGACAGGTCAAGCGCAAGCGGCTTGTTCTCGCCCGCCTCATGGCGCTTGCGGTCCTGTTCCGCCCGCGGCCTCGCTTCCACGGCTTCAACTTGCTCGCGGCCGCGCGCCAAGTTGGGCCGTGGGCGCATCTCCACAACTTCCTCGGCAGCCTCAAGCGGCTCACGATCATCGGAGGTCGGCGATGAGGCCGGTGGCCCCTGCACCGTCATGGCCGCCGCTGATCGCCTCGACAGCTCCAATATGTGTTGCCACCGATAGGCGCATCGCGAGGCGCGCCATGGTGGGCAACTGCGAACCGAATGTAGGGTGCGGCACACTTGCGTCCAGCCGCGACTCATCGGTGAGCCTCCCTCGTCAGCAGACGCGCTTGTCCGGGACGCGCGTCCTGTCAGCAATGAGCCCTGCCTCCGGGGAAGCCGGGCGCACGGGCTGGTGGTCGGCGGAAATGATCGCCGCGGAATTCAGCCTGCCCGCGTCAACCCGCCGCGACGTTTCCGACGAAGTCTCACCAAGCGCCAAGCGCCGGGAAGCCGTTTCCTGGGCGGGGTTTTTACTTTGACCTCCGCGGGAGGCGATGCGGGACAGCCGGTCGTTCACCGCCACGTAGCGGTGCGCACACGGCTCGTCGCGATCAATGCAGCCAGCACGGTGGCGGCGCGCGTCCTCAACGTCACGATCCTGGTTTGGACCTTCCAGTACCTTCTCGGCCGGCTTCCGCCGGAGGAGTTCGGCGTCTATCCGGTGGTGATGGCGCTCACCGTCCTGCCGCCCTTCTTCTTCTCGTTCTTTACGGGGGGTATCAACCGGCACACCGTCGAAGCCTACGCCCGCGGTGACTTCGAGGGCGTGACGAGGATCGTCTCGTCGATCTTCCCGCTGCTTTGTCTGTGCACGCTCGCCTTCGTGACGCTCGGCTTGGTGTTCGCTTGGCACATCGACGCCGTGCTCACGATCCCGCCGGACATGGTGGCGAGCGCCCAGGCCATGAGCGCGCTTCTCGTCATCGGTTTCGCCGTGCAGCTCGCCGCGCTCCCGTTCACGGCCGGCTATCACGTGCGCCAGCGGTTCGTGGAGCTCAGCGTGCTCGAGCTGGGTCGCGCCGTCCTGAAGCTCGTCCTCCTGACCGTCCTCCTGATCGCCGTCGCACCATCCGTGGTGTTCGTGGTTCTCGCCACGGTGCTCGCGGACCTGTGCTTCACGGCGGTCACCACCGTTCGATCGCTCGGCTTTGTGCCGGAGCTGCGCGTCCGGCCGGCTCATTTCAGCCTCGCGACCGCACAGCGGCTTGTATCGTTCGGGCTTTGGACGACGGTCGGCCGCCTGGCGATGATGCTCTACACGACCGCCGGGACGATCGCCCTCAACAAATTCGGCGAGCCCGTCGACGTCGTGAACTACTACCTCGGCATGACCCTCTTCCAGCAGTTGCAGGCTCTGATTGGCACGGCGCTCCAGCCCCTGCAGCCGACGCTCGTCGCCCTGCACGCGCTCGACGATCAGGAGCGTATGGTGCGTGCCGCCAGTATGGCGGGCCGCTACGGCCTGTGGGTCTCGATGCTCCCGGCGAGCTTCCTCATCGTCTTCGCGCCGCAGATCACCGGCCTCCTGTTCGAGCCCAAATACGCCGCGACGGCAACCATCATCACGCTCTTTATGACCACGTTTGTGTTCACGCAACCTACGGTAATCCTGCCAATGGTGGCGATCGCGCGGGGCGAAGTGCGCCGTTTCACCTCCGCTGCTCTCGCGTGCACCGCAACAGGGATTCTTCTCATGGCCGGCGTTGCGTGGGCGAACACGCTCAATGCGGTCACGGTCACCGCTTGCCTCGTCGCGATTACGATCTTCCCTCAGCTCGGCTATTTCTGGCCGCTCTATCTTCGCATGACGGGCCTCTCGCTCCGGCGCTTCCTTCTGCAAGTCGTCTTGCCGGGGCTGGGTCCTGCCGTCGCCGGCCTCATTTTTTATGCCGTGCTTCAGTGGGTTTTTCCCGTAAACGGATGGGCCTTCCTTGTCGCCGCTGCCGCTATCGGATCGCTCGTCTACGTGGCAACACTACTCTTTTTCATCCATTTCGTCGCGCACCGGGGCGTGTTGGAGAAGATCGCGTTGCTGCTCCTCGACAGGCTTCCCCGCGGCTCGACAGCACTTCCGGCAGGGAAGGGGCGAGTATGAGTTGCTCGCGGACTGCTACCACTCGTGCGCCTCCGGTTATTCTCCGTTTCATTCAGACATTGTACGATTTCTGCAGGAGGCACGTAAATCATGGTTCGTGTAACGATCGGACTACCCGTTTACAATGGTGACCGCCACTTAGAGGTTTGTCTTGAATCAATACTGTCTCAAGACTTTCCGGACTTTGAGTTGGTTATTTCCAATAATGCGTCTACCGATCGGACCGATGCGATATGCCGGCATTACGCGAAAAGAGACAGGCGTGTACGTTACATTAGACAGCAAACAAATCACGGTGCCGCTGCCAACTACAATTTTGTTTTTAGAGAAGGACGTGGAACCTACTTTAAATGGGCCGCTCATGATGACGTGCTGAGACCGCAGTATTTATCTAAATGTGTAGCGGTATTGGACCGCGATCCATCCGTCCTTGTGTGCACCACGCGAACCCAGGTAATCGACGACGTTGGCAATGTCAAGGCGGTCATAGATGGTATTGGCGACCTGGATCATTTTAGTACTGCCCGCCGCTTTAACCAAGTGCTGAAGCATCACATACATTTTGTCCAACCAATCTTCGGCGTAATACGCAAATCCGGGCTGGACGGCACAGACCTAATTGCGCCTTATGGCAGCAGTGATCGTACCTTGCTGACGCATCTGGCATTGAGAGGGCGCATTGTTGTGCTACCTGAGTACCAATTCCAGTATCGGATGCATCAAAGCCAGTCTATTTCCTCGCACAAAAGTTTACATGATTATGCAACATGGTTTGATCCCTCTGCAAAAATCAAGTACCCGCATTGGAAGCTCTTTCACGAATACGCTAAGCTCTTGTCTGTTGAAGAAGTTCCGGCATGCCAACGAATGGTCTGTTACCTCAGTGTGGCTCGCGAAATGGCCCGAAGTCGGAACAAGCTGTTCGGCAATCTTCTGCATCCCATATTTTCGGGACACCGGAAAGTATAACGGGTGTGAGCCGCGTGGCAATGATCGACCGCCATATAACAAACCCCTTGTGGAAGGTCAATAAAAAGGACTGTCGGGAGCTTTTGAAGCATGCCTTAACTGGGTCGGTATATGACCAAAGCAGTTGGCGGCCCGTTGCGCCTAAGAGCGTATTTAAAAGATATTGGCTCTCCAGAACCCTCAGGTAGCGGCAGCGGCAACGAACTCGCGGTGCGTCGCGGGGGGATGCGGACAGTGCTCTCAAGGACGCGGGCGAAGCCGTGGGCGGGGCTCTTGACGTGGCGGCGGACGTGGCGGCGGTTGAAGAGGAAGGCGTACTCGCCGAGTCAGCCCTAGTGGATTGTCTCTAACGTTTGATGCCCGCGTTTGGCGGCAGCGATGATGGCC
>CAYFTI010000144.1:0-5959 GCA_964346065.1 uncultured Hyphomicrobiaceae bacterium
TGACCAACCCGGCGAATTTCGCCGAAGAACTGGACGGGCGCACCGGCATCATCTTTTTCAATGGCTACTGGTGGCGCACGAGCGACACCACACGGCCGACGGGCGATCATATCGACCTGTGGAATGGCTGGCGCACGACCGCAAAGATGTTGTTGCCATGGTTTGGCTGGCTCGGCGGGTACGACAAGTCAGGTCAGATCTGGTTCTGGGAGGTCTCGTGAGAACGATCTTCGCCATTGTGGTCTTCGTCATTTTCCTCGTTCCGGGCGCGTATCTGGCCGGGTTTGCGGCGACTCCGCTGGCCGAAACGCAGCGCTTCGAGAGCCCTGACCAGCATGCCCAGTTCATGCAGATGATCGAACTCGGCGTGACGCTGGCGGTCGGCCTCGTGGGGGCCGTTCTGGGGGCGATCCTGGGCGGCTTGCTGCGCCCGGTGTTCTTCCGCAAATCCTCCTAGACCGGTCGGCGCGACGATGGCCGGACGCTTGCGATACTCATGACGCTGGTTCTCATGGCCGCCGCCGGCGGGGCGGTCGGGGCGGCGCTGCGCCATCTGACGAACGTCCTGTGCGGGCACCTGTTCGGCGCGGCCTTCCCCTGGGGCACCTTCGCGGTGAATGTGTTAGGCTCGTTCCTGATGGGACTTCTGATCGCAATGCTGGCCTTGCGCTGGAGCGCGCCGCTGGAGGTCCGCACGTTCCTGGCGACCGGGGTGCTCGGCGGCTTCACGACCTTCTCGGCGTTCTCGATGGATTTCGCCGCCCTTATCGAGCGCAAGGCGTATCTGGCCGCGGCCGGTTATGCTAGCGGAACGATCATCTTGTGCTTCGCGGCTGTGTTTGCCGGGCTCGTGGTCGGCCGCGCCCTCTGTCAATGAGGCTGTGATGAGCAGCGTTGAGAAAAAACGGGTGGCGCCGGGCGAAGACGGAATGCGTCTGGACCGCTGGTTCGCCGCGCATTACCCCACGTTGAGCTATGTGCGCTTGCAAAAGCTTTTGCGCACCGGTCAGGTGCGGGTCGACGGTGGACGGGCCAAGGCCAATACGCGCATCGAACACGGCCAGGAGGTGCGCGTGCCGCCCCTGCCAGCGGTAGCGCCTTCGCCAGGCCCGTCGCGGGAGACCCGCGAGCCGAACGAGCGCGATCTGGATTTCGTCCGTGGCCTGGTGATCTACAAGGACGAGGACATTCTCGCGCTGAACAAGCCGCCAGGGCTCGCGGTGCAGGGCGGCAGCAGCACGACGGAACATCTCGACCGGCTGCTTGACGGCCTCAGCTTCGAGAAAACCGAGCGGCCGCGCCTCGTCCACCGTCTCGACAAGGACACCAGCGGTGTGCTCTTGCTCGCGCGCTCGCGCGAGGCGGCAGCAAAACTCGGCCGATGTCTGAAGGACCGCAGCGCGCGCAAGCTTTACTGGGCGCTGGTGATCGGAGTGCCGAAACTGTCCCAGGGCGAGATCAAGCTGCCGCTGCTCAAGAGTGGTCGACACGGCGAGGAACGCGTCCACCCGGCCGAGCCGGATCACCCGGACGCAAAGACGGCCGTGACACGCTATTGCGTTCTCGAGCGCGCGGGGACGCGCCTTGCCTGGCTCGCGATGACGCCCATTACCGGGCGCACGCATCAGCTCCGCGCGCATGCCGCGGCCATGGGCCATTCCATTGTGGGTGACGGGAAGTACGGCGGCGCCGAGGCGCATCCCGGCGGCGAAATCCCGCGCAAGCTGCATCTGCATGCGCGGCGCATCGTGATACCGCATCCGCGCGGCGGCGTGTTGGATATCGCCGCGCCGCTGCCGCAGCATATGCTGAAGACGTGGGACGTCCTCGGCCTCGACGCCGCGGATGCGCGCGATCCTTTTGCGCAAACATAGACGGGCCAATCGAACGAGGCGACCTTGAACCAACACCGACCTTCCGGACGCGGCGCGGGCCGGTTCTACAATGCTGCCTGGGCACAAGCTGGCGAAACAGGCTGGGATGTCATGCTTGATGGCCGCCCGGTCCATACCCCTCAACGCGCGCGGCTGAGCCTGCCAACCCAAGCGCTGGCGGAGGCCATTGCCGAGGAATGGCGCGCACAGGGCGCAAAGATAGAGCCGGCCTCGATGCCGCTGAGCCGGTTGGCGAACAGCGCGATTGACAGGGCGTCAGTGCGCCGCGAAGAGGTAATCGAAGGCCTGGTTGCCTACGGTGAGACCGACCTGCTTTGCTATCGTGCGCAGTGGCCGCAGAAGCTCATCGCGCTGCAGGCCGAAGCCTGGGATCCGCTGCTTGACTGGAGCCGGGAGGCGCTCGGCGCGGAGCTCGACGTGGTCACCGGGGTTATGCACACCGCGCAGCCGCCCGAGTCCATCAAGGCGATGGAAAACGCGTTACGGGGTTATGACACGTTCGCGCTGACCGCGATGAATCAGATCGCGACGCTCACGGCCTCTCTCGTGCTGACGCTGGCCATCGCGCGCGGGCGACTCGGCGTGGAGGCTGCCTGGCGGGCGGCCCATGTCGACGAGGACTGGCAGATCAGCCAATGGGGCGAAGACGCAGTGGCGCGGCAGCGGCGCGAAGCGCAATGGGCCGATATGTGTGCCGCGACGAAGTTCCTCAATCTTGCGGGTGCCCCTGCGCGCGATCCGGATGCGCCTCGATAGCGGGGCTTGAGGAATGGCGCGCGGGGAGGGCAGCGTCCACGGTGACCAGAACGCCTGGATTGTTCGGCTCACATGAAATCCCTCATTCCTGATTGTTCCCGCAAAAAATCGGGTCGTTGACAGACACCTGTCCATGGGACCGGGATCTCGGTCACCAGAAAGCCGACTGTGGCACAGGATCGACCGCTCTTTCTGACAATCACAGTTATGTCTATTTCTTCCCGGTACGCTTTCGTGCCCAACGCGCGAAGATGCTGCGTGTCTCGAGCCTGTTCAATGAAATCCGAACCCCGCAACAGGCCCTTAGTTATTGTTTCATCGCACTTTCGGACGCAAAACCGGATTCCACTTTTCCTGAAAGTGCTCCAGACGAGTTGGACATGAGCCAGGCAAGTCTCACGGAGGTGGCGGCGCAGCAGCGCGTGGCGATCCTGGCGCTGGTCGCGGGGGCCCTGGCGATTGCGTTCGCGCCGATCTTTGTGCGGCTCAGCGAGACCGGCCCGGCGGCCACGGCCTTCTGGCGCGTGGCGCTGGCTGTTCCGGTTCTCATGGTGCTGGCGCGGAATACCCGTCCGGGAAGCATCAAGTCAAAGGTGCCGGTACGCTGGCCGGTCATCCTGTGCGGGCTGTTCTTCGCGGTGGATATCGGCGTCTGGCACTATTCGATCGAATACACCACCGTGGCGAACGCCGCGCTCTTGGCCAATCTCGCGCCGGTCTTCGTCGCGCTGGCCGCCTGGGCGCTCTTCCGCGAGCCGATCACGCGGCTTTTCATCCTCGGCATGGCGCTGGCGATCACCGGGGCGGCACTGCTCACCGGGGCGAGCTTCAGCCTCGATCCACAGCAGGTCTATGGCGACATGTTCGGCGTTCTGACAGCCGTATTCTACGGCGCTTATCAACTCAGCGTCGCGCGGCTGCGCCGGCTGCATGCCGCGTTCAGCATCATGGCGTGGAGTTCGCTGTTCAGCGCGCTAGGGCTGCTCGCGGGCGCGCTGCTGCTTGGCGAAAACATGCTGCCGCAGACGGCCGGCGGGTGGTCAGTCCTCTTCGCCATCGCGCTCATCAGCCAAGTGGGCGGGCAGACGCTCATAACCTACGCCTTCGCGCATCTGCCGGTGTCGTTCTCATCGGTCAGCCTGCTGATCCATCCGATCATGTCGGCGTTGCTGGCCTGGCTATTGCTGGGCGAGGTCCTGACCTGGTCTCACCTTGCCGGCGCAACGGTCATTCTGGCGGGCATCTATCTGGCCCGGCGCGGCAGCCGCGCATGAAGCGTGGCGGTCTTTTGGCGGGGCGCGCGCCGTGCTACAGACAACACGGAACGCGAAAGGAAAGGGCGAGGAAGCGATGAAGGAAGTCCTGGCGGAGATGGAGCGGCGGCGCGAGGAGTCGCGGCTCGGGGGTGGCCAGCGCCGGATCGACGCGCAACATGCCCGCGGCAAGCTGACGGCGCGCGAGCGCATTGCGCTTTTGCTCGATGAAGGATCGTTCGAGGAATACGACCGTTATGTCGAGCACCGCTGCACCGATTTCGGCATGGATGAGCAAAAGGTGCCCGGCGACGGCGTCGTCACTGGCTGGGGGACGGTCAACGGCCGTTTGATCTACGTCTTCGCCAAGGATTTTACCGTGTTCGGCGGCTCGCTGTCGGAAGCCCATGCCGAAAAGATTACCAAAGTGCAGGACATGGCGCTGCGCGCCCGCGCGCCGATCATCGGCCTGTTCGATGCCGGTGGCGCGCGCATTCAGGAAGGCGTGGCGGCGCTGGGCGGTTACGGTGAGGTGTTCGTGCGCAACGTGACCGCCTCTGGCGTGATCCCGCAGATCTCGGTCATCATGGGGCCGTGCGCGGGCGGGGACGTCTATTGCCCGGCGATGACCGACTTCATCTTCATGGTGCGGGACACGTCCTACATGTTCGTCACCGGCCCGGACGTGGTCAGGACCGTCACCAACGAGGAGGTCACTTCGGAAGAGCTCGGCGGCGCCTCCATTCATACGACCAAATCTTCCATTGCCGACCGCGCCTACGACAACGACGTCGAATGCCTGCTCCAGATGCGCCGGCTGATGGACTTCCTGCCGTCGAACAACGAATCCGGCGTGCCAAAGCTGCCGACCCGCGACCCGGCCGAGCGTGTCGAACACTCGCTCGACACGCTGGTCCCCGACGATCCGCACAAGCCGTACGACATGAAGGAGTTGATCCTGAAGGTCGTGGACGAGGGCGACTTTTTCGAACTGCAGGACAGCTTCGCGCGCAATATCATCACCGGCCTGGGGCGCATCGAGGGCCACACAGTCGGTTTCATCGCGAACCAGCCGCTGGTGCTCGCCGGCGTGCTCGACAGCGATGCCAGCCGCAAGGCGGCGCGTTTCGTGCGCTTCTGCGACTGTTTCAATATCCCGATCGTCACCTTCGTCGATGTGCCGGGCTTTTTGCCGGGGACCGCGCAGGAATATGGCGGGCTGATCAAGCACGGCGCCAAGCTGCTCTTTGCGTTCTCGCAGGCGACGGTGCCGAAGGTCACGGTCATTACGCGCAAGGCCTATGGCGGCGCGTATGTCGTTATGTCCGCCAAGCATATCGGCGCGGACGTGAACTATGCCTGGCCCAGCGCGGAGATCGCGGTGATGGGGCCGAAGGGCGCGGCGGAAATCCTGTATCGCAGCGAACTGGACGACCCGGACAAGATCGCCCAGCGCATCAAGGAATACGAGGAGCGTTTCGCCAACCCGTTCGTGGCCGCCGAGCGCGGCTTCATCGACGAGGTGATCCTGCCCCACAACACGCGCGTGCGGATCGCGCGGGCGCTCAACATGCTGCGCAACAAGCATGTCGAGGCGCCGGCGAAGAAGCACGACAACCTGCCGCTGTGAGATACAGATGAGCGAGCCAAACAACCCAAATGCACGGGTCGAGACAGGGCGCGTGGCGTTCGCGAATGACGCGCCGTTCAGCCTGATCGCCGGGCCGTGCGCGCTGGAGAGCCGGGCGCACGCGCTGGAGATGGCCGGCGCTTTGAAGGAGATCGCCGGGCGGCTCGGCGTCGGGCTGGTCTTTAAGACGTCTTATGACAAGGCGAACCGCACGAGCCTGGCAAGCGCACGGGGCATCGGGCTGGACGACGCGCTGCCGATTTTTGCGGAAATCCGAGAGAGCCTTGCCCTGCCGGTGCTGACCGACGTGCACGCGCCGGAGCAATGCGCGCGGGCAGCGGAAGCCGTCGACATCCTGCAAATCCCTGCCTTCCTGTGCCGCCAGACCGATCTGCTCGTCGCCGCGGCGCGGACCGGGTGCGTGG
>CAYFTI010000145.1:0-5931 GCA_964346065.1 uncultured Hyphomicrobiaceae bacterium
AATGAGGCATCTTGAGGCTGCCAGTGTGCTCGACGGGGCGTTACGGCCCCACCCGGCCGCTGCGGCCTTAACATCTCGTCACGGGCTCGGCAGCAATCGGACTTCGGCCAGCGTCAGCCGAAAGGCCCTTTTGCCGCAGAACGGTCACTCGGCTCAACTATCTCCCGCGCAGGCTAGGCCTTACGTCGGGACCTCCAGAGATTGCCGTTCGGTCGAGGTCCGGCAATAACTGCCAAAGAGCTCCGCCTGTTTCTCTCCCACCGTCGGCGAACCGTAGTGAACGTCGATCTGCCGATGAAATTCCTTCTGCCCCCCATAGCTTGGATGTCGAACTGAACAACCCGGCACGCCAGCAGCCTGGAGTGCATGCGTCGCATCCTTCCCGATCGTTAATACGCGGCCGACCGGCAGAAGAGCCAGCACCTGCTTCAAAAACTTTAATCCGACGTCGCGCTCGCGGCAGGTGTGCAGGCGGTTCGACTGCGGCTTACCTGCCTCGTGCGGGTGAAAGGGAAAGACATTCCAGAAAAACACTTTCCGAAAGACCCGAGCGCGGGCGAGTTGTATTTCAGTCGCGGTGCGTTCGCGCATGGCCGGGCCGACCGTCGCCTTCGCCAGTCCTTCAACGTCGATTGAGAGCGCGTATTGGTCCAGTGAGGACTCGTCGACCAGCGCTATGCCCGTGCGGCGTCCGCCGCGCCATCCTAGATCGCGACCGATCCAGACATCGACCTCGTCGGCATCGGCACAGGCGCATAGGACCGAGCGAAGGTTCGCGCACCGCACATGGAAGCTATCTTCGACGTCAGCGACCTTGCAGTTCATCGTCCAAGGGTTGAAGACCGTCTCCGATCCACAGGTCGCGAGCTCGGCAATTAACGCGTCGATCCGAACTCGCGACCGCATCACCATCGTCCAGCCTCGTCCACGTATCCACGTCCGACTAGCATCGTCAGCCGAGCTGTTAACTCAGCTTGGTCGCCGACCGCAATACGGCTTCATGGCCGGGTTCGCCGGTGCCGACGACACCAACGTCCGCGTTTTTGTCGTTTGCCGACGCATCCCCGAAACGCCGCAGGTCGGCGAGTACCCCATCACCTCGGCGACCACCTCGGTCCTGATGTAGTCTACAGCGTTAAGACGATCTCTCAAAAATTATATTCGGGTGTTGTCCTATTTTTCAAGGCTATTCGATATTAAAGTAACAATGATGCCGGCAATTGCGCCGGTCGCGACGATGCCGGCCAGTGTAATGGCGCCTAACGCATACGAAATTCGACGGTCGACGCGATCAATTCTTTCTGTAAGAGAAGTGAGTGACGCATTTTCAGATGGAAGACGGCCCATCAGCTCAGTATCAATGTCACGAAATCCGGACTTAATACGACTGAATTGTGTCGATGCGCGGTCAAGGCGGGCAAACCAGATAAGAAATGCGGGCTGGCCACACCTAACAACTATCGACTGCGGCCCCGCGTTGAGTACTGCAAACAAAAGTTTGCCGCTGTAGCCAGGATCGACGTGGAAGCCGCTTACGTTCACAAGGCCGCTCATTTTCAGGCCGCTCTTCATATTGATAAAGCCGACGAAATCGTGTGGGAGGTGCACGAACTCGCGCGTAGTTAGGTATACGAATTGCCCGGGTGGAATTGCGACGGGCGTACCATCATTCATGCGTTGCA
This sequence comes from uncultured Hyphomicrobiaceae bacterium, assembly GCA_964346065.1. Classification (GTDB taxonomy): domain Bacteria; phylum Pseudomonadota; class Alphaproteobacteria; order Rhizobiales; family Rhodomicrobiaceae; genus Dichotomicrobium. The sequence goes on from CAYFTI010000145.1 coordinate 1,683, forward strand.
CAAGACCCGGCTTTCGAGTGTCGCGGCTTTTGGGGCTGACGAATGCCTCGTCGCCTATCCGCATTGTATAGGCGGCCCCATCCACGCGCTCCGGATCGAACGGTGTAATCCACTTGCCGCCATACTCGGCGATGATGTCTCCCGACAGGAACATCAGTTTCCCGACGCGTAGACAGGCCGCCGACTAAGTTGTCGACGGCGAGTCTCAATGAGGGCATCAAGATCAACGCCAGCTGCCACAGCACTGTGCACTATCCATTCCGCGAGGGCCGCGTTCGCATCAAGGGCGGCCGTCCGAAACTCCTCGAGATGATCTATCTTTTCACATGCATCGGCGAAGCGCCCGGCTTGGTCGGTGAATGCTAGGTCCGAGGGTGCGTGCCCATCAGTTTGCGCGCCATCGACGTCCGGTAGGGCCTGGTTTAGCGCGTTCGCCGCGCTGAGTGTGATCAAGAACGCATCGACCAGCGTATCCGTTCTGCTCTTCGTCTCTGCATCGCCACGGGCGAGACGCCCAGCGTATTTTGCGAAATGCAGACCGTAATGCTTCAGTCGACCGACTCTCGGCAGCGACACAACGTCAAAGTGCCACTGTAGGTCGTGCTCGTGCTGCGCTTGCTGGCGCGTCCGCATCAACATGCGCGGTCCTCCATTTTGGTCGTGTGGTGTTAGGGCATCGCCAAATTCGGCGGGGCGACCCGTGCCAACGAGTTGCACGCCTCTATCAAGACCGCGATTTCGCCACGACGCATGTCGGAGTCCAGGCACGCGTGAGTGGATTGGATCGTGAGAGTCCCTACATGAAAACCCGTCTCGCGGGCAATAAATTGAAGAAGGCGTCCCAGCCCGATTAGATTTCCTAGCGTGCGCTGGATGTAGTAATGATTGCGGTAGACGGCCATCATGCTCAGCCGCCAAACATCGCAGCTTCGCTCGGGCTTTAGCTCGATGAAGCTGAGGCACTGCCGGTTCGTTTTCCTGCGGAGATCGCGCACCGGATCAAACAGCCCAATTTCAGTCACGTTGCTGAAGAATTTTGCCTCCCCACGCCGCATCGCGCGAAGTGTGTGGATGACCTCGGCAAGCTGGTTGACCGTGTTGGCGCCCTTCCTGTCGCCCGTCGGCCACGCGACCATGCGATGGAAGTAGCGGCCCCACTCGCCCGGTCGGTGAATGCGGCGCTCGTATACGTCCATATAGCGCCCGGTCAGCGCCTCAATTCCGTCACCGCGATCGAGTGCAGCAGGGAAAATCGTGTTTGCGACTGTGGCAACACTGCTCCTTTTGTGCGTACGCAGGAAGGCGTCGACCCGACGAATCACGTCTTCTTCCCCCGGCGCGCAGCCAACCGGGTCCTCGATATGGAGCATTAGCCCGTATTGATCGCCGTCGGCCTTGAGCCGCCGAGCCGCGCTAACCCACGCGGAGACGGGAGTGGGCGCAGGCGTCATTGGATTGTACATCATCGGACGCTCCATGATGAATGACGAAGGCACCGGCGAAGCGGTCGACGATATAGGTGGCGGGCAACCAAGCATAGCCGGCCCAGCCCCAGCCCAATCCCCAAGAGTTCCGGACGAGGAAGTGTCGCGCACTGTCTAGATAGCCGTGGCCGGCAAGGACTACCGCATGCAGCAGCGCCGGGTCGATCGGTTCGCGATCATCCCCCATGACGGCCTCTGGCCCGGCAAAGCCCGAGGGGCTGTAAAAAGTAGGCGAGATGAACAGCGCGATCGCCAACGGGAGGCCCGCGTCCAGTTCGGCGCGCCAGCGATCCGCGTCACCGCCTCGCAGGCCGGTGTCGCAACGCACGACGGTTGGCTGCCGACTTGGGGGTCGGTAGGGTGAAGGGATAGCGTCATACCCTTGGTAGGGCCAGAACTCCTCGTCAGGCTGGCCTTCCTTCGGGATGACCGCGCACGTTGCCTGAATCGTCGAGCCTTGATCAGGCCTCAGGCCGTCACGCCGTGTCGCGTGATAGTAGAGCCATTCGGGGCAAAGCTCGGTTGGGTGCTCGTGCGCCGCACGGTGCACAGCGCTGGCGGAGAATGCTAAGCACGTTGGACGCCGTCCCTGGTCGCGCACGGGTTCCAACTCGGCCCGCAGGTCAGTGGTGATCGTCATCTTCAATGCAAGTCACCCGCGGATTCACCATGCGCGCGGAACAGACCCGCACCATGCGTGAAGACGGGACGGTATTCGAAGGACCAGGGCTTTGGATCGTCGTCTGGCGCCCAGGGCCGACGCTCCCAGACAGTGTAGATGCCGCGCGCCGGTGCATGACGTGCTCGCGCTATGATGTGGCGGATGGTCGGCGCACCGACTGTGCCCTCTGCGATCTTCTCGCGGCCATCCTTGAGGATTGCGAACCCCGCTGCCTCGAGTTCTTCGAAGTTCCAAAGATACCCCGCTCCACTGTCCTCGCGCAGCCTGACTACAAACAGGTCGTCACGGCTAGCCTCGATGACCGTCCCCTCATCTCGCGCGGTGAGGTGCCAGACGTCGACGCCTTGCGTGGAAGTGAGCGTATGATCAGGGACCAGCGCACGCTTGAGGGTCGCTGGTTGCGCTTTGGCAAGGTGCTTTCGGATGCCGGCACCGATCACCTTGTTGCGGACAAGCGCATAGACTGTGGCGCGATAGCTCGCACCGACGCGGAGAGACATTTGATACACGACATTGGGGTCCTCAAGGCGGTGCGGCGTCCAATCCTGGCGCTGCATCAGCGTCTTCAGCAACCAGTCGGGCACAAGGAAGTAGGACGCGAACGCGTCGGCCTCTTGCTCGGTCGGCGGGAGGCGGATGTAATCGCGCGCCAAATCAGGCGACCGGCGTAAAATACTATCGTCGTCGGCGTGCGGCTCATGGTTCATCACATGGTGGCCGAGCTCATGCGCCGCGGTGAAGCGCTGCTGGCCAAGCGGGCGGCGCGTCGTCAGTATGATCCCCGGATTGCCGCCGGGGCACATGTATGCGCCCATCAGCGGCTCCAATGCCCTGAACATGAGGGGCACCCTAGATCTGCAGATGGCGCCGAAGACGTCCACGCGCTGACCTCGCGCCTCGCCCCGATCGAGGCCGAGGTCGCGCTGAAGGCGTAGCGCGGCGCGCATGCCCTTCAGCACCGGATGGCGTGCGACGCCTCTAGCCATTTTTGGCAATTTTCGATCGCGAGCGCAGGAAATCCGCGAAATTCGCCAGCTCGTTGCGATCGTTCTCTGACAGCTCGCTGACCGTCCGCGCAAGGAATTCGACGTCCTCGGGCACGGGCGACTCGACCTCGCCTGTGAACCAAGAGGTCGGACGCTCATAAAGCGCGGCAAGAGCCTTCATTTCCAGTGCACCGACCCCTCGCTTGCCCGCCTCCATTTCCGAGATCGCCGAGCGGCGAACCTTTAAGTGTGCGGCGGCTTCCTCTTGCGTGACACCCACATATTCGCGGGCTTGTTTCAATCGCTTGCCGAGCTGCACGGCCTCAGGGTCCGGACCTGCAAATCCGACGCGTGTTTGAGCCATATCAACCATTCTCCTCCACAGGCTGTTTGGTTTCCCACAGTTCACGGCATGTCTCAATGACAGTAAAAACGCAATGTTCCCGATCGTCAAAGCCACCCGACGGCATGAGATCGTCAGGAAGCCTGACTCCAAGTTCTTCTTCTATACGTAAAACCACCCGCACCATCACGAGGGAGTCAACCTCCGGCTCCCACCCCGCGCGGAAGGTCGGACGGTCATTGATGGCCGCCGCGATCTCGTCGCGAATCGCGTCTTCGAGAAGTTCGGCGGGGAACATGCGCGGGCTCATCGTCGGAAAATACGGCCCCTTACATAACGCATGTCTGAATAACGGACAAGCACGTTATTACGAATAGGGGGTCGGCTCGGCTTGCCGGCGCGACGGCTCTGAGTCTCCTCGTGGCGCGTTTCACCTATGAGCGGGAAAAGCGCCTTCGTCGCAAACAGGCCGAGCTCGCCAATGCCCGGGAGCCGGCCTTTCGGCTCCTCCCAGCGCATGGCTGCCGAGGCCGAAGCGATCGAGTTTGCCCGTTTCGCCGGCGTGCCCTCGCCCGCGCAGTAACGCGCTTTTCGTGCATCGCTTACCTTGCTGGCCGTCCCCACCCTGAATTTCGGCAGGCGGGAGAAGCGACGCCGCATTTCTGGTCAGCGCTGAAACGCGCGTCAGAGTAGAGCGTTCGCGGATTGCGCTCGCGTAAAACGCTATGGACACGAACCACGGAGCGGGTCACCA
>CAYFTI010000146.1:0-5930 GCA_964346065.1 uncultured Hyphomicrobiaceae bacterium
ACCATCATATGCATGAGCAGGCGGCCAAGCGTGGTCTCGTCGGGATTGTCCACATCAATGACGCGTACAGGGCGTCCGGCCTGCATCAGCGCGTCGCCTATGGCTTGCTGCTGCGCGCAGACCAGTTCGCTGACACGCCGGCCAGCGAGATTGTCGGCGCCGGCCATCTCCGCGAGATCGGCAGGCATCGGCGGGTCATCGCGGCCGTGCGCGGGGCGGATCAGCGTGATGAAATGATCGGGCGGACCATCCATGAAAAGCTGAAGCTGGCTGTGCTGGTCGACGGGGCCGAGCGCGGCCAGCGGCGTCGTCCCCTTGCCGTCCTTGCCGAGACTTTCCGCCCAAAGCTGCACGTACCAGCGCGCCAGATGCGACAGCCGGTCAGCGTAGGGCATCATCACGTTGACGCGCACGCCCTTGTCCTCTGCCAGCGCGACCGCCGCTGCGGCGCCCGCCGCCGGCGCGTAGTCCGCCGGGTCACGGTCAAGTTCGTCAAGAACCTGAGCACCGCCCGCGCGGATCGCTTGCGCATCCAGCCCGCGTGCGAGCGCCACGATCATCCCGACATTGCTGAAAACCGAAAAGCGTCCGCCGATCTCGGGATCGTGGTCCAGCAGCGGGATATCCAACCCCTCGAAAAGCTGGCGCAGCGGGTTTTTCACGCCTTCGCGCGCGGGCTCGCTCAGGCCGAGGAAGGCGCGCGGGATCATGTGGGCCATATCGGCCCGGCGCATCCAGTCGAGCGCGGCGAGCGCCTGCATCAGCGTTTCCGCCGTGCCGCCGGACTTCGAGATGACGAGGAAGCGTGTTGTTTCCGGGTCGTGCAGGTTCAGCCCGTGCTCCAGCGAGACCGGGTCCAGATTGTCGTAGAAACGCACGCGTGGCAGCGTGTTAGCGGCCGGGCGCTGATCGCCGGGGATGCACCAGCCCGCGAGCCTTGCCAGCGTCTGCCCGCCAAGGCTGGAGCCGCCGGTCCCGAACACGACCAGGGTTTTCGCGCCCTGACATAGCCGGTCAAGCGCGGCGCGCGTCGTCTCGATGTCGCCCGTGTCGCGCGCGACTCCGAGCATGCGATAGCCGGCGCGGGGCAAGTGTTCGCGAAGTTCCGCCATTTTCGGCGCCAGCACGCGAAGCCGGTCTTCCAGCGCAGCGTGTGACAGCCCTTGCGCGCCGATCCGGTCTTCCAGACAACCGCTGATATCGTGATGAAAGGTCATCGCGTTCGCTATCCTGCGCGCTTGCCGACTTGACGGGCGATCCATCGAAAACCGGTTTTATGCTTTCGCGAACGCACTTTGTCACGCGTCAGCCTTACTGGCGTGCTTTTAGCAAAGCAGGGCGCGGAAATAAACGCTCTTCGACCTAACCGCGCGGGGCTTCGCTCATTTCGGGCTGTCCAACGATGACAGTGATCAGCCGCTCCGGCTTCAGCAGGTCGGCGGCCACGCGCTTGATGTCTTCCTGCGTCACCGCTTCGATATAGCTGTTGCGGTTGTCGAAATACGCGATGCCGAGCTCATCGAGCTGGATGCCGAGAAGTTGCTGCGCAATCTTGCGGCTGGTGTCGAAGCGCAGCGCGTATGACCCGATCAGATACTGCTTGGCATTCGTCAACTCTTCCTCGCTTACGCCATTGGCGGCGAGATCGGCCAGCACCTGCTTGATCACGTCCATGCTCGTGTTGACGGCCTCGTTCTTCGTGGCGACACCACCAATCATGATGCCGGCATGATCAAGGGGATAAAGATACGTAAAGACCGAATAGGCGAGGCCGCGCTTTTCGCGGACTTCCTCCATCAGCTTTGACGCAAACCCGCCGCCGCCGATGATGTAATTCATCACGTAGGCGGCATAGAAATCCTCGTGATGGCGCTTATAGCCTGGTAATCCAAAGCGTACCGTCGACTGCGGGACGTCCATTTCCACGATCTGGGGCGCCGGATTTTCAGCGAGCGTGGCTTCCGCCGGCCGTTCGACGGATGCGCTTTCCGGCAGGCCCGCGAACATGTCATCGAGCATCGGCGCCAGCTCTTCAGCCGTGATGTTCCCGACCACTGCGATTTTCAGGTTGCTGCGCGCGAAGCCGTCCGCCATGGCCGCCCGCAAATCCTCGGCATTGATCGCCTCGACCGTGTCGAGGGTGCCCTTGTTGGGGCGGGCGTAAGGGTGGTCGCCAAAGGCTGCTTCGAACCACTCCCGGCTGGCGACATCGCCCGGGTCTTCCTGCTCGAATTTCAGCTTGGTGAGAATTTGCCCACGAATTCGGGACAAGGCGTCGTCGTCGAAGCGCGGCGCGGTCAGCGCAAGGCTGAGCAAGCGCGCCGCCTCATCCTTATTTGCCGTGAGGGTCTGGAGACGCGCGGTAAAATTGTCCCGCCCCGCGTCGAAGTTCAGCTTTATCGCAAGATCTTCAAGCCGCTGCTGAAAGGCCTGCGCGTCCATCTCGCCGGCACCCTCATCCAGCATGCCGGACAGAAAATGTGCGCGACCGGCTTTGCCCTCGGGGTCCTGTGTGCTGCCGGCGCCGTCAAAGCCGAACTGCATGGTAATGAGCGGCACGCGATGCTCCTCTATGAGCCACGCTTCGATGCCGGAGGGACTGACGACTTTCTGAATGTTCATGGCGTGCGCGGAGTGACTGGTGGCGAACAGGATTGCGAGACAGGCCAGCAGGCTGAGGCGCAAGGCGCCGCCCGCCAGGTGGGCCCTGATCTGAAACATGACGGAACCTCATCGGGCCAGGATGCGCGAGCGCCGCGCATCACTGGATTGTCGTTGACGGATTGACGGTGGGCTGTACGTCCTTTGCCCCGTCCTCGGCGACGGCCTGAGGATCGGGGATCAGCTTGGCGGTCACGGTGCGCTCAGGCTGGAGATACTCCTTGGCCGCCGCGGCGATATCTTGCTTGGTCACCTTGGCGAGCCGCTGTGGATGCTGCGCGATGTCCTCGACGCTGCGCCCGGTGGCCAGGGCATAGCCGTAAATCCGCGCCATGCTGGTCTGGCTGTCGTAGTCATAGACCAACTCCGCGATCTCGGAGCGGCGCGCGCGTTCGAGTTCTTCCTCGCTCACGCCGTTTTCAGCGATGTCTGTCATGATCCGGTTGAGCGCCGCTTCAACTTCCTCGATGTCCGTTTCGGGGGTCGCTACCGCATACACGCCCAGCGTGCCGTAATCCCGCGTGACACCGGAGAACCAGCCGCCCGCCGTGGTTGCCAGCTTCTGGCGCACGACCAGCTCCTGATACAGCCGGCCGGTCGGGGTTTCACCAACGATGCGCATCAAGAGCTCGAGCGCTTCCGCCTCCAGGCTGTCATCGTTCGCATAGCTCGGGGCGAGGTAATAGCGGTAGAGCGTCGGCTTGGCCGCTCGCGCGTCCTTCAAGGTCACCTCGCGCGGCGTGCGCGGCTCCGGCTCTGTGGGACGGACGCCACGGGCGGCTGACTCGTTGGCGGTAATGGCGCCGTAATGTTCCTTGGCCAGGGAGCGCACTTCCTCGGGTTTGACGTCCCCGGAGACGACCAGAACGGCATTGTTGGGCGCATAAAAACGCTCGTAGAATGACAGCGCATCCTGCCGGTCCAACTGGCTCACCTCCGTCGGCCAGCCGATGATCGGCGTTCCGTAGGGGTGAGCCACGTAAAGCGCGGCCTTGGCTTGTTCGATAAGAATGTTCGAGGGATCGTTGTCGACGCGCATCCGCCTCTCTTCGAGGATCACGTCACGCTCCGTGGCAACGGCTTCCGGCTCCAGGCGCAGGTTCACCATGCGGTCGGCTTCCATCTTCATCACGTCGCCGAGCCGATCCTTCGGGATGCGCTGGAAATAGGCAGTAATGTCTTGAGCGGTGAAGGCGTTGTCCTGGCCGCCCCAGCGGGCCACGGTCTTGGAAAACTCGCCGGGTGCCAGTTTCTCGGTCCCCTTGAACATCAGGTGTTCGAGGAAATGGGCGATGCCGGACACGCCCGGCGGCTCGTCGGCTGCGCCGACCTTGTACCAGACCATGTGCGTAAGTACCGGCGCGCGGTTATCCGGTATCACGACGATCTGCATGCCATTATCGAGTGTGTAGCTTGCGACTTCCGGAGCGCTGCCGGCGAGTTCGGCCGCGCTCGCGCCGGGCTGATCCTCGGCGTGGACTGTAGACGATGTCATTAACACAGACCCCAGTGCGATCAAGGTGGCGAGAGCGAGGAGAAGAGGCCTGGAGGCCTTGGTCGCGCCTGCGCAGGAGGCGTCGTCGACCGCCTGCGTTGACGCGTGTTTGGCGTTGCCGTGCATGATCATACCTTTCGCGGATAACGCCGCTGGTGTTCTCAGGAATGTAGCGCGCAAAAAGGGCGGTGCAAGTTAACAGCTCGTCATGCCCAGCCCATCGTGCGCCTCAGCGACTGAGGCGCGACGATCTGGCGCGTCATCGTCGGGATAAGACTGCTATTCGGCCTGTTCCGAGTCGGCGGAGCCTCCGCCGACCGCCTGGCTGATGGCCTTGCCGAGTTGGCTGGGACAGCGCTGTTCTTGGCCGAGCGCCTTGCGGAATTCCTCGATGTTCGCATCGTCCGACCAGTCGCCTTCGCGGCAATAGCGCTCGCGCTCTTTCTCGGCTTGCTCCGCCTTGCGCTTGGCGATGATGTCCGGGTCCTCCGGCCACTCCTCCTGTGCTGTGGCGACCTTGCGTTCGCCCGGCTTGGGAAGCTCGCCGGTATTCGGCGGCACAACGAGCGGCGGGTTCTCTTCGAGATCCGGCTCGGGCGGCGGCTTCGAGGTCAGATTGATACCAGCCGCTTCCAGGATCGGCGCCTCAATCTGGACATCCGTCCCCGCACAACCGGCCAATATGCCGGCCATACCAATGGACGCGGCAAGCTTGGCGAAGCGTGAAGCTTTGTGGCGTGGCGTCATGAAACCTGCCTTCGCACGATCGACCAAATCGCCGATTCAGCACTCCGATGAGTCCGGCTGCTTTGCGTCGATTTTATGGCCCGTGACCAGCGTGTCATAGAGCAGTCCGGCGACCCCGGCCACGATCGCCGCGTCCGCGACATTGAATACGTACCAGTAGAAACCGTAGGCGTGAAGCGAGACAAAATCCGCCACGGCGCCGTAAACAGCGCGGTCTATGGCGTTCCCGATGGCCCCACCAGCGATAAGGCCGAGCGCGATCCCCAGCAGCCGGTTGTGTGTGCGTGCGATCCAGACCAGCAGCGCAAGCGATACGATCACGGCGAAGGCAATAAGCACGTAGCGGCCCAGGTCGCTTTGCTGGGCGAACAGGCCATACGAAATACCCGGATTCCACAGCATGACCAGATCGAAAAATGGCGTGACCGCTACGCGCCCGCGCTCTGGCAAGTCATAGACGTGGATGATCCACCACTTGCTGAACTGATCGAGCACCAGCGCGACGAGCGCCACGCCAAGCCCAAGCCGGAACCATGGGCCGACGGACATCGTATTCTCCTCACCCGCCAAAGCGCGCGTCAAACTGGCGCATGGCTTCAGCGTCGCGCGGGCTCAGGTCCGGGAAGTCGGGGTCGCTGCCGACATCAGGCGAGATTTTCCATGAGCGCGCGCATTTCCGGCCTTCAGCCAGTTCGGACACGACGGCAACGCCCTCAACCTCCTCGAAGCGGTAGGCGTCTTTTGGCCCCTTGCCCTTCTTGAGGGTGGCATCGCTTGTGATGGCGATCTCGGACCAGTCGACGTCCTTGGCGGCGTCATAGAGCGCCTCGTTGCTGATGTGGATCACCGGTGCGGCCTCCAGGCTGGCGCCGATGCGCTTTTCCCGCCGCTCGATCTCCAGCGCGCCGGTGACGACGCGGCGGACCTTGCGGATTTTCGCCCAGCGGTCACCCAGGGCCTGATCCCGCCAGCTTTCCGGCACCTCGGGGAACTGGCGCAGATGCACCGAGCCGTCCTTCGACGGGAA
>CAYFTI010000147.1:0-5924 GCA_964346065.1 uncultured Hyphomicrobiaceae bacterium
CCATCGTGCCGATGGGCTTCTGCTTTCCCGGCTATGACGCGAAGGGCGGCGACCTTCCACCGCGGCGGGAGTGCGCACGGACATGGCACCCGGCGCTGTTCGACGCCCTGCCGCGATTCGATCTGATCCTGCTGATCGGGCAATACGCGCAGAAATGGCATCTCGGCAGCGCGGCCCGCCGCACGCTGACCGAGACGGTTGCGGACTGGCGCCGTCACGCCGAGCGCGACGCGAGACCGCGCCATCTCCCGCTGCCGCACCCGTCATGGCGCAACACCGCATGGCTCAAGCGCAACCCCTGGTTCGAGGCCGAAGTGGTTCCCACCTTGCGCGCGCAGGTGCGCAAGCTGCTCTAGCCACTGCCGTCCAGCGCGTCGCGGATCATCAGCAGGTCGCGCCACGCCAGCCGTTTGCCCAGAGGATTGCGAAGCAGATAGGCGGGATGAAGCGTGGCGATCGCGCGGCACGCATGCCCGCCGAGCGTTATGTCGCGCCACTTGCCACGCAGCTTCATGACGCCCTCGGTGGTGCCCATCAAGTGGTTCGCCGCCGCGCCGCCGAGCAGCACGATCGTCTCTGGCGCGACCAGTTCGACTTGGCGCGTCAGGAAGGGGCGGCAGGCCTCGACTTCCTGCGGCGAGGGTTTCCGATTTCCCGGCGGGCGCCAGTAAACGACGTTGGTGATGTAGGCGTCATCGGGGCCGAGCGAGATGGCAGCCAGCATACGGTCGAGCAACTGTCCGGCGCGGCCGACGAAGGGCTGGCCCTGAAGATCCTCATCGCGACCCGGCGCTTCGCCAATCAGCATGACCCGCGCCTCGGCGCTGCCGCGCGCGAAGCAGAGCGACTTCGCCGTGCGCTTGAGGCCGCATCCTTCGAACTCCGCGAGGGCAGCCTGCACGGCCTCCAGCGTGTCGAGATGCGCAAGTTCGCTCGCTGCATCCTGCGCCGGCGTTTTCGCGCGCTCAGCGGGTGGTGGCCGCGGCATTTCGAATGTCGCTTGGGCCCAGTCCAGCGGTGTCTCGGCCACGGCCTCGTCCACGCCCATGGCCTCATACCACTGGAGCATGGCACGAACCTTTTCTGCCTGGGACATTCCGCTCATGGATGTGGTCTGCCGATCCCGCAAGATGCCGCCTGCGCATAAACAGCAGGTCGCAATGCGCCTGCCAAGCCCCTGCGCGTGGCGGTAATCTGCCGCGGAACCTGTGACCCGCGCAAGCCGAGATGACGCATTGACGCTGGCGCGCCCCACAAGTATGTGCGGGCATTCACGAAGGAGTTTCCATGAACGAGCAACATCAGCAGCTGCCCGAACGCGAAGCGATGGAGGTGGACGTCGTCATCGTCGGCGCCGGTCCCGCCGGCCTGTCCGCAGCGATCCGCCTCAAGCAGCTTGCCGTCGAGAAGGACGAGGAGCTGACGGTCGTCGTGCTCGAAAAGGGCTCGGAAGTGGGCGCGCATATCCTCTCGGGCGCGGTCGTCGACCCGATCGGGCTCGACACCCTTATCCCCGATTGGCGCGAGAAGGAGTCTCCGGTCGACACGCCGGTCAGCGACGACCGCTTCTTGTACCTGCGCGAGAAAAGCGCGATCCGCCTGCCGAACTTCATGATGCCGCCGCTGATGAACAATCACGGCAACTATGTCGTGAGCCTCGGCAATGTCTGCCGCTGGCTCGGCGAGCAGGCCGAAGAACTGGGCGTGGAAGTGTATCCCGGCTTCGCGGCGACCGAACTGGTGACCGACAGTGAAGGCTCGGTCATCGGCGTCGCGACCGGTGACATGGGGATCGACAGCAGCGGGCAGCCCAAGCCGGGGTTCGAGCGCGGTATCGAACTGCACGCGAAGTACACCCTTGTGGCCGAAGGCGTGCGCGGGTCGCTGGCCAAGAAACTGATCCGCGCGTTCCACCTCAACGACGACCGCGAGCCGCAGAAATACGGGATCGGACTGAAGGAGCTGTGGGAACTACAGCCGGACAAGTTCCAGCCCGGCTTGGTCCAGCACACGCTCGGCTGGCCGCTCGACGACAAGACCGGCGGCGGCTCCTTCATCTATCACTGGGGCGAGAACCTGGCATCGGTCGGTTTCGTCGTTCATCTGAACTACGAGAACCCGTATATCTCGCCGTTCGACGAATTGCAGCGCTTCAAGACGCACCCCTCGATCGCGCCAATGTTCGAGGGGGCCCGGCGCATCGGATACGGCGCGCGGGCGATCAGCGAAGGCGGCTATCAGTCGGTGCCGCAGCTCACCTTTCCCGGCGGGGCGCTGATCGGGTGCAGCGCGGGCTTCGTGAACGTGCCGCGCATCAAGGGATCGCACAACGCGATGCTGTCCGGCATCCTCGCGGCGGACGCCGCCTTCGAGGCGATGGCCGAGGGCCGCGCGGGTGACCGGCTGGAAGCCTATGAGCGCGCTTATGCAGACAGCGCCATCGCCAAGGATCTGAAGAAGGTCCGCAACGTCAAACCGCTCCTGTCGAAGTTCGGCACGCGGCTCGGAACCGTGCTCGGCGGGGCGGAGATGTGGCTCAATACGCTGATGCCGTTCCTCAATTACACGCTCGGCCACGGCAAGCCGGACAACGAGACACTGAAGCCGGCCTCGGAATGCAAACCGATCGAATACCCCAAGCCCGACGGCGTACTGACCTTCGACCGGCTGTCGTCCGTTTACCTGTCGGGGACCAACCACGAGGAAGATCAGCCGGGTCACCTGGTCCTGAGTGACAAGTCGATCCCGATCGAGGAAAACCTGCCGAAATACGACGAGCCGGCCCAGCGGTACTGCCCCGCGGCGGTTTACGAGGTGGTGTCGACAGAAAACGGCATGAAGTTCCAGATCAACGCGCAGAACTGCGTGCACTGCAAGACCTGCGACATCAAGGACCCGCCGCAGAACATCAACTGGGTACCGCCGGAAGGTGGCGGGGGACCGAACTACACGAACCTGTAGGGAAAGCGCAGAGCGCTACTTCTTGCGGAAGGCGTCGAGGTGAACGACTTCGGCGCCTTTCTTCTGTTCGGCGGCCTCATCGTCCGTGTTGTCCTGCTCGCTTTGCTCGGCGGTCGTGCCAGCGGATTCGGCCGCTTCGCCGGACGCCTGCGTGTCCCCCGCCCCTGCAAGCGCGGGTTCGCCGGCGGTTGGCAGAGCCGGTTCAGCAGGCGTAGGCAACCCCGACGACCCGGAGGCTGGTGCGCCTTCTCCCGGTGCATCCGCTTCGATATCGGCGCTGTCGCCGGCAGGGGTTTCGCCGAGCGCGTCCGGCTCGCCGAACTGGAGCATGAAGCCCACGCTTGGATCCTGAAAGCTCGTCATCGCCCGGAAGGGAATGACAAGCGTCTCGGGCACATTGTTGAATGACAGCCCGATCTCGAAGGCATTCTCGTAAACGTGCAGACCCCAGAACTGATATTGGATGACGATTGTCATCTCCTGGGGATAGCGCTCCACCAGCCGCTTCGACAGCGAAACGCCGGGCGCCGTGGTATCAAAAGTGACAACCAAATGATGATCGCCCGGAAGGCCCCGCTTTTCGACGCGGCGCAATACGGTTTGCACGACGCCGCGCAGCGCCTCCTGCGCAAGAATGTCGTAACGGAATTCGTCGTTTGACATCTGTCGGACCAGGCTGAAATCGAGGTGGCCATACCCGATACGAAAGCGATGGAGGGCTTCTGTTGCCCGGTGCCCTCCGTACCGCGCCTGAGCGTGCTTACAGCCCAGGACTTGAATTTCGGTGCCTAAGCTGCGTTACGCAGCCTGAGCAACCGGAGCATAGTTGTCGTTCGCAACTACTGTTTTGGCCCTGTAACGGCGGTACCATGCCGGGCGAAAGTCCGTCCTTTACACCCTCGTCGATCCTGGTTCGCCCCCATCAGAAATCCGCGGCACTGGCCATGCAAACCGTCGCGTGAGCGGACTTGTGGTGGAGGCGCCGGGTACTGCCCCCGGGTCCGATGGGCTTATTCCGACGACCGTTTATCGCCATAGTCAGCCAAGCTGACATGCGTAATATAGAGAGATTTGAGGGCGAATAAAAGGATTGTTGCGCGAAACGCCCCAGCTCTGCACGGCCCGGTCCGCCTTCGGCCGCCTGCAGCCACCTACCAGCAGACCGGGGCCTCGGCCCGGCAGGTGTGCTCATCAAAGATTCCGAAATCCAGGAACAGCTTGCAGGACACCTCCTTTTTGCCGACCGTGTACGTCTCGATGCCGCGTTCGGCTGTCCACCGCTTGATGTAGTCATCCAGCAGCCGCTGCGAATCGCGGCGCGGAATCTCGATGCCGTAATCATTCACCGAGAATGCCAGGCGGGTACATTCGCGCGCTTGCGCGCTCGGCCCATTCGCCCAGCCCAGCGCCGTGACAGCGAGCACAATAAAGACTGCTTTGGCCTTGCAGAACATCGACATTCGCCCATTTCCCATTTGTCGCACAGAACCCAAGGCCAGCGTCTACGCGTTCAGCCGCACCGCGGGCAACTGTTTCGATGCCGGAGAACGGACTTTTGACGCTCGATGGCGCGGAAACGCCACGCTGCGACGCAACAAAGCGGTTTTGCGGCCGGTAAAGCCCCTTGCGCGGCATCGCGATTGAATATAATTTCGCGTCTCGTTAAGTCGCCCGGCGTACAGGGCATGCCGAGGCGGCTTTTAACGCTTTCACGACAGCGAACCCGACCCGAACGGTCAAGCGCACGGCGCGGGCTACGAGGCGGCGTTGATTTTCTGGCCGGTTGGCCATTTCCAGACATCAAAAGGAAAGCAAATGCCCAAACTCAAGACGAAAAGCGGGGCGAAAAAGCGCTTTCGCATGACCGCAAACGGCAAGGTGCGCGCCCAGCACGCCGGCAAGCGCCACGGCATGATCAAGCGCAGCAACAAGTTCATCCGGCAGATGCGCGGCACGCGCATCCTGAACGACTGCGACGCGCGGATCGTGAAGAAATTCATGCCCTACGCAAGGCAGCAATAGGGCCACCGACCCCCAGCGCTCAGACCCGGACTTCGAGGAGCTTCAGCAATGTCTCGTGTGAAACGCGGCGTGACGACCCACGCCCGCCATCGCAAGGTCATCAAGGCCGCCAAGGGCTATTATGGCCGGCGCAAGAATACTTTTCGCGTCGCCAACCAGGCCGTCGAGAAGGCGGGACAATACGCCTATCGTGACCGCAAGACCCGCAAGCGCAATTTCCGCGCGCTGTGGATCCAGCGCATTAATGCGGCGGCGCGTGAGCACGGCATGACCTATGGCCGCTTCATTCATGGCCTCTCCAAGGCTGGTGTGGAGGTGGACCGCAAGGTTCTGGCCGATCTCGCGGTGCGCGAGCCCGATGCCTTCGCCTCGCTGGTGACCAAGGCGCGGGACGCGGTCAGCGCCTGAGCCAGGTATCCCGGCGTAAACGGCCAAGCCGCCTCTCGCTCCGGCAGCGAACCCGACGCCCGCCGGAGCGCTCGTATTTCAAAAAGCGGACGGGAACACGATGAGCGCCGTCACCTCATCCGGCCAGGATCTCAAGGCGTTGGAAAAATCCGCCCTCAAGCGGGTGCGCGGCGCCGCCGATCTCTCCGAACTCGAAGCGGTCCGGGTGGAGCTGCTCGGCCGCAACGGCGACATCCAGGCGCTGACCAAGCAGATCGGCAGCCTGCCACCCGAAGAGAAGCAGAAATTCGGCAAGGCGGCCAACACGCTCAAGCGGAAGGTCTCGGACGCGATCGAGACACGCAAGGCCGACCTCAAGGAGCGAGAGCTGGCTGACAGGCTGGCGCGTGAAAAGGCCGACGTGACGCTGCCGGTGCGGCTCGGACCACAGCTTGAGGGCCGTATCCATCCGCTCAGCCAGGTTTGGGACGAGGTCACGGAGATCTTCGCCGATATGGGCTTCGAGGTGGCCGAAGGCCCGGATATCGAGACCG
>CAYFTI010000148.1:0-5794 GCA_964346065.1 uncultured Hyphomicrobiaceae bacterium
GCCCAGCGTGAACACGACGCCGCGCTCGTACTCGCGCAGGATCTTGATCGCGGAGCTGAGCAGGAAGATGATGAGGCCCGCAAGGACGAGAAGGGCGATGGCGTCGACCTGGAGGAACTGCATGGAGAGGCTCCTTTAATGAAAAAACCTGATGATCAACGAATGAGGGTCAGCCAGAGTTGCGCGCATTCTCGCGCGCTCCAAGCACGAGCGTCAGCCCTTCGATCTGCTTGATTTCCGCCTTATCGCCCGGCGCCACATCGACATCGCCGCGCGCGTGCCAACGGTCCCCCTGCGCCCGGACATAGCCTTCGCCGTTCGACCATTCCAGCACTGTGACCGATTCGCCCACATACGGGTTCGGACCTGCCGTGACCTTGCGCGTCTGCGAGCGCCAGGCGTAGCCCAGAACCACGACGAGCAGCAGCCCGCTCGCCAGCGCCGTTCCGGCGATCACGCCGGTGGAGAGCTGATATTCCGGCACATCCGTGTCGATCAGGAACAGCGAGCCGATGATGAAGGCGGCGAGCCCGCCAAAGCCCAATATCCCGAACGTTGGCGTCAGCGCCTCCGCGACCATGAACGCCAGCCCCAGCAGCAGGAGCGTCAGTCCCGCATAGTCCAGCGGCAGCTGGTTGAGGGAGTAAAGCCCGATGACGAGGGAGATCACGCCGATGACGCCGGGGCCGATCGTGCCGGGATTGGCGAACTCGAAGATCAGCCCGTAAATGCCCACCAGCATGAAGATGAAAGCGACATTCGGGTTCGCGAGGATGCCGAGAACCTCGGTCAGCGTGCTCGGCTCGAATGTTTCCAGCTGGATACCCTCGGTATCGAGCGTGCGCTCTGTGCCGCCGATCTCGACGGTCCGGCCGTCAGCCTGCTGCATCAGGTCGGTCATGCTGGTCGCGACGATTTCGATCACGCCCTTTTCCCGGGCCTCGCTCGCGGAGATGCTGGCGGCCTCGCGGACGGCCTTTTCGGCCCACTCCGCGTTCCGGCCGCGCAGTTCCGCGAGGCTGCGGATCAAGGCCACCGCGTCGTTGACGGCTTTGGCCTTTGAAGGATCGTCGGGCTGACTTTGTCCTTCGGACTGTTTTTCGCCGTTACTTCCCTCGTCGTTCCCGTTTCCGCCTGAGTTGTCTTCTTCACCATTGTCTTGGTTCTGCGGCTCGTTCGGAGACGTCGGCAGGCTCGGCGAACCGCCCATCTGGACCGGCGTGGCCGCGCCGATATTCGTGCCCGGCGCCATCGCGGCGACATGGGTGGCGTACATGATGTAGGTGCCCGCGCTCGCCGCGCGTGCGCCGGACGGCGCTACATAACCGACCACAGGGACGGGCGAGCCGGTGATTTCGCGAATGATGTCCCGCGTACTGGTGACCAGGCCGCCCGGCGTGTCCATCCGCAGCACCGCAAGCGTTGCGCCTCGCTCGGCCGCAGTTTCAAGGCCGTTCTCGATCAGCCGCGTGGTCGCCGGACCAATCGCCCCGTCAATCTCGATGATCAGGGCGCGCTTGGTCGTCAGCGGTTCGACGGTGTCCTGCGCACGGGTCCCGGCGTCGCTCAGCGCAAGCAGAACCGCACCGAGAGCGAGGCAAATCAGAGCGAAAGCGCGGAAGGCTGAGCGGGACGTGCACATCATAGACACCCGGGAATGTGGCCGCGGCTGTCCAAAAGAACAGCCGCCTCCATGCCGCACTGAATGTATGGGAGGCCATGAGCCAAAGCAACGGGCTCGCCGAGGTCTTTTTAACGCACGAGTAGTGCTCGACCTGCAGACTCGGGCGACCCGCGTGAGGGCACGCTCAAAGCGCCAGATATTGCTGGCGCAGTTCCTCGCTGTCGATCACCTCTTGAGCAGTGCCGTCAAACACGACCTGGCCCATATCAAGAATGATGCAGCGATCCGCGAGGTGCAGCGCGGCAATCGCGTTCTGCTCCACGATCACGGTCGTGATACCAAGGCTCTTGATGTCCTCGAGAATACGCTCGATTTCCTGCACGATCACCGGCGCAAGCCCTTCGTAAGGCTCGTCAAGCAGCAGAAGCTTGATGTCCTGGGCAAGGGCGCGCGCGATCGCCAGCATCTGCTGTTCGCCGCCCGACAGCGTTACCCCTTCCTGCCAGCGGCGCTCACCAAGACGCGGGAAACTTTCATAGATACGCTCGAAGCTCCAGCCGCGCGGGCCAGAGATTTGCGCCAGCCTCAGGTTTTCTTCGACCGTCAGCCCGGGGATGATCCGCCGATCCTCCGGCACGAGCGCGAGGCCTTCGCGCGAGGCGTCGTGCGCGCGCATCTGGTGGAGCGGCTTGTGATCCAGCCAGATCTCGCCATGGGTCAACTGCGGACTGTCGAGGCGGGCGATGGTACGCAGCGTCGAGGTCTTGCCCGCGCCATTGCGCCCCAGCAGGGCGAGGATCTCGCCTTCGCGAACATCAAAACTCACGCCCTGGACGATATAGCTTTCGCCGTAATAGGCGTGCAGTTCCCAGGCCGAAAAATAGGCGCGCTGGCCGCCTTGGGACCGCACCGGTTCAACGGCCGGCGCCCGGTCCTTGGTGAAATTGACACCACCCAGCGGCGCGCTTTGCTCACTCATAGATGGGCCCCTCCGAGATAGGCTTCCTGAACTTTTGGATCGCCTTTGATGGCGTTCGGCTCGCCTTCGACAAGCACGGTGCCCTGCGCCATTACCGATATCTTTTGCGCAAGAGAGAACACAACGTGCATGTCGTGCTCGATGACAACCTTGGTGATGCGGCGCTCCCCGATGCGCTTGAGCAGGTCAATGGTCGCGTTGGTATCCGCGCGGGACATGCCGGCAGTCGGCTCGTCGAGCAGAAGAAGCTTGGGGTGCTGAACGAGGCACATCGCCATCTCCAAACGGCGTTTGTCGCCGCGCGAAAGGCTGCCCGCGGTCAGGTCCTTGTATTTGTAGAGGCCGACCTCTTCGAGCACGTCTTCGGCTTCTTGCATGATGTCCTTGCGCGCGTCGATGCGCTCCCAGGCGTGGAAATTGAAGGCGCCGTCGTGCTTGGCGAGCGTCGGGACAATGACATTTTCGAGAAGCGTCAGATCGGAGAAGATTTCCGGCGTCTGAAACACGCGCGCCACGCCAAGTTGGTTGATCTGGTAGGGCTTCAACCCCAGGATCGAGTGCTTTGCGAAGGTAACGGTGCCGCTATCTGGCATCAGCCGGCCGACCATGCAGTTCAGCAGCGTCGACTTCCCGGCCCCGTTCGGTCCGATGATCGCATGGACGCTGCCTTCGCCGATGCTGAGATTCACGTCACTCAGCGCCTGTACGCCACCGAAGTTCTTGCTCAGGTCCTTAACTTCGAGCATGGCCACGGAACTCTCTCCCTACTCCGCAGGCTGGGGACGCGCGGCAGGCGCGCTCTCGCGCTTGCCTTGATCCGGCGGGCGCGTGAACAGCTTCACCAGCCGGCTGAACCCCTCCATCAGACCGCCCGGCAGGAAGATCACGATCGCCATGAAGACCAGTCCGAGGGTCAGATGCCAACCCTCGCCGACAAACAGGCTGACCGTGGCCACAACGGCGTCCTGCAGCCATGTTGGCAGGAACGAGAAGGCATCCATCAAAAGCCCTTCGTTGAACGACGAAAAGATGTTTTCGAAGTATTTGATGATACCTGCTCCGATCACTGGCCCAAGCAGGGTGCCTGCGCCGCCGAGAATGGTCATTAGCACGACCTCGCCGCTCGCAGTCCACTGCATGCGTTCGGCCCCGGCGAGGGGATCCGTGACCGCCATCAGACCACCCGCCAGCCCGGCATACATACCCGAAATGATGAACGCCGCAAGCGTGTACGGCTTGGGATTGATGCCCACATACGTCAGCCGACTCTGATTCGACTTGATGGCACGCAGCTTCATGCCGAATGGCGAGCGGAAAATTCTTATGGACAGATAAAAGCAGAGGATCAGCACGACAGCACAGAAATAGAAGCCGGAATACCCGCTCATCTCGATGCCGAACAGGCTCGAGACCGGCAGGGCTGCGCCGTATTCGATCCCGAACCAGGTGTCGAGGATGCGCGGATCAGCCTGGGTAAGCTGAAGGCCCGTTTCGCCATTCGTAATCGGGGTCAGAACGGAATACGCGAGATTGTAGCTCATCTGCGCGAAAGCGAGCGTCAGAATTGCGAAGTAGATCCCCGCGCGGCGTAGACAGATATAGCCTATAACCACTGCGAACACCCCGCCCATCAACGTGGCGAAAATGATGGCGAGGATCGGGTTCATGGAGAGCAGCTTGAACGACCAGACGGCGGTGTAGGAGCCGACGCCAAGGAACGCCGCGTGCCCGAACGACAGGTATCCGGTCAGGCCGAGCAGAATGTTGAAGCCCACAGCGAAGATGCCGAAGATCGCAAAACGTTGGAGCAAGTCCGGATAGCCGGCGCCGATCGGCGCGAGGATATACGGCCCGAGCAGCACGACGATTGCAAATGCAAGCAGCAACAGCAGGTCGCTGCGGGTGGAATCGCTGCCAACGAACATCTTGGTCATGGCTCTCTAAGTCTCCATCACGCCTTTTTGGCCCATCAACCCGCGCGGACGCACGAGCAGGACGATGATCGCCACCAGATACAGAATGATCTGGTTAATGCCGGGCAGGATCGACGTGACCTCGTTCAGCGATGCAAAGCTTTGCAGAATGCCGAGCAGGAAGCCGGCCGCGACCGCCCCGGTCAGGCTACCCATACCGCCGACCACCACGACCACGAAGCTTACCACCAGAAAATCCATGCCCATGTGATAGTCTGGGCTCAGTATGGGGGTGTACATCAGCCCGGCAAGGCCCGCCACCATTGCGGCGATGGCGAAAACGATGGTGAAACGCTGGTCGACATTGATCCCCAAGAGGGTCACTGTCTCGCGATCGGCCATGCCGGCGCGCACCACCATGCCGAAGGTCGTAAACCGCAGGAAAGCAAATACCGCGCTGATCACGAGAGCCGAAAAGAGAAAATAGATCAACCGCCAGTAAGGATAGACGATGTGATTGGGCTCGAACCCGAACAGCAAGCCAATATCGAGCGCGCCTGCAACAGGGCCTGGCGCTGGCTGCGGAATCGGGTTCGCGCCGTAGAACAATTTGACGATTTCTTGCAAAACGATCGCCAATCCGAATGTCACCAGGATCTGCTCGATGTGCGGGCGCTTGTAAAAATGGCGTACCAGCCCGCGCTCCATCACGAAGCCGATCAGCAGCATGACCGGGATCGCGAGAATTATGGACACCGGCACGGAATACTCGACGATGAACCGGCCGAAGTCGCCAAACCATATTTCAGCGTAAGGAGTTTTGACCTCTACCGGCGTGCCCCATGCGGTCGTCTGGGTCGGGTCGAGTGTAACTTTCTGTGCTGCAACGATCTCGTTGAAGGTGACAGCGCAGAACGCGCCGAGCATGAACAGCGCGCCGTGCGCAAAGTTGACGACGCCAAGGGTGCCAAAAATGAGGGTCAGGCCCAGCGCGATCATCGCGTAAGCGCCGCCCTTGTCGAGGCCGTTCAATAACTGGAGGAGAAAGACATCCATCGCTGTTCCGATCTCCGCTCAGACTAGGAAACGCCTGGCATGCACGCCGGCCCCCAAGCGAGGGCCGACGTCTCTGATTTTACAAGGTCGAGGATTAAACGCCGTCGTTGTACGGGCCCAACTCGCCGCCGAGAAGTTCCGGATCGTAGGTGACCTTTTCACGCGGCGTGACCTGGAAGACCTCCAGAACGTCGAATTCCGATTCCGGATTGGCCTTGCCGC